>JAAXHL010000121.1 GCA_012270865.1 Candidatus Poribacteria bacterium | reverse complement strand
TTGCCATTACCGTTGCCGTTGCCATTTCCATCGGGGGGTTGTGTGTCATCATCATTCGACTGTTGCGTTTCATCATCAGGTTGCTGTGTGCTGTCATCTACGGAGGTCTCAACAGTATCCTGTACCGGTTGATTATCTTCTATTGGAGCCATTACTTGTTCCATAATCTCGGTGGTGTCCGTTACTATTTCTGCTTGTATAATTGGTACGCCTTCACGATAGAACACATAAATGATTTTTTCTGGCTGGACGTGGATGATGGGTCTACTTTCGTCGTCCGTTTCGGGTACAAATGTTAGGCAGGTGGATTCATCTCCAACCAAGAGGCAGACAGAATCTTCGCCTATCGTAATATATCGGTCAACATCTGGGACTGTTAACATTGACCCTGTATAAGACGTTTCGGAACAACCGACTATGCTGAGAAGCGCGATGAGGATGCCACCTATTAACATTAATGATAGAGGTTTGGAACTCGTTCCTGTTTCAAAACCGGCTTCCGTTATTGCTTCTGTATTGATTTTTAGTTTCGTTTTTTGCATGATGTTTTCCTTTTATCTCGTAAACAGGTTCGGGGCGGTTCTCTACGGGTCGTAAACAATAGTTATAACAGACAATTTCAAATTCTATTAAAACAGATATATTAACGTCATAGATAACTAAAAGTATACGGAATTTTGAGTAAAAGGCGAACTATTTTCACGAAGAGTGCTAATGCTGCTGAAAAAGCGCGTAATACTTTAGAATTTAAGCAGACGGTTTTGGTTTTTGGGTGGACTGGAAGGTTGGTAGGTGTAAATGTCCAAAAAGTTGTTTGGGACATATTTATATTTTTATTTTAATTAAAAAATATGTCTTAATCCAACTTATGCTTAAAGCCTTATGACCATTGACTTTATATCAATTTAAAATTTGACCGAAAAACGAAATTTGTGGTAATATATTAAGGATAGATTTGTCCCAAACGCGTTTGTCAATTTGAATTGAAATTAATCGAAAAATCGCCTTACTGTAGATAAAGTTAGGGTCATTAAGAAAAAAAATGTTGGTTTCACGTCTTTTTTTAACAAATCGGTGCGGTTAGGAAACCGCACCTACCGGGTCTGGGTGTCTAAAACTGGACAAAAAAAAATCGAAAACTAAATCGCTCTGTAGCTAAGGTTATATGCCAATGACAATCGATGTATTGCAAGATATAATTGCCCGCTGCCACCAACGACACGCGCAGCCCCTTAAGCAACGGAAGACGACCGTAGCACCGCTGCTTTACAAAGGACTTCCTTACCATTTCAAGGTCTATTGTGCACACCGGTACCCGATGCTGCTTCAAGATTTGGAGGCGGCATGTATCTCCTTTATGCCGATAGGAGAGGCACCTGATAATGACCGTCCCCCGCGAGGTTTTGGGGGCAAACGGTTCTCGAAACGCCAAGAGGTGACACACTGGGATGTCATCCGCTGGCAGAAGTCGTGGGGGATTCACGTGTATACGGGTACGCCCTCAGCCCGTGATGGTGCGCCCTGGCACGACATCGACTTTACATATCAAGCCATCAGTGCTGCACCGGATGCCGTCCTTACTTGTGTTCAAGCACTCGTTGGTGCCGTTGTGAATCCGTTGTTGACGCTGACAAAGTCTGGTGGGCTGCGTTTTTCTTGCAGGATACCGGGATACCTACACCCGAACACCAAGCAGGCACGGTTGTATGTTTGTAGCGGGGCATCGACAGCAGAGAATCCGCACCAACAGGACGCGTATCTTGAAATCTTCGGCGAAAAAGGACACAATTGCTGGGATGCGCGTTATGAAATCTTACTCGGAAATCTGTTAGACCCACCGGTGATTTCTAAAGAGGTGCCCTTTGCCTCTATTGACACCCTTCGCGCGAAACTCCATGAACCTGTTCCTCATAGCCTACCGTACAAGGAAAGCATTCCTGACGCGCCATACTCTCTTGGCTCGGATAAACTTGACCTCGCGAAAGAGGCGTTTTTCAAGCGCGGGTTTTCTTATGTCAGACAAGTGGATGGCATTCACCATTGGAGCCGACAAGGGGGAGCCGACACAGAGGTATCATTGTGGGAGAGCGAGGGGAACGTTTGGATATGCGCATCTACACCCGAAACTGAGCTGCCTATGGCGGCAACGCTGATAACAGATGTCTGGAAAGATACTGGCATCCTACCGCCGATCCCTGTGACGGGTCTGCCTATAGACGATAAGGTAATCGCGGCGCGGGAAACGAAACTCAGTCCATTGGGAATAAAACGTCCTTCTCCGGTGCTACACAAGTCGGAACCTACCGAAACGGTTTGTGAAACACAAGAAGCAATTAGCGTTCAGGTGCAACGCGCTGTCGATAGGGGGGTCCGCGTGGTCGGACTGATTCCGCAGACAGACACAGCGGCAAACTATGAAGTGGAATCACTGTTGGTTAACAGTGCGCCAAATGTTGGGTTTGGAATAGCAGCAGAAGAATTTCTTCAAAATCGAAATGTAGCATCTGTTACACCCTGGCGGGAGCGGATGTATCTATGGGATCAGGTGAAAGATATTCCGATTGAGGAGCGCATGGCAACTCCTTTTGAACATGGAAACGTCTGTGAGGACCCCGAGCGGTGCGAGGCACTTGAGAAAAAGGGTGGGAATCCGAGCGAAATTATCTGTCCGCAGTGTCCCGTTTACACAGCATGTCAGGCGCGCGGCTATTTATCGCAACACTCTACATTACAAACGACCCAAGTACAAACCCTCAAGGATCACCGACTGTTTGTGGATCCACAGTACGGCAAAATAGTGGAACACCTTCTTGAAGGGCAAGATGGAACATCGCCGCTTTGTATCATCAATGTCACGAGAGAAAATCAACTGTTTCTTGAATGCGAATTGTCAAGAACCACATTGGAGGAGTGGATTGTCAACTATCAAGGCAGTGCCTTAGGAAACTTTGCTACAATTCTACTGAATGCGTTAGAAATCAGAGATAAATCGCATGCTGATGCCATGAAACGTCTCCAAAGCGTCATACAGATGTTTGAAGGGTTGGAAGACGAACTCATTGAACAGATGTGCCACGTCAATGTTCCGGGCAGGGTTGTCGCACGCGGGACTGTTGCTCCAGACACTGGGCAAGCGTTAGCACGTTTTACGATCGAGTTTGATCGAGGGGTCTCTGCTTATATTCCTTTGGACGCTGCGGCTGCGGATAGACTTGCGGCAGAAGGGTTGCCCTTTTTGCGGGTCCACACTTTTGTTGTTGGGGAAAACATGAAAACTCCGATGTCGCTATCGGATGCCGTCCGGTTAGACCTCTTGGATGCATCGACTGTTGAAAGCATTTCGGAATTCCCAACGGTTTGTTCGGATCCAAACTGGACGTTTTGGCATCAGCTCAAGCGTTTCTTTGCGCATTATAAGCGGGGTGCTGATGCGCCGATGCGCTGGGAGGATGAAGGGATCCGATTCTGGGTGCCGCCGATACTCCACCGAAGCGTCAGGTCCGTTTTGGTCACCTCCTCGGCACTCGACGGTGAGCATCTACGTCGGACGTTCTTGGATACGGAAACTGAAATCCTTGCCTCCGAACCGAGGGCATGGGTGCCTGGAAACCGTGTTTTTCAGATTCGCACCGGTATCTATCCCCGGAAGACCATTTTAGACCACAGCAATACCTGGGATGTTCTCGGGATGTCTGAAACAGGGCAGCGCATTTTTTTGGGAATCCAAGCCGAAATCGAAAGAGATCCGAATACTAAGCATGGAATTATAACCCATATTCAGACAATCGGGCAGCTGAAGAATATCGAGAAAAATGAGAACGTCCGTTTTTTGACATCTTTCCGACGGATCAAAGGCGAAGGCTTGGAAACTGCTTTTCAAGAAGCAGAAGTCATCTGGATCGTTGGCATGCCGGAAGCGAGACCACGCTCCATTTCAGATCGTGCGCAGATTTTGTTTGGGAACGACGAAGAACCGCTTTCTTATGAAATGGACCCTGACTCCTATAGCTACAAAGACGGCCGCGTCCAAAGCGTCTATGGAAGAACAGTCGCCTACATATTCACACAGATTATAGAGTTGGCGCAGCTCGACCATTTGGAGACCAACAAGAAAGTTATGTTGCTTACAGGTTTGCGTATTCCTGAGATTACCGACAGACCTGAAACGGTTCTTTTTGACTGGGAAGATTTCGAGGTTGCCGGTGGTTTAGACAAACTTTTCGAGACGATACAGACACGCCAACGCTTTGAAACAGAACGGGAGAATCTAACTGCTGAATCCAGCAGACAAGAGGTGGAAGCGGTTCTGGGATGCTCTACAAGGCAGGCGAACCGAGTGTTGCAAAAACTGAGGGGTGGTAAAATTATCCGAGTGCCCCTCGGCGAGCAAATCCTGTCTCTTCTTGCGGACGGCGAGAAAAAGACCCCCGAACTCACCGCGGCTATTAAAGGACACCCGAAAGCAATAAATACAAAACTCACGCGCCTTGTAGAGAACGGTGAAATTGTAAAGGTCCGACGCGGGGTGTATAGGCTCCCAGAACTTTAGGCTCATTTCGGGCGGTTCACATTAGGGTGTAGGCAGCCTCATATAACGATAGGGGAGCCAACTTTGTCAGCTCCCCCAGCCTAAAGCCTATATCTGGATATTGTTAGATGTTTGAGCGCGATTGACAGCCATCAACGTTCATACAAGCACCCGTTACAAGACTTGCGCGTTCCGAGGCAAGGAAGACAACGACGTTCGCGATTTCTTCAGGTTTGCCGAACCTACCGAGCGGCATTTCGCTTTTCACAAATGCGTCCATCGCTTCTGGGTCGGCCGCGATGCGGCGTGCCCAACCGCCACCGGGGAAGAGGATTGAACCGGGGGCAACACTATTGACACGGATATTGTCCGGTGCGAGTTCCTTCGCCAACGATTTCGTCATGCTAATCTCGGCGGCTTTCGCGGCGTTATATGTAATATGTCCGCCACCTTCCCTGCCATAGATAGAGGTTATCATGAGAATTGTGCCACCCCCCTGTTTCTTCATCTGAGGGATTACGCGTCGGTTGACGCGCGCTGCAGATACCAAGTTCAGATCAAGGATTTCGTGCCACTCGGTATCCGAAATTTCTTCCAGAGGGGTCCAACGGCTACCCCCGACGTTGTTCACCACAACATCAATCCTGCCATAATTTTTCACCGTTTCTGTGATAAACGCCTCGACTTGTCCTGTATCTGTAACATCTGTCTGTTTGGCGAGAACGGTCGCGCCTTTCGTAGCCAGTTCATTTGTCACACTTTCGAGTGTGTCTTGCGTTCTTCCGCAGATGCTCAGTCGCGCGCCTTCTTCAGCGAATCCGTGTGCGATGGCGCGTCCGATACCGCGGCTTGCCCCTGTTACGACGACGACTTTATCTTTTAATCCTAAATCCATTAGAAACCTCATGTCCTTTTTATGCTAATAAGGGTTTGAAAACAATATGCGATGCAGGCGGGGTTTCAAACCCCGCCTGCAGTTAGGGCTGCGTAAGCCCTATTTATAATAAGGGTTTGAAAGCAATATGATCTCATTTCGATGCTGCTATTATACCGAGAACCTTTGAAAATGTCAACCGAATAGCGCAAGAAAAATACACTTGACAACTTAACAATGCTTGTGTTAAAATATATGTGTTTAGACGAATAGAAAGATTGAATAAAAAAACAGGAAAAGGACTATGGCATACTATATCACCGAGGAATGTATTGGATGCACGGCGTGTTTAACGAATTGCCCAGTTAATGCGATCACAGGCGATAGGAACATGCTGCACATTATTGATCCAGACGTATGCATCGATTGTACTGCGTGCGGGATGGTCTGTCCCGTCGAGGCAATCCGCGATCAGTTTGGCGAAGTGTGTAAGTTCATCCGCCGTCCAACACATCGTCCAATTGCCGTTATCTACGAGGAACTCTGCTCTGGCTGCGATTTCTGTGTCCATATCTGTCCTTGGGAATGTCTTGAACTCAAGGACCCAGAGACCGGTGAACATGCCGAAAGCTTCTTCGGTATCTGCGAACTCGTTAAACCGAAGGAGTGTGTCGGTTGCAAGCTGTGCGAAGAAGTTTGCATTAAAGACGCTATCCGCATTGAATCACCCGTGCTTGTAGAACTTGCCGAAGCGGCAGAAGCAGCAGATTGACGTTATGGGAGCAATGCTTCCAATGGCGAAGACACCTCTTTATAAACCGGACCTTGTTATTGTTATTTCTGGGCCCTCCGGCTCAGGAAAAAGCACCGTGATAGATGCGCTCTGCAAAGCAGATGAAACCTTGCGAGAGTCCGTGTCAGTAACAACGCGTAAGCCGCGTCGGAATGAAGTTGACGGCGTTGATTACCACTTCCGGTCAAAATCAGAGTTTGAACGGCACATTGCGCAAGGCAGTTTTCTTGAATGGGCGGAATACGGTGGCAACTTTTACGGTACCCTCAAATCCGAAATCGTCGCCGCGCGCGAAGCCGGAAAAGATACTATTTTAGAAATCGAAGTGCAGGGTGCTTTGCAAATCCGAGCGCAAGACTTGTCACCCGCGCGTAGCCTTTTTATTTTTATCATCCCTCCATCGTTTGCTGTCCTGAAGAAGCGGCTCCGTCGCAGGAAAACGGAAACGGAATCGGAAGTCAACAAACGTCTCGCTATTGCGAAATCCGAAATCCTTGAGATTAAACACTACGATTATTGGGTTCGTAATCCACAAAACGCAGTCCAAGAAGCAGTTGAGCAGATTCAGACCATCATCGCCGCAGAACGCTCCCGTATAGATGCAGAATTGATAGAGACAATTAACCCGTTACTTGGCATTGACAAAACAGATTAGATTTATGAGATTCTATATAATAACGTGAGTTTGGTAATTAAACGTAGGTTAAAAATAAAATATAAATATAGACGTAGGTTGGGTTGAGCGGTGAAACCACAAGCACATTTTCGCTATACACAGCGTTCCGTTCTTCAATGAACCGCTCGGGTAGATAGGTGTAGCGAAACCCAACATCCCAAACCGTGTCGGTATCATAGTGCGTTGGGTTTCACTCGGTTTGTGGTGATTTCAGATTTCTCTGTTCCCTTGAAAACTATGTGCTATGCGCGATTTTTAGTAGATATCCGTTCAACCCAACCTACAGGACTGGAGGCGGGGTTACATGAAGATTAATTTATTAATTCGGTAATACATCAGTCAACTACCCCAAGCTAAAGCAT
>JAAXHL010000156.1 GCA_012270865.1 Candidatus Poribacteria bacterium | reverse complement strand
TTTAATTCTAATGGTCACTATAAAATAAAACGGAAAGGTTTTGGGTTTTTAACAGACTCCCGTCCCATATATGTGCAGAGAAACAAACTCGGCTTGCGTTTCTCCTGTGAGTACCATGGTGAACGATGCTGACAGAGATAACGCTCGTGAATTCCAATCCGAGTCCCCCGTTGCAGATATTGCCAAAGTGATGGATAGTTAGATTGAATAGCGTGCTCCGGTAGAGAACAATTCAGCAAAAACAGAGGTTGTTTTAGGATAGGGTTTTTTGCGTCATCCGCCTGGATTTCATTGGACGATAGGTATCGAGAACTCGGTAATATTGGTGTTAGAAACTCAGTTGGTAGGTTATATTCAGAAATCTGGGCGGGAGAAAGTATAAAAAACTTGTTTGCCCCTGTCACTAAACCACGCCTTACAATAAAAAAGTCCGATAGTTTTGATCCGTTAGATTTACCGATTGTATTAGTATTAGAAACTCTTGCAACATTTGACAGACGATTCCACTTTCTCATATTTCGCAGTGAATCAATAGACAAAACACAATGTTTTTCTGGTTCTTTTATCGTGCCGCCATAAGTAAATTCAACTTCACAATTCGTTGATGGTTTACGCTTTTTCAACCAAATTACAGATGAGGAAACAAGAGCGTCTCCGAACTGTAATTCTTTAGGTGAAAAGCGATGAATGCGTAGCAAAGTTACGTGTGTTGTTAGGTATTCCTTTAATTGTTGACCGTAGTTTACATCCATGAATTCACTTGGTGCAAGCCAACACGCCAAGCCGTCATCTGCCAACCAAGTATGTGAAATAAGTATGAAGTAACAATATAAACCTGATAGTTGACTTATCTCTATACCCGTCATTTGGTTGGTGAGTCTTTGTAATCTTAACTTCTCATCAGAGGCTAAATGATGGTGTCTGGAGTAAGGGGGGTTACAAATTAGAAAGTTGGCTCTATTTGGTTCAATACTTGGTGGCTCAGATTTTGTAAAATCAGTGATTCTTAGGTCAAGTCCGGTATTGTTCCATAGTTTGACTGTCTCGTTTCCACAGTGAGGATCTATCTCATAGCCTCGTGCCCAATTGAGATGTAAATCCGAGAAACATTTCAAAAAAGAAAAATAGAATGCCCCGGTCCCAAACGCTGGGTCAAGAAAACGAATTCGCTCAGAAGCCCCAATTAAGCCCTTTGATGTCTCCATAATGTCCATCGCTAACTGTGGTGGAGTCGCAAATTGACCTAATTTATTGCGTTCTTCTTGGGATTTTTTTATATCTAACCGAGCCTGAAGTTTTAAACGTTCTGACTCGATTTGATGAATTTTTAAAAGTCGTTCGTCTACAGACATACTTTATAATCCAAACTCTACGAGGTCATTAATACGATGTTCCCAGACCCAGTCTATGCCTTCATTCGCTTCATATTCGAGGTAATTACTGTCGAAATAACCGGATAAGAAAAGTATGAAACGTATATTGTCACCATAGGTGCTGCGCAATTGAGAAACTTTGGTTGCCTCTTCTTTCCGTCGTTTATTGGTATTCGTAAAATCGCCTGCTGATTTCGCCTCAATCAACAGAGGAAAATCACCTAACTGTGCTGTAAGGGGCATAACAACAACATCAATAGGCATTTTTATTTCCCTATTGGTAGTTCTTTGGTGTACTGGGACGTTAAGATGAAACACAAATGTGCCTGGAGAAAGTTCGTCAAATTTTCTACTACCAGCACCTTTATCGAACGTGTAACCATGTTCTTGGAGCCAACGCTGGATAGACGTTAACTGACGTTTCTCTTGAGCATTTCTAAGAATCGGATTCGCTTCAGCACCACAAAGTCTATCGGCAATAATTGTTGCAGCACGAAGAACTTCTTCTGTTTTTCCCTTATCGCCTCGGTCAAGCCAAACGAAAATATCAGCGTCAATTAACTCAAAAATAACTTTCCTAATTTCTCCAAGTTTTCTTGAAGGTGTACAGGCTTCATACGTGGAGGCATACGCTTATCCTCCTCCATAGTGTTCACAAGATTACGTGGAACTCCAGCAAGTCCTATTAATCTATCTCGTGCTATTGGAGGACATGTCGCCATCCGCAGAACAGGCAGAATAGTTGGCGATTCCTGCAAAACTTCAGAATTCAGACGTGTGAGATTAACTGTCAACTTCAGGACTTGTTCAACCCGTTCGCTGGTTTGTAACCGTGTCTCCTTGAAAACCTGCGGGGCAGATTGCAAAAACCAGTCGTTATAAAAATCAACAGACTTAGCAATATCTGTTTTCCATCTGTTGGGTTTATCTTTATTAACTCCCAATCCATGACCTCCACAGATTCGTTTGCTCTCCTGCGCTGATTGCCTTTCGTTTTAGTATGAACACGTCCTATCCATTTCTATGCCGAGGTGAAATCATGTTTCATAGATTATCTTTTAGTGTATCATACTTTGAGCCTAAAATCCAAATTATTTTCTGTCCGGAAATATCTGTTACAGAGTGATAACCTCTCCACTTGCAGCGGAACGGTACCCTGCACAGATGATTTCGACAGAATGTGCCGCAAATTCGGCGTTCATCTCACTCTCTACACCGTTCTCAATACAATCTATGAACGCACTGAATTCCCGGGGACCATCGTCTCCGCTGCCGACATCTATCCACTGCTGTTTCGGTCGCATCCCGATTTCCGCTTGTGTGCTACTCCACATCCCCATCGGATCAAGCCGATGCGGGGTCGGCGGTTCAAACGCCGGTTCAGCGGCAAACACTTCCAGACGGTTCGCTGAGGCATCAAACGTCAAGCTCCCTTCAGTACCGATGAGGTGTACCTTCCGCACACCCCCTTGTGCGTGACTCTGCCAGCCGTAGCGTCCGCTCGTAATCGTTGCTGTCGTACCATCTTCTAACGTCAGTACCAACGCACCGAAATCTTCGAGACCGCAGTTAATATGTTCTTGGAAAAAATAATTCGCTGTTCCACCAAACACGCGCTGCACGCGTTTCTGCGTCAACCAATTCACCATAGACACCGCATAGACCCCGACATCGAACATCTCAGGTTTTGCCTCAACGAAACTGTAGCGTTCCAGCGTAGGTTTTTGGACCCTTTTTTCACCGACAGGCGCGGTTCCGGGATGCCCTTTAGAGAAAAGTACATCGCAATGGATTGCCTGAAGCTCGCCGATACGTCCACTCGACAATGCTCTTTGAACCGTCCGTGCCCAAGTACTATGGATATTACTGAACATCTGGGTTCGTACACCGCTTTTTGAGACCGCATCAACAATGCTGTTCGCATCTTCAGGATTCAGTGCCATCGGCTTATCGAGATAGACGTGCTTTCCGGCTTCCGCACATTTCGTACCGACACGTCCACGCCGTTCCACCTCCGTACAGAGGCTGACGATATGGACATCTTCACGTGCCAAAGCGTCGTCGAGATCACGGATGAAGGGTAGATTTAACGATTCTGCCAGTGAACGTGCCAGTGTAACCCGTTCGGGGGGCGCGTCAAGTTCATCGGCAAACGCAATCAATCGGCAGCGTGCGTCTTCCGCAAAAAGCGAGGCGTAATTCTCTTGATGCGTACGATGTCCACCGAGCAGAAGCACACCGTATTTCCCATTTTGCTGCATGTTTAGACCTCCAATTCAACAGGCTGACCGCTTTCAAGCGATTGCGCGATAGCCGCTGTTAATTCGCCAATCCCATCGAGTTCCGGTAGAATGGCGTTTTGATAGTGTCTACCGATTGGCGTTTCGTGATAGATGACACCTCTATTCCCGACCAACATGATGTCAATAGCCGTTTCAATATCAGCCCGATTGACGTTCAAGAGTGCCATCTGTCCTGCGACATAGTGAACCATTACCGTCACCTGTGCACTGTCTACGTCCCCCTGGGCATAAACACGCACCGGTGACGAGGGAATCCATTCATTTGCGAGTGCTGTCACGACACCGACCGATGCCAGTAAATCCGAACTTTCGTCTGCCACCTGTAGGACACAGCGCAGGAACACCGGACTCCCAATCCTATCTTTTTCAAGCACAGATTGAACCGACTTTTTAAGCAATTCCATTTTTCCGCCTCCCATAGAATCAATTTCGTTATCATCAGACTTCAATCAAATAAAAATGAGTTGACATATCGACTTGCCTTGTGTTATAGTTCTAAAAGTCTTATCTAATCCACAGGTACAGGTGTGACAGAAACCGAACTTTGAACACCGTTCAAAGTTCGTCCAGATGGTCAATAGAAAAAATTGGAGGAAAAATATGCCATTAAAAACCCTTGAACAACTGCTTGATGAAGCGAGAGCAAACGTCGGACACATATCTCCTGATGAACTCACAGAGGCTACAGCGTCAATTATCCTTTTAGATGTCCGGGACGAGCCGGACTACGACGAAGAACATCTACCAAATGCCGTTTCACTACCGCGCGGCTACATTGAACTTGATATCGACGAGGTCGCACCTGAGGCAGACACACATATTGTGACATACTGCGGCGGCGGCACCCGGGCAACACTCTCTGCACACACTTTAAAAAATATGGGTTACGAAAACGTTTCAGTACTCACCGGTGGTTTTCGCGGTTGGAAAGCCGAAGGATTACCCACCGAAAAATCTGACGCATAAGCAACAGCATTAGATTAACACGGATAGCAGACCTTGTCAATATCTTAACGCAGGGCCATTTAGTTTTAAACATCTACTTTATCTATATAAATATGCTTCCCGGGTAGGAGCGAGCTGTGCTCGCGATCTTGCGTCCAAACGTTAACACTTATCAATCGAAATCAAGATTGGAACCGAAAACTAAATGGCCCTGATCTTAACGGCAGTCGGGACGGTTTCATTTTCTACCACAGAATCGTCCCAGCACACATACCAACGGAGAAACCATGCGCAGCAGATATATCCTCTTAGTACTTATATTCCTTGCACTCTTCATCGGTGATAGCATTGGACAGAAGAAACAACTCAACGTTTTCACATGGTCCGGTTATGTCAGCGATGACATCCGGGACGGGTTTGAAAAGGAGTTCGGGGTTACCGTCCTCGTTGACACCTTTGCCAGCAATGAAGACCTCCTCACGAAGTTGATGGCAGGCGCGACAGGATACGACATCATCATGCCGTCTGACTACATGGTATCAATCCTAATCAAGCAGAACCTGTTAGAAGAACTCAACCGAGACAACATTCCCAACTTCAAAAATATCAGTCCGTCGTTCCTTGGTAAATACTTTGATCCTGAAAACCAATATTCTATCCCGTATACCTTCGGTACGGCAGGTATCGCTTACGACTCGGCTGTTATTTCGCCAGCACCGGATAGTTGGGCAGTGCTGTGGGACGAACAGTACAAGAACCAGTTCAGTATGTTGGACGACCAGCGCGAGACGATCGGTGTCGCACTTAAACTGCTCGGATACAGCCTCAATAGTACCGATACGGAGGAGATCAAGGCGGCGAAAGAGAAACTCATTGAACAGAAACCGCTTGTCAAACAGTATAAAAGCGAGGCGCAAGAACTTCTCATCTCAGGAGAGATCGTTATGGCGCACTGTTGGAGCGGCGACGCGTTCCGTGCGATTGAAACACGTCCGACGATCCGGTACGTCATCCCAAAGGAAGGATCGAGCCAGTTTATTGATGCTGTCTGTATACCGAAATCCGCACCGCATAAAGCACTCGCGGAGCAGTTCATCGACTATCTTCTCCGACCCGAAGTCAACGCCAAAATTACGGCGTTCACAAAATATGGCACCTGTGTACCGACAGCGAAAGAATTCTTACCAGAAAATCTACGGGAACATAAATTTATCTACCCGCCGAAAGAGGTGTTGGAATCCCTGGAGTGGTTGAGAGATCCAGGAGATTTTACAAGGCACTACGATCGCGCTTGGGAAGAAGTCAAAGCGAAATAACTGTTGCTACCCATCATTGATACACCCAAAATAACGCTATTAGCAAACGGCTACCAGTCCTCATCAAAGAAGGGTGTACTTGGATAGCTGTAAACATTGCCTTCGTAGTTACGGAGCTGGATTTCATCATCGTCGAAAGCGACAATAGGATCGGGAATCAACGCTATTTTCCCACCGCCACCAGGCGCATCAACGACATAGTGCGGCACACCGAGTCCTGATATGTGACCACGCAACGCCGAAACGATTTCTAAACCGGTCTTCACCGCTGTCCGAAAATGATCGGTGCCGACAACGAGATCCGCTTGATAGATATAGTACGGTTTGACCCGTATCCGCAGTAACCCCTTCATCAGTTCTACCATGACATCGGGATCGTCGTTCACGCCTTTGAGAAGGACTGTCTGGTTACCGAGGGGTATACCGGCATCTGCGAGCATACCGCACGCTTTTTCTGTTTCAGGTGTAATCTCGCGCGGGTGGTTGAAATGCGTATTGATATAAAACGGGTGATGCTGTTTCAGGATAGCGCATAATTCCGGTGTAATACGTTGTGGGAGTGTCACGGGGACGCGCGAACCGATCCGGATGATCTCCAGATGCTTAATGGCTCGTAAGCCACCGACAATCCTATCAATCTTTTTGTCCGTTAGCATCAGTGGATCGCCACCGGAGATGATGACATCACGGATTTCGGAGTGTGCCTGAATATAGGCGAGGCCCCTTTCAACGTTGTCCTCGGAGATCGAATGCGGATCCCCGACTTTCCGTTTGCGCGTACAGAAACGGCAGTAGATAGGGCACATATAGTTGACATAAAAGAGGGCACGGTCTGGGTAGCGATGCGTTACGTTTGGAACCTCGCTATCGTCCTCCTCGTGGAGTGGGTCCTCTACACCGGTACTCATCAATTCCTTCGGATCGGGAACGACCTGCTTCCATATCGCGTCGCCGGGCTCTTCTATGAGACTGAGGTAATATGGATTAATACGGATCGGAAATTCTTTATGGATGCGCCGCATCTCTTCGAGGTCAACATCGAAGGCAGCAGCAAGTTTTTCGGGGGTATTGACAGTATCTCTGACAAGACGTTTCCATTCTTCCATATATATGACCGTCCTTTCTAAATAGGACTTACGCATTACAAGCAGCGCAGCCTGCAAACCGCACTTCCAAAAGGGGTTGCGTAAGTTCGGGGACTGTTAGACCTTTTCTCCGTAGACGCTTACGGATTTAGAAATCCGCAGGCGCTGCTTTATGATGCATGATTACTCTGACGGCGTGTAGTTCTTAATCGTCACTTTTGTCATAACATCACGTTCGCGGAGTGCCTCTACGACCTCTATCCCTTCAATGACTTTGCCGAATGTGGTGTAGCTGCCGTTCAGATGTCCGACACTTCTCGGGTCTGATGTGAGACAGATATAAAACTGGCTTCCCGCTGAGTCCGGGTTCTGTGTCCGTGCCATAGCAACGACCCCTTTTTCATGTGGCGGCATCTTATCGCGAAGCGTGGGGTCTTGAAATTCACCTCGGATTGTCCATCCAGGTCCACCGCTCCCTGTTCCTTTCGGGTCGCCGCCTTGGATAACAAAACCGGGAACATATCGGTGAAAAGTCACACCATCGTAAAATTCTGCCTCTATCAGCTTAGCAAAATTCGCCACAGTAGCGGGGGCAGCTTCAGGGTAAAGCTCTATAATAATGTTGCCTTTTTGCGTTTCTATCGTTACATTAGGCAATTGTTCACCGTTGCATGAAACAACGGTTGTCAAAAACACACCTAATAAGCTAAATTTCATAATTCGCGTGTGAAAACGGGGAATCTTCACGATTTCCTTTTCTGTATTTTTATGCGCGATGACTGCGCGAAATTTCGTTAGATTATAAGTAGGACCTGGTTTGGTATATCAGAGGATTTCTACATATAAGCGTTTTTTACAGATGTCAGTACATTATTATACACCGATTTGTTGGTGAAGTCAAACAAAATTCGGGAGAGTGGGTATCAGTTCGTAGTTTTCAGTGTTTAGGAACTGAAAATTGAACCTAACCTTGACATACGGGTTTTAGACATGGTATCTTAATAATTAAGGGTGTTTGCAGTGATGAACTCCAAGCGGTTGACGGGGTCGGGAAATCGCGGGCATCAATCATCAAGAACACACTCGCCCAGGCGAAAACCACCACCCAACCGCATACCCTATCTTTGTCAATGTTTGAAAAATAGAAAAAGGGCTCACCTATTGGAGTTCGGTTTATTATCCTGTGAAGCCTCTGTTTTTCAAAGTTATAGTAGAACCTGTAATTATTTGTACACGCGGCGCGGCGGGAACCGTAGCGGTGTTTTGCTTGGGTGTTTCTTTGAGCTTACCCGACCCTGCGGACTAAAAAGAAAAACGGAATTTAATACAGACGAGATGTTTAAGTCAAATTGACGTTAGGTTAATTAGGACTTACGCATGCTGCTCTTTCGTAGCATAAACTGTTAGTTTGTGATACTAAAACGCTGGATTTTCCCAGAAATCTCATCTAATAGAATAGGCTGCAGTCAAAATTGCGTAAGTCCTGTTAATTATAAAAAAATAATGAACAAGGAGACAAAAAATGAAACGGTTTATTGCTTTACAACGGAGGTCTAACCTCACATTAGATAGGACACTGATGGTCTGGCTACTTCTCATTTCTGTCGCTTTTGCTGGTTGTGGTGGACAACTCGGGAAGATTGAAGCACCGGTAGTTGACACAGCGATCGCGGAAGCAGAAGCAGCCATCACAGCAGCGCAAGGCGTTGACGCAGCATCGCTGGCACCCGAAGCGTTTCAAGCCGCTAACGCGAACCTTGAAGCCGCAAGGGAGGCATTGACAGAAAAGAGGGGCGTTGACGCGCTCCGCCTCGCACATCAAGCCAGTGCCGATGCTAAAATCGCATATCGGAACGCAATCAATGCTGCCAAAAGCTCGGAACTCAACGCAGCGATCCTTCGGAAGGACGCGAGCGTTAAGGAACTTGATCAAAGACTTAAGGCATTAGAAGAGAGGGTTTCACAGAAAGAATCTGAAGTTCAAGACGCTCGGCGCGAGTCGAAACAGTTGCAAGATCGGATTCGAGAACTTCAGAAAGAGAATAGCGAGTTAGGCAATACAAGGAAAGCCTTCGGAAAACAGATCAGCGAACTCTCGAAAACCTTAGATGATACACAAGTACGGGCACGCCGCGCGGAAGAAGAAATCCGGAACTACGGCACTGAACTTTCCAAACTCCGTCATAAATTGGAAGTTGCTGACAAGATCGCAAAAGAAGAGGGGTACCAGAAACGGGCAGCGATCGCTGAGTCAGAATCCCTCAGAAAACAGATGCGCGAACAAGCAGAAATCTATACGCAGAAACTTACACAAGCGGAGAAGAAAGATGTCGCAGCGAAACACGCTGAATTTACCGCCAAGCAAGCAGAAGCCTCCCGGGCGTACGTCGCCAGCCAACCCGCACTTTCACCACCGAAAACCGGACGCACTTCACTCTCTACACAACAGATTGCAGCCGGCAAAACAGCGCTCAACAATTGGGAGAGTAACTGGCAGACAGGAAACCTAAATACGCATCTCGCCTATTACGATCCCAATATCGTTGCCGATAAAGTCGTGGTTCTTGAGAGCAAGGAAAATCGCAGTAAAATAGACAGAAAACAACTCGAATCAGACCTTCGACAACTGAGCACACACACGTGGACGAAAGTAAAATTTGACACCGAAGTTGAAAGCGAAAGTGTCATCGGTATCCTGCAACTGCGTCGATTGGTACATCCAGCCGCTGATGAAAACGATACCGCCCTCTACGATATTTGGATCCGCGAAATCTGGATGCATCAAGTGGGGAACAGTTGGAAGGTCCATCACGAAATCTGGAAAATTTTTGAGAGAGTGCCAAACTTGTAAGCACTTATCTCGATTTGGACTTACGCAAACGTCTGCTGGTGTGATTCCCGAATCTCGTCAACGATAAGGACGCATCAAAAAATTACGTAAGTCCTAACTATGAGCGGAGGTTACATTGTGAACGACGCACAAAATTGGCAGCAAAATACGCCTACGAAATCGACGATGTCCCGAAACCTAATATGGGGGGGTGCTATCGCGGCAATCGTTATCGCGTTTGTTGTGTTCCTACTCATATTCATGAGTTCGAGTGAAACACCGACAGCTTTTTTAGCGAAGTGGAAGAGCTCACTTGAATCCAAGGATATCAAACGGTATGATGCCCTTTGGTTAAAAAGCGAACGATTACGACCAGATAAAGGCTATCCGAATACAGCGAAACTCCTAAGAGAGAATATACAACTTGATGTGAACCTTGAAGGCGGCAACCCACCGTATCAAATTCCTCGCTATCCCAACCGTTATCGGATTGAAGGGATACCCGTGACGGCTCACTTACCTGATGGCGCACAACAACAGTTACGGAATCTTGTGATTGAGAAGAAAGGGATTGTGCAGCAACGGTGGAAAATTGTTCAAGACGAAATCGTCGGTGAAGATTATATTGCTACGTTGGACCCTGATACGATAACCCAACAACCGAATCCTGCCGACCCACCGAACAGTCCGGTTGCACCGCATGTCCTCGCTTGGAAAAGCGCGTTAGAAAGACAGGATTCGACGGCATATACCGACCTGTGGGATAAATCTGCCCGGAAGAAACGGACATCAAGCTTTCGGCGCGCCCTCGGATTGATGTCACAAGCACATATCATTGACCTACAAGGTGCAATTTACAGTCCCGTACCGACGCACCGGAACCGACATATCGTTGACGGTATTCGTGTAACTTTACAGAACAACGGCGACATCGTTGAAACGCATAAACGGACACTCACGATTGAGAAAAAAGGGTTTTTCAGGCGAAAATGGAAACTTATTAACGATCAAGTTGGTGAAATATCGGGTGCTATCGTACTTGAACAAACACAACAACCGTCCGGGGCGAACACCGTTTCCGGCGATGAATCCGGCGGCACCTTTACTGGGAATGCACCGGTTGACACGCAGCTCAAAGCGCGACAAATCTTGGGGAAATGGCAAGCCGCGTGGGAAGGGAAGGACCTGAATACCTATATGTCCATCTATTCTGACGAAGCCTTAATCACCCGGGTCACTGTTCGTGATGGTAAAGAGACACCGATCTATCTCAACAAAAAGCAACTTCGTAACAGTATGAAAAGGTTGAACAGTGTGTATAGCGACATCCAAGTTGGTATCTCTAACTTACAAGTCAATGGAGACCGCGCGGTCGCCGATGTCACGTTCCTACAGAAATTTACCGGCACCCCAGCCAGCGGCACGCGCCCCGCATATTCGGACTACGGTACCAAAAGACTGAATCTGATGATTGACCCTACCGATGGACACTGGAGAATCTATGCGGAGACATGGAGCCGCTATGAAGATGTCCCAGAATATCCGAAGATGTAGTTGCCAACCGCTGCTCAGTAATTGAGTTTCAGAAGCATGCCACTCTCACCGAAACAGAGTCACAAAGAATGCAAACCGAGTACCGAACCAGACGTAAAATCGAATTCGCGGATACCGATATGGCAGGGATCGTCCATTTCACACGGTTTTTTATCTTTATGGAGACCGCGGAACACGAATTCTTACGGAGTTTAGGCACGAGTGTCGCCACGGAATGGAACGGTAATAAAATCGGTTGGCCACGGCTTTCGGTTTCCTGTCAGTATTTAAGTCCGCTCCGATTTGAAGATGAGGTGGACATCCATCTCTGGGTCTCAAGGAAAGGAACGAAGTCGCTCACATACCAATTTCACTTTACACTTCAGGGAGAAGATATCGCACGCGGCGAGGTCACAACGGTCTGTTGTATAACCAACCCGGGTGAGAAACTACGTGCGATTCCGATCCCTGATTTTATTGCAGATCAGATATCCTGTCCATCATAAATCCAGTGTTACAATTTTCGCATTTCGGTAGGCTATAATAACCATGCAACAACCCCGCGCTGCGACATCTTCGCTTAAAATATCTCACTTATTCAAAGACTTCGGAGCCGTCAAAGTACTGCAGAACGTTTCGTTCAGTCTCACAGGCGGCACATCCGTCGTTATCACGGGGCCCTCCGGTTCCGGTAAGAGTACGCTCCTACACATCATCGGCACATTAGAAGAACCGTCAAATGGAATCGTAGAGATTAACAATACGAATCCGTTCACCCTCTCTGAACCTGAACTTGCCGCTTACCGCAATTCCGTCATCGGATTTGTGTTTCAGGAACACCATCTGCTACCGCAATATTCCGTGCTTGAGAACGTCCTGATTCCGACGCTTGCCTTCAAGCAGAGAACCGACGCGACCGAACGCGCGACTCAACTCCTAAAACGCGTCGGACTCACAGATCGTCAATCCCACCGACCTGCTGAACTTTCAGGCGGCGAAAGGCAACGCGTCGCGATCGCACGCGCACTTATCAATCAACCGGACATCCTCCTTTGCGATGAACCGACAGGCAATCTCGACACTGCTACAACTGAGACCGTCGCCAATTTGCTCTTTGAGTTGCATCGGACGGAGAAGACTATATTAATTGTAGTGACACATAACCTCGCACTCACCTCGCGCTTTGACCGACATCTGCAATTGGTGGACGGTACTTGCACCGTCGAAAGAGATACCTAACACCTTGAACGGACATGAAGAAAGATTATGCCCAAATTCTCTTGGAACTCGCTTAAACACTTTTGGCAGATACATGTTATCGTCGCACTTTGCACTGCCGTAGCAACGGGTGTTCTCGCGGGTGCTTTGGTCGTCGGCGATTCTGTACGTGGCAGCCTACGTCATCTTACTACGGACCGACTCGGAACAATCCAGCATGCCCTCCTTGCCGACCACTTTTTTCAACCAGATTTGCTGAATCGTGAGAACAAGGTTCCCACCATTCTACTCAACGGTACCATCGTTGTCTCGCAAACGCAGGCTCGGGCATCCAAGGTGAATATCCTCGGCATAACGGATAACTTCTTTACATTCTGGGAAGCAGAAGCACCGAACCTGAATAAACCCGAAGGACAACCTTTCAACGCGATTGTCATTAACGAAGCACTCCAGAACGAATTGAACGTCCAAGTCGGTGATACGCTTCTGGTGAATATGTCGCAAACCGCCGACATCCATCCAGAGTTCCTTCTCGGTGAACGCGACGCAGCCAAGGCTATCCAGAGCCGCCGAATGGTTATCAGCGATATAATTCCCACCGAAAATTTTGGGAGGTTCAGTCTACAAGCGAATCAGAGCGTACCGTTCAACGCCTTCATATCGCTGCCTGTCTTGCAAAACGCACTCGGACAAGATGAAAAAGTGAACGTTGTTTTCACAGCGGACACGAATGCACTTTCGGTTGATGATCTCGCGCTAACGTTAAACACACTCGACTTAAATATTAAAACGGACGAGAACCATTTCGACATCCAGAGTCATCAGTACCTTCTTAAATCGATACTCTCTGAAACCGCACTAACGGTTGCATCTGAAAACCGTATCCCGACGATCCCGACGCTCACCTATCTTGCGAATACAATCACAGCAAACGATAAAACGATACCCTATTCTACAATTGTTGCACTCCCGACAGATGAAGGCGAATTTGCTCAACTCCTTGATACACATACGACAGAGGCAGATCAACAAGCATATCAACAATCTCAGGAGCAAATATTATTAACGGATAGTGATATATCAGAATTACGTAGGGTAGAAAAAGAATACAGTAGACTGGGAAAAGAGAGACCAGAATTGGGAACTACTGAAACCAGTCGGAAACAACTTGCGGAATTCAAAGAAGCCAGTGCTGCTCTCGGATTACTACTCAAACGCTCACGCCAAGGTGGGGACATTGTCCTCAATAGATGGGCTGCAGATGACATTGGAGCCAAAGTCGGGGAAAGAATAGCGATAACCTATTACAGCGTAAGTACAGAAGAAGAATATATTACCGAAACGGTTGTTTTCCGCCTCAAAGGGATTCTACCGATTGAAGGTATCACAGCAGATAGAGATCTCATCCCCGAATTTCCGGGGATCCACGACACCGCCGATATGTCCGACTGGGAATCGCCTTTCCCGATTGATTACACGCTGGTGCGTGCGGAAGACGAAGCGTATTGGGACGAATACAAAGCCACACCGAAAGCATTTATTCCGTTGGAGATTGGCAGACGGCTCTGGCAAAATCGGTTCGGTGATCTCACTACGATTCGGCTCGGAACCGCACCGGACACAGATATTCAGGCGACACGGACGCTTTTTGAAACCGAATTCCTAAAAAGAATTCAGCCGGAACAGGTCGGTTTTCAGTTTCTATCACCGCGATCAGACGGTCTTCAAGCGTCGAAGGGGGCTACGGATTTCGGAATGCTTTTCAGCAGTCTCAGTATCTTTATTATTCTCGGTGCAGCGTGGCTTGTTGAAATGTTTTTTCGTATCGGGGTTGAACAGCGGTCGCGCGAGATTGGTCTTTTGCAGGCTGTCGGTTACCCGCTTGTTAAAATTCGCCGTCGCTTCCTTAAGGAAGGTGCGGCTATCGCTGGTTTCGGGAGTCTATTGGGATGTCTACTCGCGATAGGTTACGCACAGTTGATGATATTCGGTCTACAGACGTGGTGGCTGCCTGCTATCGGCACGCCGTTTATAGGATTTTATGTGAGTTCCTGGAGCTTACTCATTGGCGTATTGGTAACGTTGTTAGTCATCATGAATACAATCCGCGGGACCGTCGCGAAGGTAGGACGTGCTGCAACCGCATCGCTCCTCGCCGGTGTCACAGATTTTGATGAAGCCAAGGTCAAACCGAAATCTCAAGAGGCAAATATCCCGAGTCGTTGGGCAGCAAGAATAGTTGGCTTAAGCCTCGGAATTTGGTTCGGTATCTTTGCCGGGCGTACCTTCTTTACTGATGGTTGGAGCGGAATCGTTGTACTTGTTGTGATAGCCGCCGTTGTAATATTTTCTTTCCGAAAAGGTTTCCGTATTGGACCCCGCCCGAACCTTGCACCTCAGTACATGAAATCGTTCATGCTTTTCGGCAGTATCGGGATGGGTATAGGTGTGGTGATTTCCCCTTTTACTTTTTTCCCATGGATTCATGATATAGTTACGACAGTTACAGGATGGTTTGAGCATCCTATTTTTCAATTCTTAATGTTAACCCTCTCAATTCTTGGTATAGGTTGGTTGATCTTTGATAGATGGCTCAGCTCACAGAATGTGCCAGACAAATTGACCCGAATGCGATTTGCCTTCAAAAACGCGGCACGCCAACCAGGGCGGAGTAAAACTTGTGTTACAACGATCAGCTTGGCGTGTTGTATCATCGTCGCAGTTGGTGCGAATCGGCACGACGCAACCCCTGAATCCGAGTATGCCTTTGTTGCTGAATCCGCGCTGCCGCTGCACCACAACCTGAACATATCAGATGGCAGGTTTGAACTCGGTTTTTCCGACAAGGATTCCGAACTTCTGAACGCATCGGAAATATTTCCGTTCCGGGTGCTACCGGGTGAGGATGTCAGTTGCCTGAACCTCTACCAACCGCAGAAACCGCAAATTTTGGGGGCACCCGATGCCTTGTTAGATAAAACCCCTTGGGATCAATTAAGGCTGGGGCAACCTGAAAACGGCAGAGCTCCCGCTATCGGTGATGAAAACTCACTCCGTTGGATTTTACATCACAACCCAGAGGACGATTATATCGTTCAAGATGAGTTCGGTAAACCGCTCAGACTTGAGCTCGAAACAGTTTCGGACAGCCTCTTCCAGAGTCAATTGATCCTCTCGGAATCCAATTTCATCAAATACTTTCCGAGCCGGAGCGGGTATCAGTTTTTCCTCATCAAAACACCACCCGAGCTGCGAGAAGAGACGGCACAAATCCTCGAAAAGACGTTGGTTGATTACGGCTTCGATCTCACATCGGCATCCGATCGGCTGGCAAGTTATCGGGCAGTCGAGAATACCTATATCTCAACTTTTCAGAGCCTCGGCGGTTTAGGCGTACTCCTCGGGACCTTCGGATTAGCACTCGTCCTGTTCAGAAATATTATCGAACGTCGCGGTGAGTTAGCGACGCTACGTGCTTTCGGTTTCCGACGGCAGCTGCTCTCGCGGATGTTGTTCCTCGAAAGCTGCTTCCTACTCGCTGTCGGTATGGTTATCGGAATTGTCGCCGGACTTGTGGCGATCCTCGGTTCGCAAGGACACCTCCCCTCTTTTCCGTGGGTATCCCTCACAATTACCTTGCTTTTGATCTTCGTTTTCGGTATAATTGCAAATGCAGTTGCAGTTGCAATTGCACTCCGAAGTCCACTCTTATCGATGCTCAAATCCGAATAAAATAGGATTCTTGATAATGTTGTGTATAGGAAGATACGTCATGCGTCGTGTTAAGTTCAAAACGGTACTTTCCGTTGTCCATATAACCTTTATCACCGCTTGTTTATTGCTGCTGAATGGCTGTTCCAGTGATTCCGAACCGGATACATCGGGCGCAGTCAATTACGCGGAACAGGGGTGGCGTTTCTATTCGTCGGGCGACTATGCACAAGCACTGTTGAGTTTTGAGCGTGCCGTCAACTTTGACGAAACGCATGCAGACGCACACAACGGGATCGGATGGAGTCATCTCAGCCTTTCGTTGAATGCTCCGTTAGCACAAGAAGCGTTCCAGAACGCTATCCAACATGACAACTCGAACGCAGACGCGTGGGTCGGATTAGCGACGGTACTCTATTTGCGGAACAAAGAGACCAACGATTTCAGGTCTGCGATCCGAGCGATTGACAACGCGCTACAAGCGGACGCACAATATCTCTTTCGGCACGATTATCAATCCAAAGCCGATCTCTATGCGTTGAAAGCAGCATGCTACTATTATCTTGATGAACACCAACCCGCAACTGCAGAAATAACGAAGGCACTCCAAATTGATACGGCAAATAAGACTGCCATTGCACTACAAAATCTATTAAAAAAATAGAAGAAAACTGCAAATTAACGACTCACTGTTAACGACTAATGGCTGACAGCCGTAGGCTGACGGCTACTAAAGGAGAAAAATATGTCTCAAGACGTTATCACATCTACACAATTAACCAACTTAACACCGCTCCATCGTGGTAAAGTCCGGGATCTCTATGACCTCGGCGATGAACTCCTAATTATATCCACAGATCGTATATCCGCCTTTGATGTCGTCTTACCGAACGGTATTCCAGACAAAGGACGTGTCTTAACCGGTCTATCCAAATTTTGGTTCAAACACACCGAATCCATTGCCGATAATCACGTCATCGCGACTGAAGTTGAAGATTATCCCGACATCCTGCAGCCCGATGCCGAACTCTTGGACGGACGCTCCATGCTCGTCCAAAAAGCCGATCGCGTTGACGTTGAATGCGTTGTTCGCTGTTATCTCGCCGGTTCCGGTTGGTCCTCGTACCAGAAGACAGGTGAAATCTGTGGACAGAAACTCCCCGGCGGACTGCGCGAATCCGAACGGCTTCCTGAACTCCTATTCACACCGACAACGAAAGCGGAACAGGGAGAACACGACGAACCGATCTCTATCGAAGAGATGCGTCATCAGGTCGGTAGCGAACTGACGGATGAACTGATTGAAGCCAGTTTTTCACTTTTCAGAGCTGCGAGTGAACACGCCGAATCCGCCGGTATTATCCTCTGTGATACAAAATTTGAGTTCGGACAGCGTGACGGTAAGTTGATTGTTATTGATGAAGTCTTCACGCCGGATTCCTCTCGTTTCTGGCCCGCTGATCTCTACGAACCCGGTAAATCGCAACAGAGTTTCGATAAACAGTTTGTTCGGGATTACCTCTCCGAGATCGGTTGGAACAAACAGCCACCTGCGCCAGAGTTACCGGAAGATGTTATCTCGAAAACCAGCGAGAAATACCGCGAAGCGTACCGTCTCATCGTCGGTGAAGAACTGTAGGAGCGAGTTGTGCTCGCGATCCGTTTTTAACTGTGTTCTCGCTCGGTTCTAAACGATTTTGTAGGAGCGAGCTGTGCTCGCGATTGCTAAGGCATGTAGGAGAAACGAAAATGCCGGGTCCACTCAACGGAATAAAGGTCTTAGATCTGACACGCGTCCTCGCCGGTCCCTACGCAACAATGCTCCTCGGGGACCTCGGCGCGGACGTGATCAAAATTGAGCAACCCGGTACAGGCGACGAATCCCGTAATTTCGGTCCCTTCAAAAACGGGTTCAGTCTCTACTTCATGAGCGTGAACCGTGGAAAACGGAGCATCACACTTAACCTTAAATCCGAACGTGGACAAGCCGTATTCAAACAGTTATTGGCGCATACCGATATTCTCGTGGAGAACTTCCGACCCGGAACCATGAAAAAATTGGGGTTGGACTACGACACGCTAAAAGCATTACATCCGTCGCTGATCTACGCAGCCTGTTCCGGTTTCGGACAGACCGGCCCCTATGCGAAACACGGTGCGTATGATATGATTATCCAAGGCATGGGAGGTATCATCAGTATCACGGGTGAACCCGACGGACCGCCGGTGCGTGTCGGGACTTCTATTAGCGACATCACCGCCGCGCTTTTCACGACAATCGGTATCCTCTCGGCACTACACCACCGCAACCAGACGGGAAACGGGCAGTTCGTCGATGTCGCAATGTTAGATAGCCTCGTCGCTGTCTTAGAGAACGCTGTCGTCCGCTATTTCGCGACAGGTGAACCGCCGAAACCGCTTGGCGCGAGACACCCCGCAATTACACCCTTTGAAGCGTTCGCCTCCGCAGATGGACACGTTATCATCGCACTCGGCAACGATACACTCTGGGCAAAATTCTGTGAACACGTCAATCGCGAGGACCTCATCTCGGATGAACGTTTCCAGACAAATGCCGATCGGACAGAAAATCATGGTGAACTGTTTCCGATCCTTTCGGAGATTATGTCGCAACGCACGACGGATGACTGGATTGATGCCCTCGGAAAAATCGGTGTGCCGTGCGGCCCGATCAATGCGATGGACAAAGTGGTCAATCACCCGCAAGTCCAAGCACGTGAGATGATTGCTCGCATCGCACATCAGATCACAGGTGAAGTGGAGGTACCAGGCGTGCCGATCAAACTCTCCGAAACACCCGGAGACGTGGACGCACCGGCACCGAGCCTCGGTGAACACACAACCGAAGTACTCACCGATGTCTTGAAAATGTCGCCAGACGAAGTAGAGAAATTAAAACAGGACGGTGTTGTTTGAAAGTAGTTCGTAGGCTGATAGCACAGAATCTGAGAGGTTATCAGAACTTTCGATGGAATACCAACTGCTGACTGCTAACCGCTGTCCCGAAAAGGAGTTTTTATGTCAACTAAAACTTCACAGGCACTACACGGAACGAATCTGTTGACGTCTGAAGGTGACCTCGCCTCACAGATGGTCGAGGTACTTGACGGTTATGTTAGCAACGCGGTGGCGAATTCCCGTGAAAAACGGGAGTCGTTGTGGCACCGCGACGACAGTTCCCATGACGCTTATGTTGAATCTGTCGAACCGAATCGTGAGCGTTTCAGAAAACAGATCGGGTGCATTGATGAACGGCTGCCGATTGAAGAACTCCACTATGCCGCGACGACAAAAGACACCGCGCAGATCATAGGAGATGAGCATTACACCGTATCCCGCGTCCGATGGCAAGTTTTTGATGAGGTTGAAGGTGAGGGGCTCCTCTTAGAACCGACGCACAACGTACCGATTGCTGCGCAAATCGTTGCGCTCCCCGATGCGGATTGGACACCAGAGATGATTGCCGGGGTAACAGAAGAATTATCCCCGAATGCACAATTTGCGAGACGTTTGGCGAAGGCGGGATGCCGTGTTGTCATTCCGCTCCTCATCAACCGCGATGACACCTATTCCGGTAACCCGACCCTCGGCGCGATGACGAACCAACCGCATCGCGAGTTCATCTATCGGATGGCGTACCAACTCGGCAGGCATATCATCGGATACGAAGTTCAGAAGGTGTTATCGTTAGTCGATTGGATGTCTCTCACCGAATTACCGATCGGTGTTATCGGCTACGGTGAAGGCGGACTGATCGCCTTCTATAGTGCCGCTGTTGATACACGCATTCAGGCGACTGCTGTCAGCGGATATTTCCAGTCGCGACAAGCCGTATGGCGAGAACCGATTTACCGGAACGTCTGGGGATTGCTACACGAATTCGGAGATGCCGAAATTGCGAGCCTCATCGCACCGCGTTCACTGATTATTGAAGATAGTCGCGGACCTGAAATCGCTGGACCGCCGACACCGCGCCCAGGACGCGGCGGCGCCGCACCCGGACAACTCGTGTCACCACCCGTTGATTCCGTCCAATCAGAGTTTAACCGTGCCAGTGATTTTTACCAACGCCTCAATAGGACAGACGCTTTGCATCTCGTCTCTACTGAAGACAGGCTTCCGGGTTCCCAAGCAGCACTAAGCACGTTTCTTGCTGGACTCGGTGTCGAAAATGCACACATTGATGGATACCAATCTTCTGCCCCTGCTACCGTTGGCGATTTCGATAACGAGGCGCGACAGAAACGGCAGTTTACCCAACTCGTTAATCTAACGCAACGCTTTTTACGGGAAGCAGCATCACGACGGAAACAGTTCTTCTGGGATAAAACAGATACGAGTTCGCTGACACGGTGGCAAGAGACGTGTAGAGATGCCAAAACCTATTTTTCCGAAGATGTTATCGGCGAATGTCCACCCCCAGATGTCCCAGCGAATCCGAGAACCCGACTGATCTATGACGAACCGCTTTGGAAAGGCTACGAGGTCGTCCTTGATGTCTGGAAAGACGTTTTCGCTTACGGTATCCTCCTGCTTCCGAACGATCTACAACCCGGTGAACAGCGTCCAGTTGTCGTCTGTCAGCACGGTTTAGAGGGGAGACCGCAGGATACTGCCGATCCGAGGATAGCATCCGTCTATCACGCGTATGCAGCACAGTTGGCAGATAAAGGCTTTATCACCTACGCACCACAGAACCCGTATATCGGAATGGACGCTTTTCGTGTTATTCAACGTAAGGCGAACCCGATAAAATGGTCGCTCTTTTCGCTGATCGTTCGTCAACATGAACGGACCCTCGACTGGTTAGCAGAACAGCCATTCGTTGATGCCGATCGCATCGGGTTTTATGGACTCTCTTACGGCGGAAAAACGGCGATGCGGGTACCAGCACTGCTTGATAGATACGCCTGCTCAATCTGTTCCGCCGATTTCAACGAATGGATCGTCAAAAACGCCACTTTTGATTCACGCTATAGCTACATGTTCACAGGTGAATATGAGATGCCGGAGTTCGATCTGGGTAACACATTTAACTATGCTGAGATGGCAGGGTTGATTGCACCGCGTCCGTTTATGGTCGAACGCGGGCACGACGACGGTGTCGCACCCGATGAGTGGGTCGCACACGAATTCGCTGTCGTCCGGAGGCTCTATGTTCGGTTGGGAATCGCCGATAGGACGGAGATAGAATTCTTCGATGGCGGACACCAAATCAATTCCGACGGCACTTTCAAGTTCCTACACCGCCACCTGAACTGGCACGAACCGCCTACCTCTTAACTGATAACTGAAAGGTTTTCGCAGAAAACCGTACTGACAACTGATAACCATTCAAAAATCATGCTTTATTCAATCATTGTAAGCGCGGGATTAGAAAACATTGCGCGCGAGGAACTATCAGAACGCTTCGGAAATACTGGGTATTTGAAGAACCTTGATCGCAAACCGCAGCGACTCATTTTCCAATATACCGGGAACCCGCGTGAACTCCTCTCTCTCCGAACCGCCGAACATCTCTTCCTCATTCTGAAGCAGATGCCGAACATGACTCGTTCACGCAGTTCATTGGCAGCACTGAGCAGTTCACTCACGCGCTTCAATTTCAAAGGAGCGTTTGAATGCTGTCGGCAAGTAGGCATCAACCTCCGAAAGCGGATGCCTTTCCGCGTGACGAGCCGACTCTCAGGAAAACGCAACTTCCGACGCATAGACCTACAGCGTGTCATTGAACAAGCACTGTTAGCACGTGGGTGGTATCTTGCCTCTGGACGTTCAGCGTTGGATGTCTGGGCAGAAATACACGGAGACGACGGCTATATCAGCGTCAAACTCTCTGGTAACGATATGGCACAGCGTTCGTACAAACACGCACATATCCCCGCATCCCTCAAGCCGACGGTAGCATACAGCATGGTACGCCTCTCACGTCCACACCCGACCGATGTTTTCTTAGATGCGATGTGCGGTGCTGGCACGATCCTCTTAGAGCGTGCCATGATAGGTCGCTATGGTTACCTAATCGGTGGTGATGTCTCCAGAGAGGCGTTAGACGCTACCGTCGCGAACTTCGGTAGAAAACATCAACCGCGCCAGTTTTTTCAATGGGACACACGCAAATTGCCGCTACATCAAGGGACGGTCGATAAGATTGTCTCTAACCTCCCGTTTGGTGAGACTATCGGAAACCTACCGCAACTGACGAATTTATATCGCCACACGCTGAAGGAATATGCACGCGTCCTGAAACCGAGAGGACGGATGGTACTCTTGACTTCACAGCGTACAACCCTTGATGACGAGTTGGAACGGCTACACTTTCTTGATGCTCGTCAAAGGCTGACGGTAGATGTCCGCGGTAAACGTGCATGGATATACGTCATCCGACCCGCATAGCGTGAATTTTAACCAGCAAATCTGGTAGGCGCGATTTGTAACCGATGGTGTGAGCTCCCGATTGCACCTGCAATTACCTTTGACTTTTAACATATAAGTCGGTATAATATAAATACTGAAAGAGGGTATCTATTGAAAAAACAGAGAGCTACACTTTTATCAACGACGCAAGCTTGGATAAGTTTGGAGATTATCCTCCTTTTCTTTTTTGAAATCGTCTACGCGATAATCTTCTGGCGATACGAAAGTGCAAAAGATCAAGCAACTATGGAGGCAGTCATTGCTACTGCCCGGAATGTTTCTGTGTGTATACTGCCAACGATTGTTGGTATCATCGGTATGTTTGAGATTGGAGGTGAAATCATGATTCGCTTTACGCGTCTGATGCAAGAAGCAATAGCTGAAGGCGTTGCCCAAGGCATCGCTCAAGGTAAAATTGAAGGTAAAGCTGAAGGCAAAACTGAAGTTTATCGAGCTTGGCATGCGGATTGGGAGAGACGACGGCAGGCAGCAGCGGAAAAAGGTATTCCTTTTGACGAACCACCACCCCCTAAGCCTGAGGATATTACCGAAGATTGATGAACAATAGACAAAAACTAAAATTCGCGTTAATATGCTTCCTCAGTCCGCTCTTCCTATCTGTTGTGGGTGCCGAGACACCTCCTGATTACTATAGCCCCGAAAACATACGTAAGTTCGCTGATTTCCTATATGAACAGGGTGACTATCTCCGCGCCGTTGGTGAGTACCAACGCTATCTTTTTCATCGACCCCAAGAGAGCGAGGAGATTCATTATAGGATTGCCGTCTGTTACCGCTTCGGTGGTAAGTCGGCGCAAGCGATCCAAGATTTTGAAGCACTTTTACGAACATACCCCGAAGGTCAATACACAAGTCAAATCTATTACCAGATTGGAGCGACCTATTTTTTAATGGATCAATATGAGCAGTCTGCACGATATTTAAGTGATGTGCTGCCGCGTATAACGGATAGACGACAACACGCCGAAGCGGAGCAGCTCATCGGACTCTCTTATCTGAGACAAAAACGGTGGCTTGAGGCAGGCGAGGTTTTCAGAGGCTTACAGGGATCAGAGATCATGCAGATTAGAGAGAAGGCAGCGGTGTATAGTGCTTACGCCGAGGGTGGAGAGAAACTACCCACCCGCAGCCCTTTTTTGGCAGGGGCACTCTCTACACTTGTTCCCGGTGCAGGACGGTTCTATACCGGTCGTTTCGCTGATGCCCTGAACACGTTGTTTACTGTCGGGTTCACAGGGTGGCAGGCTTACGACGGTTTCCGTAGAGATGGACTCTCATCGGCAAAAGGTTGGACGCTCGGCACGCTCTCCGGTATCTTCTATGTCGGTAACATCTACGGTTCTGTGATTTCCGCCCGCGTTTACAATCGTGATATAACAGACGAGTTCTTGGCGACCTTGTTTATAGAGTTGCCGTATTGATGCAGTTATCAGTACTCAGTTATCAGTACTCAGTTAAAAGATGTTTTGATGAATCAGATTAGAATTGGTTTGTTCAACCCGCCTGCAAAACACTAATTTTTTCAATCTTTGTCAGTTTTTAGGAAAATCTCACCATCAAAGTTCGGAATCTCGTGGCGCGATTGCCACCTGCCACTATCGACTGCTGTAACATCGTCGTTGAATGAGATGATTTGTGTTGATCCGCTACGATTGTAGACTGCCCAACCGTTTTCAAACTCCCGCATGAAAAATCCGACGATGTCTCGGTATCGAACGGCTCTGTCTTGGATGGGTTGTCCGAGATCGGTATCATAGAAGTCATACCAGTTGTGTAAGTGGTCTGGAGCAGGTATGGCATTGTCGTCGCCAAAAAGGACGTAGCCGTCTGAGTGCGTTAGACTCAGTGTTGTAATCATACGCATCCATCGTAAGTTCTCCGTGCTGTTCCGCTCGGCGACGCGTGTGTCTAAGTCTCCCATGTAATCCGTCACGACGCGCCACCCTTCTAAGCAGTTGATTCTCGGTTCTCGGAGATGCTGTTCTGCCCAGAGGAGCGTCTTTTCGATCTGTAGGATTTGATCAAGGTTATACCCTTCGTCGTGTTCCGGTTTATAGCACTCCATGAAAAGACCGTTCACGTGCGGTGCAGATTTTGGAATCTGCCGCATATTCGCGTTGACGAGGATTAAGAAGTCGTCTGCCACCTGTTCCCGTATTTTGCGTAAGATCGCCAATCTCGCTTCTAATTCAGTATCCGGTGTCAGGATCGTCTCCGACCAGTCATCAACGGCGACTGGGCTGGTGGCGTAATTTTCATTCCACCAATCGAGCATAATTCCATCAAAGAGACCAGACGTGTCGAGTGCGACGGCTTGTTTGACCATCAAATCCTGCATCTCTGGGTTCGTGAAGTCTATGAGGTAGCCAAGAACTTTATCGGTTTCGTCAATCTTTCCGTCGCCATTGGTATCTTCACCCCACCCGATAACCGGTTTCCGGTTGCTATCTCTAAGCCAATAGGGGGAATCTGGCGGGAAATAACCGACTTCCCACCAGTTTTCGACGCTCGTTTCATTTTCGCGCGACACATATCTCGCGTCCCTATATCGGATTTCGACAAGCAGTAATAGGTTAGGGTTTAAGGATAGAAGTTCCTGTTTTCTTTCGCGCGCTGCCTCGAGTTGACTTGGGTTCAACGCTGTTGCCAATCCTGAATAGGGTTGCGCTTCTGATATATCCCAAACGACTCTGAGCAGCGTGTAGGGGTGTGCGAAAGCGAGATCGTGTTGCGCGAGTCGCTGGAGTTCATCCAGGTCGGGCCTGTTTTCGATGTCGTTCCATGCCTGAAAGATGGATGGGTAACCCCGCTGTATGTCGGCTATGCTTGTGTATGTGCCGCCAAAAGCGAGAAGGAGCATCACGGATTGCATCGTAATGGCTTTCAGCATTGTGTGGAATCCTTTTCTACTGCGCAAAGTCTGCCTTCAGTTTCCCCCATGTTGTCGTTAACTTATCCTGCGGTTGGACTGCTAACACGCCTTCGATGCCTTTGTTCATGAGTTCTTTGATTTCGTCTTCGGAGCGTGCGATGTTGGAGATTCGGACTTCGTCCATCCGTCCCTCTAAGAACGGTCCGGCACCGCGTCCGAGCCACAAAACGTCGTCGTTCGGGGTGATATTGCCACCGATCTTGCCTTCGCCGTCTAAGACACCGTCAATATAAATCTTGCCTTCACCGGATTTTCCGTCGTAAGTGCCAGCGATATGCGTCCACTTTTTCAGCGGCATATCTGTTTTACCGGCAACGACTGCAGCACCCCATGCGAGGGCATCTGTGGTCATTCGGAGTAAGACTTTCTTATCGCTCCGAGGTCCCACTTTATAGGTCGTCTCTTTCGTTGCACCCGTACCCCCCGCAGTTGACCACGCCTCAAGGTACATCCACATTTCGACGGTAAGTCCTTCAACCACGTCTAAACTCTCGCTATCGGGTATTTCAACAAAATCTCTCGGAGCATTTCCACCGAAGACGAGTCCACCTCCCAGGTTGCCGTCTCCCCACTTCGGTCCCATGAGTTTGCCATCGTTTCCGTACTCAGAGAGGTCTTTGACGGTGTTTCCTGCACCTGTCTCGAATGTATAGAGCGCGACGGTGTGTTTATCTTGTGCAAAACTATGTAATCCGATGCCAGTTGTCAACAAAACGATCGTTGCTATGCAACACGTTGTGGATATAACGTTTCTCATGGTAAATCTCTCCTTTTTATTAGTACGCAGTCGTCAGAACTCAGTACACAAAGGTGTGATTTCCGAGTTTTCTGTCTTCAATTATTGGTATTATATCATAGATAGGTGTAATGTGCAATCAGTTAACAGTTAACAGTCGCCAGTAACCAGTTAAAGACGCAAGCGTAACAAAACGCATCCTCGTAACTCTGGAGACAGGAAACTGGAAACTTATAACTTCTTTACCAATTGTTCTTGTATTATTCTCCGTAAGCGTTATACTAATACTAAAAAAAATACAGCGGAATGGATTCCGATGAAATAAGGATTAACATGCAACACACATCACAACAAAACGATTGGTTGGTTCAACCCTTTAATCAACCTGCTTCAGTAGAAGATAGGGACAACCAATTGATTCTCAGTAACGGTCTCATCCGACGGACATTTGTCACTTCACCTAATTTCGCAACCGTCGATTATACCAATCAAATTAGGGAAAGCAGCCTGCTTCGCGGGATCAAACCGGAGGCACTGCTTACCATTAATGGCGACGAATTCGAGGTAGGAGGCTTGAAAGGGCAGCCTGATTATGCCTATCTTGATTCAAATTGGATTGCGGAGTTGACGAGCGATGAAAACGCGTTTCAATTTCGTGAATACCGAATCGGCGCACCCGAAGCGCACTATCCGTGGGTCCGTAATCGTCCTGCGACATCTTCGGTATATCCGCCAGAGGGTGTGAAACTGACGGTTGTGTTCTCACCCCCACCAGCCGTCGGCTCCCTCGAAGTTTCCGTGCATTATGAACTCTACCAAGGTATTCCGGTATTGTCGAAGTGGCTCACGCTTCACAATGCGGGTGAAAAACCGATTCACATTGATGCCTTAAGTTGTGAAATCCTTGCGGTTAATGAGCAAGAAAAGCACCGGCTACATGTTGAAAGCGATTATGCTTTTAGTAGAATGGAGACGACACAGTGGGGTCCAGATGCCGATTACCTGACGCAAGTCGACTATAATTATCAGATGCCGGTGTTGATGACGAGCCACTATCCACTCGGTCCGGGCGTAAATCTTCAGGCGGGTGAAAGTTTTCAAAGTTTCCGTACCTTCGAGATTCTGCATGACAGTGACGACCGCGAGCGCACGGGACTCACACGTCGTAAAATGTATCGCACGCTTGCACCACAGGTTACGGAGAACCCGATTCTGATGCATGTTAGAAGTGCCGACCCCGATGCCGTCCGTTTGGCGATTGATCAATGCGCCGAAGTCGGATTTGAGATGGTGATTATGACTTTCGGGAGCGGATTCAATATTGAGAGCGAGGACCCCGAATACATCGCCAAAATGAAGGCGTTGGCGGATTACGCGCATCATAAAGGCATTCAACTCGGTGGTTATACGCTGATGTGTGCCTCGCGAGGTGTCGGGGCAGACTTCAACTGTATTGATCCAGAGACCGGAGAACCCGGAAGCCGGTTTGGACAGAGTGCGTGTCTTGCAAGTGACTGGGCAGATGGCTACGTCGAACGCGTGTTAAATTTTATGGATGCCACTGGAATGGATATCATAGAAACCGATGGTCCTTATCACGGCGATGTCTGTGCTTCAACGACACACGCATACCATAACGACTTGGCGGATTCGCAGCTGCGTCAGTGGGAAGCGTGCGTCCGTTTTTACCACGAATGCCGAAAACGCGGGATCTATATCAATTCGCCAGATCAGTATTACCTCAACGGTTCCAACAAATGCGGTATGGGGTATCGCGAAACGAATTTCAGTTTGCCCCGCGAGCGGCAGATTCTCATCTCTCGTCAGAACATCTACGATGCAACGTATCAAAAGACACCGAGTATGGGCTGGATGTTCGTCCCGTTAGTAGAATACCACGGTGGTGGTGCAGCTGCAACATTTGAGCCGTTGTGTGATCACCTTGAGGATTACGAATCGCATCTCGCACAGAATTTCGGGAGCGGTGTGATGGCGTGCTATCGCGGTCCCCGGCTTTTTGATACTGAAGAGACAAAAACCGTTGTTAAGAGGTGGGTCGATTTCTACAACAGGTATCGCCTGATATTGAATTCTGACCTGATCCACGTGCGCCGTCCGGATGGTCGTTCCATCGACTGTATGCTCCACGCCAACGCGCAGCTCCGTCCGTGTGGACTCGCGATGCTCTATAATCCTACCCAGACGGTGCAAGAGACGACTTTGAAACTACCGCTCTATTATACCGGATTGTCTGACGTTGCCAACATTCGTGAAGGCGAAGGGGAACCGAAGCGTTACAAAATCGACCGGAATTACAACGTTGAAATTCCAATTAAGATGGAACCAAAAAGTGTTAGCTATCTCGTTATTGAATCTGAAACATAAGTCCGTTCTAACTTTTTAACTGGAGGTAAAAAATGAGAGTCATCCAGTCAACAAAAGCAATTTGGGTATATGGAACATTGATCTGCCTCAGTTTTATGATTCCATATCTAAGTTCTGCCGAGATTGATCCGGGCGCAGCTTTGGGAATATGGTTCTTTGATGAAGGTAAAGGTGGCATGGCAAAAGATTCTTCTGAAAACGGCAATGACGGAGAGATTGTTGGTGCTAACTGGGACACTGGTAAGTACGGTGAAGCTCTACAGTTCGAGGACGGCGCTCATGTCGCTGTCGGCGATTTTGCTGATTATGAAGACAAGGTATCAATCGTTGCTCTGATTAAAACACCCGCGGCACCCGCATGGTCTGACATCATCGTAGGTCCCTGCGGCGACGTTATCTTGACGCTAAAGGACCACAAATTAAATTTCGCTGGACAGTGTGCCCAACCGATTCCGCATAATACATGGTCTGATACCTTGTTGAACGATGATAAATGGCATTATATCGCAGGGACTTACGACGGTAAAGAAGTGAATGTCTATGTCGATGGTGAGTTAGAAGCATCTAACGCTGCTGCAGGTCCATTTAAAACGGGACCCAAGTATATCGGCTCCAGAGATGACAAACAGGAGGCTTACACGGGGCTGATTGATGAAATCGCATTTTTCAATGTCGCGCTCTCAGAAAATGATGTAAAAGCGATCGCAGACAGTGGGTTATCTATCGCACTCGGTTTTGCAGCGGTTTCACCACAAGCGAAGTTGGCTACGGCTTGGGCGAAATTGAAAGTAGGACGGTAACCCGTTAAAGGGACGCTATTTTTTGAACAAATCCAGCACTTATCTGCCTAATCTAATAGAAGAAGATACACCAAAACTTCTAACTATTAGCGAGGAAATTCATGAAACGGAAATATCTTATCGGAGCATTTTTTGCTTGTGTGCTGGTGTTTTCGGCGATAGTCGTGCTAAACACTTGGACACAGAGCAAACTTACAGTAGACGAGAGGCGGTTTGATTTCGACCTGAATGGTGAACTCAGTGCCGAAGAACAGGCACTCATGATTCGCGTGATGCGGCTTGAAACTCAACGCGGTGAGAAGTTCAGCCAGCGTGAAATCCGTCAACTGCAGAGCGGTCAGCGAGACCGGTCTCGCGGCAGAGGCGGAGGTAGAGGCGGACGCGGTAGGGAACCCTCAGGACCGAGATTGAACCCTGAACAGGTTGTATTCAGAGACGGTGCTGCCACAATCCCTGACCGAGAGACCTTCAAGAAACTGTCGTATCAAGGCACGGAAGTCCGTATTGATACCCAACTTATTGGCATCGAATTTGTAAAATTTCAGATTGAGAGGACGCATACGGAGAACCCACAGCTTTATTTTATGAACACGGAGACGCACCGTTCTCACGGCAGTTTCATGGACGCTGCGGGTTTGAGAAGAGGGCAAGGTCAGATGCGTGGAGTGTTGAGTTATCGTCCGCTTTTTACGTCTCCGAATGGTGAACCGGGGGTCTATACTTTCGAGTTCAATCCGAACGATGCTTTTCCGTTTGAAGAAATCAAACTTGCACACGATCTCCTCGTCTCGAAGATGCCGATACTCAAAGACAGACTCGGCTATTGCCCGTTGTGGGGAGCGATCGGGATTTATAACCGCGAAAAGGCACGCTATGACGCTGCGGAATTCCCTGTCTATTTCGAGGACGACCTTTATGAGAATGTCGGTTACCTCCCGCTGAATCAGGCAGCATCGTTCGGCTTGCTGCGTGTGTTGGAATTAGATGAGCGTTCGACACCACGCGACATCGTTATCTGTAAAACTTTACCAAACGAGATGCCGCGGGTCGCTGGCGTTATTACCGGTGCTCGGCAGACACCGCTTTCGCACGTCAACCTCCGCGCGATTCAGGACAAAGTTCCGAACGCTTTCATCACCAAAGCCTGGGAGAACGCGTCAATTGCACGGCTTATCGGGAAATATGTCTACTATGAGGTCAACGCCGACGGTTTTGAAATTAGAGAAGCGACGCTTAAAGAGGTGGAGACACACTTTGCGGACCTGCGTCCGTCAGAAACACAGAAGCCTAAGCGAGACCTCTCTGTTACGGAAATTCTACCACTCGACGACATCGGGTTTTCGGATGCTTCACGTTTCGGTGTGAAGACAGCGAATGTTGCGACGCTACGTACGCTGGGGTTCCCTGAAGGAACGGTACCGGATGGGTTCGGTATCCCGTTCTATTTTTACGACGAATTCATGAAGCACAACCGGTTCTATGCGAAGATTGCGGTGTTACTCGATGATACAGCGTTCCAGAATGATTACGATACACGCGTCGCTGCCCTAAAGCAGCTGAGGGCTGACATCAGAAATGGGGAGACACCGGACTGGATGCTGAACGCATTTGCGACGCTGCACAACGCATTCCCCGAAGGCACACGCCTCCGATGTCGTTCCAGCACGAACAACGAAGACCTTCCCGGTTTCAGCGGGGCAGGTCTGTACGACTCCTACACACACCATCCAGACGAAGGGCACTTATCGAAGTCTATTAAACAGGTATTCGCAAGCCTCTGGAATTACCGAGCGTTTGAAGCACGCGATTTCTACCGTATTGACCACCTCACTACAGCCATGGGGGTGCTGGTACATCCTAATTTTGCAGATGAATTAGCGAACGGCGTTGCTGTAACCGATGATGTCGTCTATCAGACAATCGGCAACTACTACCTTAACACGCAAGTCGGTGAAGATCTCGTGACGAATCCTGAAGAGTTGTCTATTCCTGAGGAGATATTGATGGATTGGTCGGATAGCAACGATTATCGGGTGGTAACGACTTCCAATCGGACGGCAGATGGGGGACGGATCCTGACCGATGACTACCTGCGTCAACTCAATGGTTATCTCGGCATCATCCACAATAAGTTCAGTCTATTCTATGGTCCTATTGGACGTGCAAGGGATTTCGCTGTGGAGATTGAGTTCAAGATTACGAGTGACGGGAGGATTTCAATCAAGCAGGTGAGACCGTGGGGACAGTGACATCTATCGGTTCCACCAATACGTCAGTTTCCCAACGATTGTCCAACCGAGCAGTTTAACCCCACCGTCACGGGTATCGTAATTCTGGTCAAAGACAATGTACAAATCACTGCCGGGACGGTAGATGTAGTTGAGTAAGAAATTGGCAGAAAGCACATCTCTATCGGTACTCCATTGTGTGAACAATTTCGTGAAGAGTGTCGTCGAAAAAGAGTAGCTAATACGTCCACCGAAAGCGTTGGCATCGAATTCTTCGTTAGGTAGCGTGATACGGTTAAATTCGATGAACGGTTCTACACTCAATTTGGCATTGGGTCTGGCAGTTGCATCTATTGAAAAGCCGCGTCTCGTGCCGCTATAAAACTCCCCGAATTCCACTTGCATCCGTGCACCAATCATCCGAGCACTGCTCGTTCGTGTTGAGAACTGAAATGAAGTAAAATTGTAATCACCTGCTGGAATTTCCTCTCCTTGAAGGTCAAACCCTATATCCAAATGTTCGGTTGTATTCTTGACTTCAAACCCGATGTCGTCGCCTGTCTCAAATTCAAATTGCGTGTCAAAAGTTATCTCTTGAGTTTCCAATTCATTTTCATGTGACAGAACTATATCAATCTCCGGTCCAATTTGAATCTCTCGGATGCCAAATACGCCGGGCCAAGGCGTATAACTTCCACCACCACGAAAGCGGCGAATATCTGGACGTTCTTCCGTGCGCTGAACAAATCCAACCCCAGGATTAAAGTCCTCGCCGATGTCTGTGTATGAACTGTTGAGTCTAAAAAGATTCGTGCGCCAATCGCCACCGATAAAGAAGGCGTTGCTGTTTCCAGAAACATCCGCTTCAAAGGTGCGGGACCATAATCCGTCAATATTAATCTCTCGCGTCGGACGGAAAGAAAAGTCGAGTCCTGCTGTGCGATTGTATGCATCGGCATCTTGCTTGTTGACAAAAATTCCGCCGACCGTTGATCCGGCTAAGATATCTCGGTTCACTCGGATCACAGAATAATTCGTGCGAGGTTCGCTAAACATGTCCGGTGCGTCCGTCTCGTCATCTTCAAATCTGTTCGTCAACACGTTCAGGATTCCTATGCCGTAGGGACCAATTTTCCCTGTCATTTTCCCACCAACAAGGATAGGAATCGCACGCCCTTCCGCAAGCCCAATCTGACGGCTGTAAAAGAGCAGGACGGGTGGTGGTCTCCGGAAACTTGGGCGCGGAATCCCGACATCAAAGATACTCGCACCTTCCAAGAAGAATGGACGCTGCTCTGGAAAAAAGAGACTGAAACGTGTCAGGTTCACCTGCTCTTGATCTGCCTCAACCTGTGCAAAATCGGTATTGAAAGTCAAATCGGCAGTGAGATTCGGGGTTACCCCATACTTGAGGTCCAAGCCAGCATCAAATACACCTTCGGTCTCCTCTATTGACGACTCATAACTTGCTCCCGGTAGGACATAAGGCAGCAATTCCAGATGCCTTGACGGGGTAATGCCTTCTAACCCTTCAAGCGTGCCGAAGTAAGCAGTACGGTATTTTGCGAGTCCGCCGTACGTTTTTGGTGCTTCATTCCACGCCGCGATTTCACGTTTCCGTGCGATTTCTCGCCCAAAATTGAGTCCCCAATTCATCACGTCACTTCTCTCAAAGCGGAGTTGACTGAACGGAATTGCGATTTCCACTGTCCAATTGTCTTCGTTAATTCTACAACGGCACTCCCAAACGATGTCCCAACTTGTATTGAGGCTCCCACCGCTATTCGAGACTGCCGTATCCTCCATACCACCGACCGGCGTGAAACGAAAGAAAACGGCATTTCGCCGGTCGTTATAGGTATCAAGGAGGAGGAATCCGTAATCGTTGGAACGCAACCCTGAAGAATCGCGACGCATATCGTTAGCGACAACCTTATCCATCTCTGAATCATAAAATATAAATCCGAAGTACAACTTTTTATCATCATAAAGAATGCGTATTTCGGATTGTTCTGTTGCCGGTTCGCCTTGATCGGGTTGGATCTGATACAACTGACGGATCGGTTCAACGCTCTGCCAAATAGGTTCGTCAAGCACGCCATCAACCTTAATTTCCTCAGAAATATGCTGTGCTGACATCCGTGGCAACTTCCGCTCGGTCTGGGCATCAACCCTAATGGGAAGGGATAATGTGCATACCCACAATAGCGTTAAAATTCCCATCTTTCGGCAACATTGACGAAATTCAAAATCAATCGTACAGTGTGACATCATAGATAAGGACCTCCGTTTTGGCAGCTTTGAGACGGCTATAAACGCCGCCATCAGTCCATTTCTTCCACATCAACAACGATAGATGCTGACCTCCATCCCGTCGCGTCGTCCGGGTCGCCGCCGACTTTCAAACCAGTGTGTTTCGGAGTCGTAGTTCGTACGGACGTGTTCGAGATAATCCGCCATCTGGTCTGCCCTACCGACGTTATCAGCGACAATCGTTGCGGGGTTGGTAAGCCGCGATTCAATGGCTCGGAAGCAGGCATAGTAGCCATCTTTGTTATTATCAAGGAACAGGAAATCGACAGGTTCTTGGATAGTTTTAAGTACCTCTGCAGCATCGCCGATACGTGAATCCACAAGGTCTGCCACCCCTGCCCTCTCAAAATTTGCGCGTGCCCGTTCTGCATTCGCTTCTTCTATTTCCACAGTGATCAAACGTCCTGCTCCTAAGTTGTTCAGCACACGTAGAACCCATAACCCGGAATAGCCGATGGCGGTTCCGCACTCTACAATCAGGGACGGTTTTGCGTTTTCGACGCAGCTGGCGAGCAATTTCGCCTTGTCAGGTCCGAGCATCGGCACGCGTTCTGCGCGACACTGTTCCTCGACTTCTGCTAAAACTTGGTCAAACATTATTCGGTCTCCATTTTTATTATGCTAATCAAACAATCCATCAATCACATCATGATGATCGGCGGAAGCGTAATGTTTCCGAAGCGTCTTTGGGACGCGGTTCAAAGCGAAAATCCCGTAGTCGTTCCCATTAGGGGCGCGGGTAATCGTATGGATATGGTCTAAACCGCCCTCATGGTTAAATTCAATCCAGACGGCAGGATTGAAAACACGGTAGTAAATCGGATCGTTAGGCACCGTACCACCCCTCCAGACGAAATAGGTATCCTCGAATCCGGCATCAATATCCGCCATCCAGATGTCGGCAAACTCCGTTTCAAGATTGTAGACGTAAGTCTTGATAAGATTCCGAAGGCTCTCTCTTTGGGTCGCGTTCATCTCTGATGCCTTCAAGCCGACCCCCACAAATTCGGAGTAATCGTGGTTCAGGAACGGATCGGTTGACCTACCAGGACCGACTTGGAGTCCTCGACGACCGGTTTGAATCGCTTTTCCGCTCTGCTCCTCGTCAAGACTGTTGAGTAAAGCGAAGGCGTTTCCTCTTTCATTTCCGAGCACTTCGGTACCGTTGACAGTTGCCGGTCGAGTGCCGATGAAGGCAGGGACAATAAAGACGGCATCGCCGTGTACCAGAAAATTGAGTGCCAAATGATGACCGTCCAACTGGAAACCCCAGGAACCGTCAGTCTCTGGGTTTCCAAATAGAGCGATATAATAACGGTTTGATGTCCAGAAACCGGGATTGATGTCTCTCAGAGGCGTTTCAGTCTCTTTTGTAATGAGAGAGACTTTGGTATAACCAGCGTCACTCAAGAATACGTCCAAAACTTCATAGAAGCGCGTCAACTGATTTACAGATAACGCATCGAAGCCGATACCACCGCGATCATCGTTCCTCCCTGCGGGTGTATTCGTCCACGAATAGGATTCTTTATGCCCGAGTGGGAAAGATGCATCCGCAAGGAGTTCGTCGCTCAGCGATGTGCGAAAACTTTTCATCGCACTTGCCAAAGCCACAATAGATGGTTTTTTAGAGATTTCGGCGATCCCTTCTGCCGCTTTTTCTGTTTCAACGGTCTGGGCATCGAGGAGAGTGATTGTAAGTGCTATGATACATGCCATGATCATCACTATGAAAACGAGTAAAATTTTGCGTAACATGGGATCCTTTCAAGTTTTTGTTAGAATGGAAATTTCTCATTAATTAGCATAAGCGGTTCTTGATTTGCGAGCACTAAATAGGTCCGACTGATAAAAGTCTCGCCTTCAAGATGTGCGATAGCTGATGGCAGACCTTTTAAAGTCTCAATTCCGCACCAGAGTAATTCACGTCGAGTCTCTAAACCACTGTCCTGCAAAAGCCTCCCCAATCCTTGTTTATTGGATTCTAAACCCTCTAAAATGGGTTTCGGGAGCCGTTTCAACGCAATTAGCGAGTCTGCATACGTATGAATGAGAGGGGATGATTCGGTCTCTTGATGCGTTTGGAGTATGACTTGTCGTGAGATGACTTCTTCTCCAGCCGGCAGTTGAAGCCATCTGTTTTCAGCAAATAAAGGCTGCTTCTTTTGATGGAGCAGAAGTACCTCTACCGGTACAAGTGTATACGCTTCGATGAATTGTGTAACCGTCCCGTCGGTAACGACCAATCCGCGTTGGAAAGGTGTAAGACCTGCGAAATTGATTTCTTTTAATGTGGCGGGTTTTTCATTTTGTGCGACGAAGAGTGATTTCATGCGTGTGTTAACGAAAGCTCCTACTTGTTTAGTTATGTCCGTTTCCATGATCAAATTCCCTTTCTTTTAGGGAGGAAGCACGTTCACTTAAAAGTGGCGTGGCGAGTTCGGGGTTGTTATATTATTAGACACCTGAATTTGAAAAATGTTCGCAGATAGTTATCAGTTATCGGTTCTCAATCCTATAAAATACATTTGACAAACCGATGCTGGAGGTTTATGCTATAGACTAAACCATATCTTAACAAGGTGAACGTTATGATGCCAGATGATGTTTACGTACAGAAAACAATAACCGGTGATGACAACGGATTTAATACATTTTTTTATAAATCTTTAGATAATGAGCAACACAAGCGGGATTCCAAACCCCGCCTGCAAAGGGGTGCGTTAGTCCTGATCAGCATTTTTTTGATCTTCTGCAGTTTTACGACAAGCGCGGAAGAACTCCCGCTATCTCTCGGCAGACATCTCGCCGAGGTGGGCAACTACGATGCAGCGATTACCGAGTATAAACGTTTCCTCTTTTTCCATCCGGATGATCCGCATGTCGGTGAGGTGCATTACAACATCGGTCTCGCCTATAGGGCAGAAGGCTTATGGACAGAAGCGATTACCGCGCTACGCACCGCGACGCATTACGCGATGGACCGAGAATCGAAATCGGAATATCAATTGGCACTTGCCGTGACGTTGATCGCTACTAAGAACTACGACCTCGCCGAGTTGGAACTGATTAAAGTGATGCTGAGAAACCCATCCGACCAACTTCACCGACGCAGGCTTTTCCTGCAAACCGTTCTATATATCTACCAATTCCGATGGGAAGAAGCGCGTCGCGTCGGACGTGAATATACGACCGATGAACGACTTGAAACACTTTTCGATGCCGCAATGAATGTCCCCCAAAAATCCGCCAACGTTGCGAGCGTGTTATCAAGGATTCTCCCCGGTCTCGGACATATCTATGTTGGTGATTGGCGGGACGGCTTAAACGCACTCCTCCTCAACGGAGCATTCGGTTTCCTCACCGTTGATGCGATTTTAGATGAACATTATACAGACGCTGCGTTATGGGCTGGTCTCGTTCTCTTGCGTTACTATAGAGGGAACACCTTCCGTGCTGAAATGGCAGTCGAACAGTTTAATCTACAGAAGTCGCGTCAAGCCGCTGAAGCACTCTTGCAACGCCTCCAAGTGATCGTCAATACCCCGTGAAAAGGATTCCGCTATGCCGCGGAACGTTTCTGAAGGACGTACACAACCGCAACCAACACCAATGCAAGAATAAACGTCCATATATTATAGATGAACGCCAGAAACGCTGCAATGGCGAGCAGTATCCACTCGTACCAGTGCGTCTTACGGACGAAGTATCCCATCGTGACGATTGAGAAGATGATCGTACCGACGACAGCCGTTACAACAGATAGGACGTATTGCTCTGGGGTGCCTTCTGTGAACAAGATATGCGTATACGCAAACAACAGCGGCATGATATAGAGCAGCTTCGCGAACTTGAAACACGCCCATCCCGTTTTCCACGGGTCCGCACGTGCGATCGCAGCACCGGCATAAGCACCCAATGCCACAGGCGGCGTGATATTGGAGTCTTGGCTGAGCCAGAAGATAATCAGATGCGCAGCGATAATCGGGATGCCCATCTCCGGGGAGGTGAGTATCGGCACAGCGAGCTCGGAGGTAATCAGATACGCCGCGGTGACAGGAATCCCCATCCCCAAGATGAGAGAGGCAGCGGCGAGGAGCAACACCGCGATGGCTCTGTTATCACCAGCAACCGACAGAACTAAATCCGGAAATATCCGTCCCAACCCCGTCAAATCTATGACGGCGACGATGATGCCGATGGTGCCGACGGCACCGCCAATCGCGAGCGAGTTCTTCGCGCCGGTTACCATCGCTTCCCATATCCGTTTTGGCGTTAAACGCGTCTCTGGACGGAAATAACTCACGCCTATCGTGACGAGGATTGCGAAAAATGCTGCTTTATAGGCGGTATAGCCAGCGATCAAGATTCCGATAAGCACCAGCAACGGCAATAAGTAGTACCAACCGTTTTTGAGAAGCTGTCCGAGTTTCGGGGTCTCTTCCGCGGGTATCCGTTCAAGTCCCTGCTTTTTTGCCTCAAAATGCACCATCACCCAGACAGACAAAAAATAGAGGATCGCTGGCACGATAGATAGGAGTGCGATTTGGCTGTACGGCAAACCTGTCCGTTCCGCCATCAGGAACGCGCCCGCGCCCATCACCGGCGGCAAGAATTGTCCACCTACCGAAGCCGAAGCCTCGACTGCACCGGCGACGTGTGGACGGAAGCCTGTCCGTTTCATCAATGGGATAGTGAATGTCCCCGTAGCGACAGTATTCGCGATCGCACTACCGGCGACAGAACCGAAAAAGCCGGAAGTCATCACGGAGACTTTCGCGGCACCACCCGTCGTACGTCCTGCAAGCGACATCGGTAGGTTGATAAAGAATTGCCCGACCCCAGACTTCTCCAAAAATGCGCCGAAGAAGATAAACAGGATTACGTAGGTCGCCATCACGTTTGCCATGATGCCGAAGATACCGGCTTGGTTGAAAAAGGCGTATTCAATAATTCGGCGGAGTGGGAAGCCTTTATGTGCGATGGCATCCGGCATAGACCTACCGAAGAGCGCGTATAGGATACCGACAATAGCGATAATCGGAAGTGCCAAGCCGACCGTCCGACGACTCACCTCAAAACTGATGACAATCGCAATCGCACCGACAATAATATCCAGTTGGTTATAGTTGCCTGCGCGATCCGCGAGGTTCGGGTATTCTACAATCCAATAACTGATGGTGAAAATACTGCCTGCGATGAGTAGCAAATCCAGCGCAGAGGGGCGAGATGTAGGCGAACTCCGACGGCATCGGTAGACGACACCGATCAGTGCGAAGGTTAAGAGCAGATAAAAACCGAGATGATACTGCTCACTGGCACTGCCGAAACCGGCACTATAGAGATAAAATACGACGAGAACGGCTGCACCGAATTCAAAGATCCACTTGTATGTTTTTTCTAATTCGGGTCGCTGCAGGGATTCATAACTAACCGTGTCTTTCGTTTCGGTTTGGGTCATCATCGGATTACGTTTTCAACGATAGGAGCAATTAATTTCTCCCAATCTCTTATCTGAATGCGGTCTAATGGACGAAAGTCGCAGGATTCGGCTATCTCTTTGGCGGGTTTGGAATTCATGTATTGAGCGTCCACGATAAATCCGACGCGACCTATATCTAACCGATCGGCATCCCAGCAGGCGGCTACTGTTATATCATCTGTATCGTTCTTATCTGTGTGCCATTCACAGGCGTAGTAAAGTTTATCAAAGTCATCTGAGGAGATATCGATGAGTTCATCTTTGATGTTAGCGGCGTATTCAGCACCTCTAAGTCCATGACCGTCATCTATATGGTCGTTTATACGTCGGCAGTCATGAAACAGTGCGAACAACTTCACGATTGTCTGATCCGCGCCTGTTTTTTCCGCGATATATAGACCGTTCCTTTCCACGCGTGCCCAGTGTTCGGGTCCGTGTATAGAGTAATAGTTTACAGAGGTCTCCTTCAACACCCGCTCCCAAACTGCTTCTAAATTCATTACCGCTCCCCTCAAGATATAGATTGTAGATTCAGACGATCCATTATACCTGCTGTTTTTATTATACCGTATTAGAGTGCCTCAGTCAAATTGTTTATCAGAAACGACAGTCTTTCAAATAGCATTTTCTAAAGAGAATTGGAGAGGTAAGCAACTAATAAGATACAAGAAGCCAATCGTCAACTCTAATTTTGAAACTAAAATTTTAACGTTTGAAAGGGACACACTTGTGAAACACATCGGTAAATTGTTGCTCGGCTTTCTCGTTTTTGGGTTCATTCTTTCATGTGCGCGAACACCCCAACGTCTTGAATTGCACCCAATATACACGATGCCACGCGTTGAATCAATGGGTAAGGGGATACCTTTTAGTGTCGCTGAAGGCTTTGATGCCGAAAAAGTAAAAGCGTCTACCGTCCGGGTGGTATACGATGCGGATCCTTCACCGATGATTAGTAGCGGGTTTTTCGTGGCAAATGACAAAATCGCAACGAACATTCACGTTGTTGCAGATGCGGACCTTGCTTCTTTACGCGTGAAAACCGATGACGCGGAACATACAATTCGAGGTGTCACGGCGTTTGATGCCAAAAACGACCTCGTCATTTTGGAGATAACGGGTGAAGGCGTACCGCTTGACCTCGGCGACAGCGACGCTGTTAGCGGCGGTGAGACTGTTTTCTGCACCGGCTATATAGGTCACCCTATTGATAAGTTCAATGCTATGGAAAACACCGTTCTGCCGGGAAGGCTTAGCGGCGTGTGGCTTCGGGTAACACCGACAACCCTTCCGGGGAATAGTGGTGGTCCTGTAGTAGATGCTGAGGGTAAAGTCATCGGTATTAATGTCGCCGGTAGCGGTAGTACTATCGGGTATGCCATTGGATCAAACGTTCTCAAAGAGCTACGCAAACAGTCCCGACCTGTAGAACCTTTAGCAGAATGGCAGAAGAGAGACCCCATACGCGCCTATACCTACCTCGTTAAGGCGTCCAGTGAATTCTATGATGCAGATTATGCCGGGGCGATAGATGCGATTGATAAATTTATTGCATTAATCCCTACTTATGCTAATATGGATGGAAGATATAGCAATCGTGGGCACGCGAGAACCCTACTCGGTCATTCTAAATTTGAGGAAGATGCTTCGGCGGCAGCACAAGCGGAGTATCGCGCAGCGATTCAGGACCTTGATAAAGCCGTTAGCCTCAACTCTGAGAATGTTGCAGCGTATGTCAATCGCGGGTTTGCGAAAACCGTCTTTGGGCACGCTGAATTGATAAGCGGACACGCAGCAGCGGCACAACAGCATTATCAAGCAGCGATTGAAGACTATGATAAAGCCATCAATTCCGAGCCGGGATTTCTCGCGTATACTGAGCGCGGCATAGTGAAGGTCTCTTTGGGTATCTCGGCAACCCACCAAGGACAGGTAAAAGCAGCAGAACGGGACTATTACGCCGCCATTGCCGATTTCGATAAGGCTATCGGTATCAACCGGAACGATACTTATGCCTATATTATTCGAGGTTATGCGAAAATTTGCTTGGCAGATTATGAATCTGATAACGGGAATATAGCCGATGCCCGAAAACTATATAAATCAGCAATAACCGATGGTGATTCCGCAATTGCTTCAGACGTTCACAGCGTTTACGGCTACCATATACGTGGTATTGCGAATGCAGCTCTTGATGACTACGGGAGTGCGATTGAAGATTTTGATAAAACTGTCAGTCTTAAACCTGATTTTGCCAGAGCCTACTACAATCGCGCGCTTGTAAAAGCGTCGCTTGGCAAAAGAGGCGCAGCGAAGGCGGATTTCAAAAAGGCGAAGGAACTTGACTCGAAGGTTGGAAAGTAAACGGAAGAATCGCAGACAATGCACAGTACCAAACTCGAACCCCGCACAAAAATCCTGACAATGCTCATCGCTGGCTGTCTCGTCATCTTACTGGACAGTCCGACGGCGTTGCTTGTCTGTTTCCTGAGTAGTCTCACACTGATCGCGCTGTCAAGACCGACGTGGCGGCAGATCGGATTGCTCTGCGTGTTCCTCTTTTTTACGACGTGGGGACTCATTTACAGCCAAGCGATCTTCTATAACGAATTTCCGCGCACCGTGCTGTTCACACTCATACCACCAGAGTTTCCGCTTCTTGGAAAGATGACCGGCGGTATCCGCGTCTATCGGGAAGGACTGTTTCACGGGATTATCCAATCGTTCCGTTTCAACACGACCCTCGTGATTGGGTGTTATATCGTTTGGACAACGCAGCCGAGGGACCTGCTCCTTGCGCTATCGCAGTTACGCGTGCCTGCGACACTCGCCTTCATGGTGACGACGGCACTGCATTTCGTTCCAGTAATTGCGAACGAAGCATCCGCAGTGTTCCGATCGCAGCGATTACGCGGTTTTCGCTATCTCCGACGCAATCTATTCGCGACGTGTCGCGGTGTTCTCAATAGTTTTCGTCCGATCTTAGCAGGGAATATAAGGCACGCGACGCATCTCGGTGAATCCGTTGAGAGTCGCGGGTTCTCACCAGAAACGGCAGCACAACGTACCTCTCTCCGTACCCTGAAAATGGGTGTCTGGGATTTTAGTCTGCTCGCGGTATTAGGTGCCTGTTTAATCAGTATCGTTGGACTGAAACTGCTCTATTTCTTTTATGCGAACGGCATCTATTATGCGTCGTGGCTGCGGGATGTGTATACATTCACCCGCGAGGTTTTGTAAGGATAGTATTATTGATAATGCCTCGGTGCCTCTTAGGTAGGAGCGAGCTGTGCTCGCGATCTTTCGTGTTTCTTGTCGCTCGCGATACGTAACAATTATAGGACTTACGTATTCGGTCCCCTTATAGCAAAGCCCATAATTATTTAAACACATCAAATCGAAGCAATTCCCATCTTCTTCCCCCCTGATAAGGGGGGTTAGGGGGGTTATCTTCGGACAAGTGTTCATTTATTTTCGGATTTTACTATAAACACATCAAATCGAAGCAATTCCCATCTTCTTCCCCCCTGATAAGGGGGGTTAGGGGGGTTATCTTCGGACAAGTGTTCATTTATTTTCGGATTTTACTATAAAGTCCCCCTGATAAGGGGGATTTAGGGGGTTAATTCCTACTTTTTGCGTCTAAACGTCCAATATTTTCCCTAATTTGCGTAAATCCTGAAGTCGTTATTGTTTACAAAGATCGCGCAGTGGCGCGCTCCGCTCCGTTCCACCGGGGAGATACGCCAGAATCAGCCCGTCAACCGGTAGACTCCGATCCGCAACAACGCCTGTACTCTGTTCCGCTGTCACGCCTTTTGAGAGTAGCAGATAGAATGTATCTTTTTTCCAACCCGGTGTCGTAAAGAAATTCCCTTGTCCTTTTGAAATAACGATGTCGGCTTCTGACAGCGCATTAAAGAATTCCGGGGTTCCGTGATAGAGATTCGTCCCAATTGTCCTCGCACCTGATGAGATTAATCTAACGATTCCGTTCTGAACGGCTGCATGTAGTGCTTGGAATTGCGGATAACTCACGATCTCACGCAGATCGGCAACCGTTGCGTCGTTGCTGGCGTTATCGGCTTTTCCAACGACCGTGATACGGTGTCCGCATCCAACGAGGTCTTGAATGAAAGCGATGTCGAAGATGACTTCGCCATCGTTATCAGCAAGCCAGAGAATCTCCTGTGGTGGGTTTCCGTTGATAATCTGCTCACTAAACTGTTCGTAGCAGTCAATAGCAAAAGGTGCTTCAACCGCAGCACGCAGGACTTCAGTGAAATAGTTCGAATTCGCTTTCAGCCTTCGCATCACCCGCTCACTGTTATAATCGACGATATTCCCTGTGACAACCAACTTCAAACGTTTCAACCAGTCGTCATCCCAAAACTCCGGTAGAAGTTCCAAGGCAGTCTGTCGCGCTTTGCGTTTATCAGCGTCGTAAGGATTCAGATTTCCCGTATGAAGGGTTACCATCTCGAAGACGCTCCCCCATATCTCTTCGGAGGTAAGGGATTCAATGAGGTAGTCCCCATTCGCGCGACGTATATCCAAAAGCGTTTTTACTGCCTCGGACACAGTCTCTTGTAGGTCTGGCATACAGGTCGCACGCGGAATCAGTTCCGCAGAGCTGTGCGATAGGATATGCTGGCGCAGGTTCTCCCAATCCGGTAGTTCCTTCTTTTCACCAAATGCGAAAACCCCCGGACGATAGCCGGTTGGTACAATCTGATCGAAAAGTGGTTTCGGCACCGATGGCGGCACTTGCGCGGGTGGAACACCGAGTGTCCGATCTACCAACGTAATGCCAGCAGGAATCACCGTCCCGCGTGCCACAACCGTTGTGAGTTGAACACCGTTCCCGACACTCACAGCGTCAAACGTGCAATTTTTGATCGTGCTTCCGGTCGCGAGTCCGCGTACGGGTTCCGCCAAATTTTCTGGGATCGGATTCGATTCAAATATAGTATCGTTTGCAGAAACCGCCTCTAATCCGACCGCATCCCCTACTGTTGTCGCGCCGCGCAGCGTAACGTTTTCAAGTCTACAGTAGTCGCCAATCCGAACCTGTTCGCCGATATGTACCCGACCGACGAGGTAGCACGCCGTGCCGATGTCAATATCTTCAGCCGCCAATGTAATCTGCGCACTCGGATCGACGCGAACCCCTTTTCGTGCCAGAGATTCCCGCGCCTGCGCAAACAGTTCCGACTCGCCGGTAAGGACGTTTGACCAACGGTTCACGCCAGACAGTACCTCGCCACGATAGATAAAGGCGTTTGTTTTTAAACCGTCTTCATAACAGTGGCGGATGAGATCGACATGATGGAGTTCGTCGTTCCGATTTGGATGCGGTTGTAACCGATGTATCCGTTCTAAGAGTGCCTTTTTCCGAATCAGTGTGATGCCTGTGTTGGTATACGCCTCACCGTTATGCCAACGGTCCCACATCTCCTGTTTTTCTTCGGCTGTCATATCGTACCACTCTTTGGTCCCCGTAAGTCTTCCGTCAGCATCAAAGAAGAGTCCACCTTTATCCACGACAGTTTCAGGGATTTTACCGCAAAGCGTAACGTCCGCGCCGGAGAGGAAGTGTGCGAGCAGTGTCTGTGCGAAGATGGCGCGTTCAAGGAACGGTTCATCACCGAACGCTACGCCGATCCATTCTGCGTCGGAGTCTTGGAGTGCTGGCAGTGCTGCCTGCAGCGCACCACCCGTGCCGTTCATCTCTGCTTGGATACACGGCATCGCGTTGGGACCGAGCAGTTGCGTTTCGGATCCGCTTTTTTCTATACGCGATGCCATCTGTGGGTTAATAACGATAATATCGGGACGGTCGCCGGGGAGGTAGCGTCTTGAGCGTTGGAGCATGTTCTGTTCTCCGATCACGATGTCCAACGTTTTACTTAAGCGTCCGGTAGGATCAATCCGTGTGCCTTTACCCGCGGCGAGTACGACCCACTGCGGTGTAAGGTCGTTTTCGACAGCATCCGTCGGGAGCGTCGCGAGGAAAGTTTCATAAGTATCTGCATCCGCTGAGATCGCTATGAGCGTCTCTTCTAAATCGTGACCGAGTAGGTTTTCGAGGAGGTGTGTTTTCATTTAGTCGTTCTTTTCTAATTCTGAAATAAAAGTTACCAAAGAAATTAGGTTTCTTCTGGCGGTATGATTACCAACTCACTAACAAGCGCAAGTTTTCTCGCGATACGATCGCGTTCCTTCCTGTCTATTGGAAAAGGTGTAATATTGGCATGTAGTTCATGGGGTTGCGTGTCTGGAACGACCTCCAGGTTACTCTCATAAACGTCATCCACCAAAAAGTCTGCTCTCGCTTTCAACCTCCGTTTTCTGTTTCAACATGTCTCCGTCCAATTTCCCACACTTCGCTTTCAGATAGAGATGAGATATGGAACACCGATAAATCCGAGATGTTGGGTGGAGGTATAAAAGCACCATATTTGACTGTCTTGTTTTCTACGGAAAAATGTCTTTTAGAAAAAATGAAGCGAGTCAATTTCTCGCTTCCTGAATAATTCATACCATATCCTTTATTGGAAGAGGCGCGTCAGCGTTGTAAGAAAACCCTGTAGGAAGGCAGCATCAGCCACAGGACAAACGCCTGAGATTTCCCGATTTTTAGAATAAAAAGCACCGTAGACGACAAGTCCATCGCCGTACAGGCTCATCGTTGCTATGCCGTTTCCAGGGCGCCATTCCAATCCAATACCGCCATCTTCTAACCACATCATGTCCGGCATTGGGATGTCACGAGACATCTGTTCTAAGAAAGAAAAGGTTTCCTCGTATGCTGATTCCGGTACACGATAAACATCTTCACCTACTGCACAGGTTTCTTCAACTTCCTTACGGATTTCGTCTAATTCGCGTTGGATATGTTTCCTAAACAGCACCTTGTCCATTGGAGGCGGAGCAAAGTCAAGCCCGTTTTGTAAAGTTGCCATAATGTGTCACCTATCTAAGTTTGGGAATAAATCATTACTCTATTTCAATATTTTAGCATAAATTTACATCAAACTCAATAATGATTTCGACTATCCTCTATCAAGTTAATCAACACACGGATGTTATTGAGAATCGTCTAATCGTCCGTCTCTAATTCTGTTTGAATGTTCTGGAACTGTGCTAATGCAGCCTCTAAATTCTCTGTGATTTCTGCCACTAATACATCTGGCGTTGGAAGGTCTGCTGCGTCCTCAAGCGATTCATCTTTTAACCAGAAGATGTCAAGGTTGACATGCTCCCGTTCAATGAGTTCCTCATAACCGAAGGCATCGTTGAAGGTTTGTTGAAGGGTGGTTTTGTCTGTTCGTCTGCAAGTTTGAGGAACAGCAGATAGGTAAGTTGTTCGACATAATCTCCGTAACTAACTCCATCATCTCGGAGGACGTTACAGAAACTCCAGAGTTTCTGGACAATTGTTGCGGATTCGTTTGACATTAACTACCTCAATTCGGTTAAGGATTGGAATCAATTCTCTTCAGGAGGTATAACCAATTTACTAAGATTGGCAAGTTTGGTGGCAAGGGCTCGACGCGTTTTTCTGTTTGCCGGGCTATTATCTACTGGAAGCGGTCTGATATTCGCATGCCTTTCGGGTGGCTCGTCCGGAACCACTTCAAGATTGCTATCATAAACGTTGCCCGCCAAAAGATCAGCTCTTGCTTTTATTGGCCTATCTTCTGTTTGGACCTGTTCCCGTCCAATTTCCCATATCTCGTTTTTTGAGAGTTCTCTACTGCCTATGAGTTCTGATATCCGAAACACAGATATATCAACACTCTTTTTGTGAGGCAGAAAGGCATCCGGTTTAACTCTGTTAGCAACAATGGAAAAATGGCTACCATAACGAATAAAACGGGTGAGTTTCTCACCCGGTGGAACATTCATAACAACAATCCTTATTACATGAGGATATTTGTCAATACTTCGAGAAAACTGAACAACATTGGCGTATCTGATAATGCACAGATGCCTTCAAATTGACGTTTTTCTTCAAAGAAAGCAGTGAAGATAACAAGATCGTCTCCATATACCCCGATTGTTATGGTGCCCTCTTCTGGGTACCATCCGAGCGTAAGACTACCATCTTCAGCCCAACTCAGCTCTGGCATTGGAACGCTAAAGTGGAAAAATACCTCTAAGAGAGAGAGAGCATCATCGTATGCAGATTCAGGGACGCTGTCAATTTCGTTATCCACAGCAAAGGCTTCCTTGGCCTCTTGTCGAATTTTTCCTAACTGCTTGTGTGATTCATCCAGCCAAAACAAATATGGGTTGGTGACAGAGAAAGGGTTGACTACGTCCCCTTCATAGACTATTGGAGGGTTATACTCGTAAGTTTGCAGTCCGGTATTATAGGATGTTGACAGCGAAGGATTAGGGTTTGCCATGAATTCTGCCTCCATTCTGTTTTGATATCCTTGGTAACCTATACCCAAATTTTTGTGTTTAATCATTATTTGCGTCCCCATATCTGTGTTTGAATATTCTCTGTGAACATATTGACGAATTTTTCTTGAATTTGGTCGCGTGCTGCTTTAAACCACATTTCCATCGGACGTGCCGTGTTTTCTGGAAGACCACGCATTGTAAAATCTGTCTGCAACGTATGTAATTGCTCGGGCATCTTTACACGGTTGCTGATGGCAAGATGCAAACGACCTGGCAAATCGTGAATTGGAAATGAGGTGCGAAAAATCACTAACTCTGCTCCCTCCCAAAATAAATCGGATTGTTGAGAATCAATAAACATATTATAGATTTTTCCTACATTATTAAGAGTATCCCAACCATCACCGTGCCTAAGCTGATCGATGTAGGTTAATTCGTATTGCGATGGAGTTACCGAACCGATTGCCAAGCTTTTTATAATTTCGCCAAAGCGTTCATAAAAACCTTCAAAATTTTCAAAAATTGCTGAGAATCCCGGATATTTCTGGTTTGAATCGGTTCTACGCCAATTGAATGTAAACCGATCCCGTTGCACTTGCAAAATTTGGCTCTCATCTTCATGGATAAACCAAATTCGAGCGAGCGGAGGAAGATTGCTAATTTCAAATTTAGCCTCATCACCCTCGTTAGGTAATGTATCAATTGTAGGATTAACAGGCGGCTGCTCTAGGATTCGCACGAATCCATCTTGCTTAAATTCCTGCCAGATTTCACCAAGATGCGGGGCAAGGAACTTATTAAGAGGTTTGAACAAAACGCTCAACACCACTTCATCTACTGGAGGTTTTGCGAAATCAAGTTTCTTTTTCGGGGAATCCATAATGTACTACCTATCAAATTTTAATATTAATTTTACTACTCTTTCACATATTTATATTTTACCACAGATCTTCATGGAACGCAATAATCATTTCAAACAACCAATCTAACAATTCATAATAGTGTTATACTTTCAATTCATCGAAATCTTTTAACGCACTTTTAACTTCAGCGTTTAAGGCTTCTGTTGTGAGACTATCGTCAAAGGGAGAAATGCCGGCTTCATACATCAGATCCGAGAGTTCCCATCTCGAAATATTGAGAAGTCGTGCCGCTCTACCAGCACTGATGTCCCCTTGGCGTAAGAGTTCAAGCACAAAAGCCTCTCTCGCTTTGTGCTCCGCGTCCATTCTGTGTTTCAGTAAAACCTCGTCAAGCGGTAATGTAAATCGGACTTCAAGTTCTGTCTTTGCCATAAACTCACCTCGTGTTATTCATCCGCATCTCTTCGTAACTCTGCAAGCAAAGCAGCTGCAATGTAGTCATCGTGGCGTTCACTGATGTCAGTAGCATCAGATTTCAGCGTTCCTGCCAAGGCGAGGAGCGAATCCGGGTTGTCTTCGTGCGCCCCCTTCACCACCCTTATCTCCGGGGGCAATACAGCATCTGGAACACCTATATCCTCCCATTTAAGCGTTCCTGCTAATGCAAGAAGCGGATCGGTCTTCTGTGTTTTTGATTTTTTCATAGCCTTTCTCCGTTGTTTTATTTAGAGCGAATTAATCATCGACAGATTCTTCTTTGAAGTTCGGACAAATCGGATAATTTCTTTACGTATAGGACTTACGCAATTCCTCTTAAAGTCCCCCTGATAAGGGGGATTTAGGGGGTTTAAAACTAAAAAAATCTACCATCACGTGCTAAATTTGCGTAAGTCCTGACGTATAAGCTGTAACTAAACGGCCTACTATTTGTGCACCGCTATTTTAACACAAGTCCGCATCAAATGCAATGGTAATGCTCTGATTTTGAGAAAGAGGCATTTCAATCGAAAGGTAAGGACAATTGCTTTGCCGAAGATGCTGTTTTGACCTTTGCTGTCTTCTTTTTTCGCTTCGGTTGCTGAGGTTGTTTTTTTTCGGATTTTCTCCAATAAGACGCTTGCCGGTTCATCGTTTGGGTCTTGCGGAACCAATTTACCAGAGAACGCGTACTTGAGGATAGACTGCTGTAAATGTTCAGCGCGTGTGAGTTCTACTTTTAGAGTATTAACCCCTGCATCTAATTGTGCAGACAATGCTTTTAACTTGGCTATGATACGGCGTTGTTCTACCAGTGGCGGAAGCGGGATTTCCAAACTGGCAAGTGCTTCGGTGCCTAATCGTAGTCTTCCGGTTGTTCCTTTCATTTTTGCTGTAAGCAAAGCGCGGACATCAGGAACTAACAAATAATAGAAAAGATAAATTTTATCACTGATACCTTTCGCTCCTACAAAGAGAAATAGAAAGCGCGCGTTTGGCGGAAACCAGACGCGCGCTACATATTATTACCAGTTTATCTCTGTTTGAGTGCCCCCCAGATCGTTGCTAACTTGCCGTCTGCTTCGACTGCAAGGACACCACTTGCTAAATCCGCAATCTCTGCTTCGCTGAGCACTCTGTTATAGATGCGAAGGTCGTCTATGAGTCCAGGCCACGATGTGCCGTTATTATCCTTCGCGCCTTTACCAACGAGCAATTTGGTGGCACCAGAGATTTCTCCCACTTTGCCATCGTCATTGTGTGTAGGATCATCATCAAACTCGCCATCAATATGGAGGGAAAGTTGGTCACCACTTTTCCAACTAAAAGCGAGGTGTTGCCAGTCGGTGGTTTGCACATCGCTTTTACCTTCATAAGCTTGACCACCGCCTGTTGTGGTAATTGCGCCCTTGATAAGATTCGTACCCCCTGGCGTTGACCAACTTGCGGCATCGTAACGGAACCCGAAAACATTATCGCCGCCAGTAGGGTCTATAGCAAAGACAATACCTCTGTCGTGTCCAACGGAATCAGATTTTACCCAAACAGAGATGGTAAAAGCCTCAAGTCCGTTGATATAATCTGCACCGTTTGGGTCTTCAACGGCAGCACCTGCTCCATCAAGGGACACTGCACCGCCGAGCTTACCGCCATTCGGTTTCCATTCGGCACCATCTATAAGATCGGCATCGTTATTGCTTCCACTCTGATCAGCAGCGGTTTGTCCTGAACGTTCATCAAAAGGCAGGTAGATGATCAAACCATCATTGAGACTGGCACTCGCGACGGATGTCAGATAAACAGTCACTATGAGTGTTATGAGTATGAGCCAATTTAGGCTTCTCATTTAGAATTCCTCCTATAAAAGTGTCCACTGGACGGGGTTTCAAACCCCGCTTGCAGTCGTGATTCATAAAAAAGGGACAGGTATAGAGAAACCTGTCCCTATAACCTTGTGGATTTCAATTAAACGTTACATACATCGTACGCGTGTTGCATCGCATCAAAGGCATCACCTTTAGGACCGAATTCGTGTCCGACATAGAGTTCGTATCCTGTGTTTACGATGGCGCGCATCACGGCAGGATAGTAGATTTCCTGCTCGTCATCGAGATCGCGACGTCCCGGATTACCTGCTGTATGATAGTGTCCGATGTAATCACTGTAGTCCGTGATGTTACGGATGAGGTCGCCTTCCATAATCTGCATGTGATAGATGTCGTAGAGGAGCTGCGCCCGCGGTGAACCGACACCTTTACAGACTTCAACACCCCACTCCGTCTTATCACACTGATAGTCGGGATGGTTGACCTTACTGTTCAGAAGTTCAACACAGAGATTAATCTCTTTCTCTTCGGCATACTTGGTAACGCGCGACAGTCCGGCTATCGTGTTATCACGTCCTTCTTCCTCTGATCTACCTTCTCGGTTACCAGAGAAACATATCAGTCCGGGGATGTCGTTTTCAGCGGCGATGTCGATGTTCTTGAGGAGTTCGTCCTCAATCCGGTCGTGGTTGCTCGGATCGTTCAAACCCGACGGTAGCGAGGAATGTCCGACGATAATCGCGACCCGCATCCCGTGATCCTCGACCACCGACCAATATTCCGCGGGTAGCATCTCAACGGATCTGTAACCGATTTCAGCGGCTTTCTTGATAACATCTACCGGGTCCCTACCACGGCTGAACCCCCCAAAACAGATGGATTGATTAATTGGCATAATTCTCTCTTTCTTTTGCATAGTAGGCACGCTCCGCCGTCCCGAGACGAAGCATCTGTGCCTGTTATTTCTATAAGTCTCAGGACTCACGCAAATCCCATGCAGGCGGGGTTTGCAACTCACGCAAATCCCATGCAGGCGGGGTTTGCAACCCCGCCTAACGCAAGGACTCTGTAGGATTTCATGAAAAAAATGCGTAAGTCCTATAAGTCTACTGCTTTACCGGTACGGAAAGATGTGCTTGCTGCGAGCATGATACGGAGCGTCTCTAAAGCGTCGCTATAAGGCGATAGAATCTCGGAGGTATCACCAGATTTCACAGCATCAATGAAGACACGATCTCGGTCTTTTCCACCTTCACCTGAAAGCGGTTCCGTCTCTCCACCTCGGTTCACATTGTTCGGTCCGCCGACAGTGACGACCAACCCACGCGTGAACACTTCGAGATGTACGCGACCGAACCCTTGCATCGCACAACTTGAGACGATGTTCGCGACCGCACCGTTCTGGAACTCGATGTTCACCATACTGATGTCGTCAACATCGTAGTTCTCGATATCCGTCATGCTACCGCTTGCGGCGACACCGTGTACGGTTTTACCGTCGCTACCGACGAGGAAGCGTGCGAGATCAAAGATATGTGTTGTCTGTTCAACGTGCTGTCCGCCGGATTGTGCGCGAACGCGCCACCACGGTGTTCCGGGCATACCGCCTATCCAATAGCCGAGCGCGCCGAGAATCTGAGGCTGCTCTTCAAGCATCGCCTTCGCGTTCTGGGCATTGCCACCGTAACGCCAGTGGTAACCGACACTCGTAACGACACCGCTCTGTTCAACGTATTCGTTGATGATCACTGCAGGTTCCAATTCGGAGTGGATCGGCTTCTCAATGAACATCGCAATGCCTTGTTCGCAGGCGATACGTTCCTGTTCACCGTGAGCAAACGGCGGTGTGCAGATGTAAACCGCATCCAAATCCTCTTTGTCATACATGACCCGATAGTCGCTGTAGGCGTTTCCGCCGAATTCTTCGGCACGCGACTTCGCACGGTCTTCCGAAATATCACACATCGCACAAAATTCAACGTCCTCAAAATTGTCTTTCAAGTTCCGCATGTGCGCACCAGCCATACCGCCGGTTCCAATAAAACCGAGTTTCACTTTATCCATATTTTCTCCTTAAAATGGGTATTTCAAATCCCTAAGTTTCGTTGCTATAGTTTAACAAAACCTTCCATTATATAGCAAGCAATTTATTTTTTTATAGTTATCAGTTTTCAGTACGGTTTTCTACGAAAACCTTTCAGTTGTCAGTTAAGAGGTACTGTAATGAATCGCATCTCTTTTTAAACTGCGTACTGATAACTGCAATTTATTTTAATTTATGCTATAATATTTTTTTGGAGTAGAGATCATCGTAGGTTGGGTTGAATGGATACCACCAAAAACGCGAAATCATAGAAGAACACAATTTTCTCCAGAGACACCGCATTCACCAGAAATTGAGTGAAACCCAACGCTTTGATTTGAAATTTCCGGGATGATGAACGTGTCAAGTTGGGTTTCACTGCGTCCTTGAATAGATAAGGCAGACTCTTGATTTTCAGGTGTTTTTGGTCTATCAACATCCAACTTCTTAACGCCGTTCAACCCAACCTACGGCACTACGGCACTTTGCTGGCTGATAGCCGACAGCCAAAAGCCGACAGCCAAAATAGGAGGAAAAGTATGGGTTTCAAATTTGGATATAGCACACTGCGTTGGCAACAGCCTGACTTTGAAGGACTGCTGACGCAGCTCAAAGAGGCAGGTTGGGACGGTTGGGAGATGCGGCAATCCTTAGATTGGGTCGGAACACCGCAGCGTATTCGTCAAATCTGCGACAATGTTGACCTTCCCGTCGCTGCCGTAACCGCACGCGGGCTGCCGATCGATAAAAATCCAGAACAGATGGAGATCAACAAGCGACGTATCGACTTCGCCGCAGAAGTCGGGGCAGACTGTTTCATGTTCATGGGTGCCGGTAAACCGAAGGACCGATCCGTCGATAACTCCGACCTCGCAGCACTCGCTGATGTTTCCGAAGACTGGACAGAATACGCCGCACAATACGGACTGGATGTCTGTTATCATATCCACACGAATACCACCGTCGATTCTATTGACGATTGGGCAAAATATATGAGCCTGCTCCGAAAGTGCAAGTTGTGCATAGATGTCTCGCACTCAGCACTCTGGGGATACGATCCAATTGAATCTATCCGACGCTATAGCGATGTCCTCGTCTATGTCCACCTTCAGGATTATTCAGGGTACACAGGCGGAAATGGTAACAATTATGACGTGGATTGGGTCGATGTCGGCGCTGGAAACGTGATGGATTTTCCGGGTATCATGTCCACTTTAGCGGAACTCAACTACGACCGTTGGATTACTGCATGCCCCGGCACAGTTGAGGAACGTTCAGATGAAGAACGGATGACGGTGAACCGAGCGTATTTACGAGAATTAGGGTATTAACAGAAGTTATCAGAAAAATGGTCATCAGTTATCGAGAAGAGGCGAGAACGCTTTGTGTCCTGACGGTTCCCGATGGCTGATGGCGAATGGCTAAAGAACGGAGAGAACGTGTATGAACGGACCGGCGGCGGAAATCCGCTCTATCCTTGCTACGGATTGTGGCAGTACAACAACGAAAGCGATCCTGATCGAAAAGCGCGGCGATGAATACCAACTCATCGTCCGCGGTGAAGCACCGACAACTGTCGAGGCACCCGTTGAAGATGTAACCGCAGGTGTTATCAACGCCATCACCGAAGTCGAGGAACTCGCTGGACGTAAACTCCTTGATAACGGTGTCATCATAAAACCACAAAATGGGGACGAAGGCGTAGACATCTATATATCGACAAGTAGCGCGGGTGGCGGACTCCAGATGATGGTGGCAGGAGTCGTCCGTAATCTGACAGGTGAAAGTGCGGAGCGCGCCGCACTCGGTGCCGGTGCGATTGTTATGGATGTCATCGCCTCTAACGACAAACGCCTCCCACACGAAAAAATTGAACGGATCCGACACCTCCGTCCCGATATGCTACTCCTCTCTGGTGGTGTTGATGGCGGGACGACTTCGCACGTCGTGGAATTAGCAGAGATTATCGCCGCTGCGCGTCCGAGACCACGTTTGGGTATCGCGTATGAACTCCCGCTCATCTATGCTGGAAATGTAGACGCACGCGAGGCGATTCAAGAACGTTTGCAAGATGTGATGGCACTGGAAATAGTAGACAACCTCCGTCCCGTCTTGGAACGTGAAAATTTGATGCCGACACGCCACAAGATTCAGGAACAGTTCCTCGATCACGTCATGGCGCACGCCCCCGGCTACAAGAAACTTATTGACTGGACAGATGCACCGATTATGCCGACACCCGGGGCAGTCGGTGAAATCATTCAGACCGTCTCCACGCAACAGGATATCGCAGTCGTCGGTGTAGACATCGGTGGGGCAACAACGGATGTCTTTTCTGTCTTCAAAAATAGAGAGGCAGAACCGATCTTCAACCGGACGGTGAGTGCGAACCTCGGTATGAGTTACAGCGTCTCGAATGTCCTCGCCGAAGCCGGTTTGGAAAACGTACTCCGCTGGGTACCGTTTGAAATCGAAGTCAGTGATCTCCGAAATCGTGTCAAAAACAAGATGATCCGACCGACGACGATTCCGCAAACCTTACAGGAATTGATTCTGGAGCAGGCGATCGCACGCGAGGCACTCCGACTCGCCTTTGAACAGCACAAACAACTCGCCGTGGAACTGCGCGGTGTCCAACAGCAGCGGACGATCTCCGAAGCGTTTTCTCAAGCGGAAAGCGGTCAGTCGCTCGTTAATATGACCGCCTTAGATATGATCGTCGGCAGCGGCGGCGTTTTATCGCACGCGCCGCGCCGTCAACAAGCGATGCTCATGATGATAGACGCATTCCAACCGGAAGGCATAACGCACCTCGCCGTTGACAGTATCTTCATGATGCCACAACTCGGTGTACTCGCACAGGTCAACCCTGAAGCTGCCACCCAAGTCTTTGAACGCGACTGTCTCATCCATTTAGGCACAGCCATCGTACCTATCGGTGTTACCAACGATGGCGACGAATGCCTGACCGTTCAGATCAGTGGCGGTGGGATGTCCCCAGTGGATGAAAGCATCCCGTTTGGTGAACTTCGACGCTATCTGCTGCCGTCAGGCGAAAAGGCGACTCTGAAACTTCAACCCTCACGGCGGTTCGACCTCGGTGCCGGAAACGGAAATGCTGTGGAAGCAGAAGTAACCGGCGGGATCGTCGGATTGGTGATTGATACCCGCGGCAGACCCCTTGAAATCCCGGCGGATGCTGCACAACGCGTCGCACAACTCACAAAGTGGCAGACCGCCTTAGACACTTACCCCACGCCGTGAAAAAATGGAAACCTCGAATCGTAGCACAAACTGTTAGTTTGTGGCGTATACAGCCAAAAATAACACTTGACGCTACATAAACTTTTATCAAACTCACGTTTGTGTTATAAAATATTTGACAAAATTTTGCAAAAAATGTATGATATATCATGTTTACAGTAGTTTGGACAATTCGTATCACATTTTGGTTAAATTTTCAATGACCAACGGATTTTTCTACGAGTTTCACACACCGCAGAACTTAGCAAAAAATCGCAATAAGTAGATACGGGATTGGT
>JAAXHL010000039.1:3841-4021 GCA_012270865.1 Candidatus Poribacteria bacterium | reverse complement strand
GTCAACTATTTGCGTAAGTCCTGTAATATTAGTTGTCTATGACACAAACATTTTAATTTTATTATAATTAAAATTGTCTATGATAACTATAGTTTACGACACACAGATATAGGCACCTCGTGTCGTGATTTATAAGGCAAAGTTGGCGAAAATGAATGGACATCTTTGTAGCATGATGCA
>JAAXHL010000039.1:0-3756 GCA_012270865.1 Candidatus Poribacteria bacterium | reverse complement strand
AGAGATTAACTATAGGTTTTACTATAGTGGTTAAAAATACCGAAATGACTATTTTTTCAGCAAAAACGTTCTTTATCTATTCAATTTGCTTAAGTGGAGATTCATTATGACTACTCAGATTAAAAATAGTTTTTTGTTTTTCATGTTCACGTTGTCCCTATGCCTCAATTCCTTTTTCCTAATGGACACAGGGGCACAGGTCGATAATGAACCCGTTGACACACTTACCACCAACTATACTTTTGAGACGATTGAAGTTCCCGGCGTAGACTTTTTAGCACTAACAGCGAGTAACGACTTTGAGGATTACGCTGGCTACACAAAAAGTGAAGATGGCGAAAAAGAGGTCGCCTTTACCCTCATTGACGGCGTATTTAAAACCTACGATTTCCCCAGCTCGCAGAAAACCCATTTCTACGCACTCGGCAACGATGGGCGCGCCGCCGGACACTACCAAGACAGCGACGGTCTCTATCACGGAGTCATCTTAGAAAATGGACAGTTACGCCAATACGATTTCCCCAACGCCGTTCAAACGGAGGTATTCGGTATCAGCGATGCGACCGGCGCACTGACAGGTAATTTTATTGATGCCGCCGGTGTGAGACGCGGATTCTCAGGGGACCTAATCATTGAGTTTCCAGGGGCAACAGCAACTTATGCTGATTTCGTGAACGCGAGCGGAGTTATGGTCGGCAGCTACATCGATGCTGACGGTGGATATAATGGCTACGTCCGTACCCCAGATAACAATTTTATACGCCTTTTTTCAGGAGTAAGTAACGAATACGTATTTGTGCACGGTCTCACCGATTCAGGGATTTCCGTTGCCCGTGAGAAAGAGGTGCATAATGTCCCGCGCACCTATGTCGGCAGTCTCCAAAGCAGGCAATCGGCGGAACTTTCGTTTCCGGGCAGCATTAGCACGGAGGGCTGGAATATCAATCAGGACCACTCTGTCGTCGGACACTATGACTCAGCCGATGGACGCAGACACGGGTTTATCGCCAGGCTTGCTTCCAGGGACATGAGTGAGCCTTCTGATATAGGCACTGCCAGCACCTTCAACGTTACACTAACTAAAGGGTTGAACATGATCTCTGTGCCGTTAGCACCCTCAGAACCGATGACTGTGAGGACGCTTGCAAAGCTGACAGCCGCGACGACCGTTATCACGCTCGATACAGCAAAACAGCAGTTCATCGCCTGGACACCCAGCGCACCGGACGACGGATTTCCGATCGAAGGTGGAAAAGGTTATATCGTCAATGTCCCACACCCTCGCAACTTTGCTTTCGTCGGTGGCCCCTGGACCGATCAAACGGAGGATGCTGCTGCGGCACCCGCTGCCGTATCCACAGAAGCGTGGGCGTTTGTTGTCAGTGGGCACCTGAAGGGTAAACCCGCATTTGACGGCTACCAAGTCATGGTCCAGAATTTGAGAACAGACAGCATCATAACCACCTCCGTGCAAGGGGATTACTTCGCCGCTGCAACCGCCGACTTGTCGCTACGCAGCGTCGTCCAAGTTGGAGATGTGATTGAGTTACGCGTCATCGGTCCGAATGGCAATATGGAATCACAGCCCCTCAGTTTTAAAGTGACCCCTGAGCATCTTGCGAATGCCGTTTTGTCTGTCAGGCTTGATGACATTGGTCAACCGAATCAGAATCTCCTGTTGCAGAACTACCCAAATCCGTTTAACCCAGAAACTTGGATACCCTATCAACTCTCCAAAGATAGTTTTGTATCGGTATCTATCTATAATACAACGGGTCAATTGGTTCGCACACTTTCGCTCGGTTTTCAATCTGCGGGGTTCTATAACAGTCCGGAGCGTGCGGCGTATTGGGACGGTCGCAATTCCCTTGGGGAACGCGTTGCGAGTGGTATCTATTTCTATACACTTACAACAAGCGATTTCACAGCCACACGCCGGATGCTGATTTTGAAGTAATAGGAAGGTGCGATTGGGGTATCTTCCGTTGAACGCGTTAAACAAACTAAAAACACAATGTGCACTTAGTGCATCACATTTTTTTGGAGATAAACAATGGCTTTCTTTTTTGCCCTTATCTATTTACTATTGTGTGTGATAAACCTTATTTATAATATATTTGTAGAGCAATATGCCAGTGGTTTTGAAGCAATCCTTGTCATGGGAATCACAGCGATCGGAATTTATCTTTCAATTAGAGTTATGTCATTAGAACTCAAAAGAAAAAAATGACACAAGGCGAGGCTGACGATTGGAGCCGCGCACTCAACAGTTGAGTGAAGTGCCATTGCTTATTCAGACCCAAAATTAGCAAAGTTAAGACAAGTTTTGTCTTTGAAAAGGCAATCATTTTACTGGAAAAAGGTTGTGAGAATTTTAGCAACATTCACGGAATTACATATATTCCATTTCCGAAAGGAAATATAGGAGCAACTTTTGGCGAGATTATTAATCCCAAAACTACTAATAGCGAAAGTAAAAGACATAATATCGGCGTTGGCTGAGATTGAGAAACCTCGTCTTGCCCGGGGGTGGATCGCCACTAATAGGTAAGAAAGACAAGGTTTCTCAATCTCGCGAGCGTTAAATGGATCGTAAAAAACGAAGTTGGGCATCGGACGGAGTGCTATTACCGGATTTGATACCGCTTAACAGCATCCATATCAAGACTAATGCCCAATCCCGGAGCATCTGACAGGTGGATCGCACCGTTAGAGAGGTCCATACTACCACCAGAGAGATCGTCAACGCGGATATGCGGCAGTTCGTCAATCGGCATCGTGCAGTTTGGCAGTGTACACGCCATGTGTGCAGCAAAAGTCGAAGCGACACATGAGCCGAACGCGAAGATTTGCACCCAAATCGGCAAGTCAGCGGCTTCGGCGACGGCAGCACTTTTGCGGATCCCTGCAACATTGCCACCCATATTGACGGCATCCACTGCGTCGGCGCGAATGTTTTCCAAAATCCCCGGCGGCGCGCCGAGATGTCGGGCAACTGGCACCTCTACTTCTTCCCGCATCTGACGGTACCAAGACAAATCCTCAAATCGGATCGGATCCTCATAGACTTCGATGTTATACGGAAGTAATTCCTCTGCAAGCCGAAGTCCTGTCTCCAGATCGCCAAATTCCGTGTTCGGGTCAACACGAATCTCGAAATCGGGGCCGCACGCTTTTTCAATTAAACGGGCAGTCTCAACGATGTTCGCCTTCCGAGCTTTGAGTTTATGCACCCGAAATCCCATATCCGCGGCGCGTTCTGCCTCTGCCGCTGTCGCTTCCGCTGGCATCGGTGGCGACCAGTAGGCAAGTTCAACGCTATCTCTATATTTCTGACCGATTAACTTATGGGCAGGTACGCCTAACGCCTGTCCTGCTAAGTCGTAAAAGGCACACTGGAAGGCGAATGACTGAGAGGCAAGATCAATATCCCAAAGATTCTTACCGACATACTTTTCGGCGATGCTATCGGCTTGATCTGTAATGTCACTATTCAAGGAATTGCTCTCTCCGAGTCCCGTCAACCCTTCATCTGTATGTACCCAAATCAAGGTAGTTGGATATTCCATACCCCGATGTTCCTGTATCGCCGGGATAAATGGAATGGAGATGGTGCGGTATTCAATGCCTGTGATTTTCATCGGTTTCCCTCCAATCTTTGATTTTTGATAGTAGGAATTTTATGCGATTTGTCCAATTGATGTCAAACATATTATAGTGAAGCCCATAAATAACTGAGGGTGGTTCATAAATAAA
>JAAXHL010000181.1 GCA_012270865.1 Candidatus Poribacteria bacterium | reverse complement strand
GACGGCACACCCGAAAGTTTCACGATTCTTGCCACGGCCCCTGTCCGCTGGCACCCTGACGATTGTGAATGGTACGAACGTTGGGAGAGAGGAAGAACCGGTGCCGCAACGATGGGCATCTACACACAAGGCGGAACGGTTTTCACTGCTGCCACAACCGACTGGTCGCACGGATTAGCGGGTGGCGACGCAATCGTTGAACAGATTACGCATAACGTTCTGCGTCGGCTTTCAGCGTAAGCAGGCGCGGTATTGAGTTCATATCTCTTTCCGCTGGAATGAGACATGTGCCGCCGCGAAGAGTAAGACGAAAAACAACACTAACAATATCACGTCCAGAATCGCGCCTTTGAATGCTTCTTCTAAACGCACTTGATCCCGAAATTTGGGAATGCTTTCAAAGGAGACGGGTTTATCAGACATACCTTCCCTAACGAAAGGAACGTGTGGACTGTCTGGGTCCGCGCGGTCGGCAGCGATGAGGAAATCGTTGAATTCACCAGCATAACGCTCAACGTTTTTCAAGAAATTCAGATGTCTTTGCAATCCAGTTCCAGCGAGAGATTCAACGGCATACTGCACAATTGCTGTCGGTGAGATACGGTTGATTTCTCTGGCAATCCGAATCTGGTTTATTTGCGCGTTTAAGTAGGCTCTGTGCAATCTCGCGCCTTCTCTCGCTTCCTCATTTAGAAACTCAGCCCAGAGCAGTGTTGCGGGTGTCGGTGGACGTTCACGGGTTGGGGCTTCGTCTTCTAATCCGCGTGCTATGTAGCGTTCTTGAAGTCCACTGCGACTGAAATATACTGGACTCGGACCATAACGGATTGATGGCTGGTTCAGCCCACTCATAATTGTCCCAAGCATTGACGGCACGAGGATAACCCAAATTACCCAGACCAGCAATAGAATTACAAGACTCGTTGAGGCGTTGTTAACGAGCGTGGATATAAGAAACCCCAAGGCGATAAAGACAGCGATATATATCAAACCGACAACAAAAATACCGCCGATTCTGCTCCATTCTTGAGCATTGAGTTGAAGCGTTCCAGAAAGATAGAGTAATAGGAGATTGACCAGTACACCGCTCATAAAAATAGTACCGAGGCTGATGAGATTGCTTAAAAATTTACCAGTGAGTACTGTCCGGCGCGCAACAGAATTGGATAGCGTCAATCGAAGGGTTCCATGTTCGACTTCACCAGAAATCGTGTCAAACGTAAAGACGAGCGCGAGAAAACTCAGGACACTGGAGATGATGAGAATCCAGTCGATTTTTAAGAATACCGGAAAAATATCTTTTGCTTTTATCGGTGGAAACCCACTATATTTCAGTCGCCAGATACCCGAAACGTTATAAGTGGTTTCGTTTATATCCGGTCTCATTCCCCATCCTGCTCGCTTCCCTGATGCGAATTTCGGCAGATTATTTTCGCTGCCGTGTGCACAGAAGGAGAGTGGTGACGGACTTTTATGAAGTTCGCCGGGACCGTTTAAAACGAGTTTGTAGAGATTATCACTGTTCTGTTCAAGTCTCGCCGAGTACGCTGAAACCTGCTGTCCATACGCTGCTTGTCGCGTTTTATACTCGTCAATATGGCCTACGGCGTTAACGAGCATTAAAAAAACAGTGAGCAGCATCGCGAGCGCAAAACGGAGGCTGTTTATTTGCTCAAATAATTCTCGTTTCACAACATGCCAAAGCATATCAGACCCCCTGCCGACTGAAAACTGCGAAGGTTATCATAAGCAGCATCGGATTTAGAAGGAAAAGCAGAAGTAAGTCGGGGAGTGCTCGGTTACTGGCATCTTCAAATGCACTCGGTGGTTGATAAGAGAATCGTGGGACATCATCCCATCGAACGGCTCCTTTATCACTCGCAAACCATTGCCGTGAACCGAATGCCTTTTTATCATAGAAATAGTCCAATATCGTTTCCCTATATTGTCGTCCGGCTTCAAAAAAGTCCTGCATTCTCGCGAGACCTGTACCTGCCCACGCCTCTGTTGAGAGATGATATAAACCAGCGGGTGAGAATCGGAGCGCGTTTCGGGCAATATCTGATTTACGAATATAGGTTTCAGAAAAGGTTGTCTCTCGTATTTGCCAGACTTTGTTAGCAGTCCGAATCCGTCCAGCTGTTAGTTCTTGAAAATAGGCTTTAACAGTGGGGACATGGATTTCCGACGCATCTGGAATGAACGTAATATTTTTCTTTAAATGTGTGTAACTGGAACTCCCAGCACCTGACTTGCTACCCTTTAGTAATGGCGGGTTCTCAAACGGATCCCCAGGTACTGCTTCAGCCCAATCGAATTGTTCCAAAATCTGGTCAATTGCTTGATCCGCTTGCTTTACCCTTTCCTCCGTATTGATGAAGCGGTTGACGAGGAATAGACTCACATTTGGATAGAGTAGTGTCAACGCCACCCAAAGAAACATTGAAACTATCAGAGATGTCGCTGTCCGGTGTATCATGGTGGAGATAAACAATCCGATGAGATAAAACGTAGAGGTATAGATGACCGTTGTGAGGAAGATACCGCCAATCCGAAGAAAGTCGTCGGCACCGTAATGAATGGCATTAGATTGCAGTTGCAGCAGGAGTGTCAACAGAAAACTCATTAATAGGGGTAGTGTAAGACATAGCATGGCACCCAGATACTTTGACATGAGAATCAAACCGCGTCCGACAGGATTGACAAGGGTTAGACGTAACGTACCATTCTCAAGGTCGCCAGCGATTGCGTCATAAGCGAAAACCAGCGCGAGGAGGCTGAAAAGGATTTGGAGAATAGATACCAAATCTATGTCAGCGAGTAGATAACGGAAAGGATTGCTGAAACCTGTATTACGGCTGACATTACCCCATAAGAACGGAACTTCTCCAATTCTGATTTGGAGCGAGTTTTTCGAGCGTTTGTCAAGTCCCTGATTAAAGAGACTCAATGGGTTGGGTGCCCTGTCGAGGGACGGCATGAAAGATGAATACGTTTCTCCGCGAAAATTCCCTTCTTGATGTCTCTGGAAATCCTCGTTATAACTCGCGAGTCTCCGCTCATAATTGTCCGTTAAGACGATGCTCCCCGCCAGCACCAAGGACATCGACGCGATAACCGCAACCAAGAAGCGGAACGTCATTAAATTCATCAAGAGTTCATGTCGAATCAGCGTCCAAAGCATTGAGGCACATTTTCCTTTGATACAATTTTCACCTATACGCCCGTTTGGATGCACTTTTTAAGCGTTTAGCAGAATTATCGGGTTTTACTACAGTGTGTTTCAATCAGAGACATTCAATTGTCACATAATTTCGATTTTCTATCTAAGGCCTCTTCGCTGTAGGAGCGAGCTGTGCTCGCGATCTTCCGAGCAAAATACTTGAAAAACCGAAAACTGAATGGCTCTGGTGTTTCAATTGAATTCTGTTGCCAATTCTATGATGACATGCTATCCTATTTAACATGAAAATCGAAGCGCGAATCCCCTCAGCGATGCACGCTCCTGGCGCAGTTCTGTTGATATCCTGCTACGAACTCGGACACCGACCGGCAGGACTTACACGTCCACTCCGCGCACTCGAGACAGCAGGATTCGCACCTGATGCAATTGATATTGCTGTCGAACCGTTAGATGTTGAAAAAGTCAAACGCGCTCGGTTTATAGGCATCTCCGTTCCGATGCACACGGCATTGCGGCTCGGCGTTCATCTCTTGCACCGCATTCGAGAAATCAATCGGGATGCCCCCATAAGTATGTACGGGCTTTACGCAACGCTCAACGCGGACTATCTGCTATCACACGGCATCGATTTTTGCCTTAGTGGTGAAACTTCAACGCAACTCGTCGAGTTAGTAGAATCCTTTGCAGAAAAAAAATGGATTGAGTCGCCGCGTGGTGATCGTGTTGCTGTTGGAAAACTGCCACCTCTGGAGGTCTATGCCCAATTTGAGGATAAAGACGAGGTGCGGACTGTTGGGTATACGGAAACGACGCACGGGTGCAAGCATCTCTGCACGCACTGTCCTATACCGCCGGTTTACAACGGTAAATTTGCCGTTATCCAACGCGATACCGTGCTTGCTGAGATACAAGAACAGGTGGCTGAAGGTGCCACGCATATCACGTTCGGCGATCCGGATTTTCTTAACGGTCCGATGCACGGACTCCGTATCCTCCGGGCAATGCACGAAGCATATCCGAACCTTACCTTCGATTTCACGACGAAGGTTACGCATATCCTAAAGCATAGAAAACATTTCTCGGAATTCGCGCAACTCGGATGTAGGTTTGTCATTTCTGCTGTGGAATCACTCAACAATACAGTATTGACGATTTTGGAGAAGCATCACACGCGGGACGATGTGGAAACCGCGCTTGATATTGTTCACGGTGCCGGGATCGCACTCCGCCCGACATGGGTGCCGTTCACGCCGTGGACGACCTTAGACGATTACCTTGAGATCCTCCAATTTGTTGATACACATCGTCTCATCTATCACGTGGATCCGGTGCAGTACGCTGTCCGGTTGCTAATTCCGCCGGGTTCATATCTACTCAACCGTCCTGAGACGAAAGCACTATCACTGACGCTTGATGAAACCGCCTTCAGTTACACATGGGTACACCCAGATGCCCGGATGGATGAACTTCATAAAACGGTCAATACCCTCGTTGAGAACGACGCGCTTGCCGGTGTGGATACTTTAGAAACCTTTTATCGGATATGGACACTCGCTGCGGATATACATGGTAGCAGGCACACGCCGTTGGGTTTCCGTAGCAAAGAGGCACATCAACCCGCACCGCGGATTACCGAAGCATGGTTCTGCTGAGCGGAGCCTACTGAAGGGCAGTTTGCCCCGATTCAATTTTTTTAAACGCAATAAGTAGTTTTGGACTTAAAAGGAAAGAAAGGAAAGATTTGAATGACGAGTTTACAGATTCCTTACGCCCTTACTAACGATAAACTTCCTGTGTCCCCTCAAGTGGCAGAAAAAGGGCAGAATTTCTCGTGTCCAAAATGCGATAGCGAAGTTATCTTGAAGCGTGGAGAAGTGAGACAACCTCATTTTGCTCATAAGCCAGATACGGGATGTTCTGGCGAAGGCGTTCGCCATAAGGTCGCAAAACAGATGGTTTATCTCATGTATCGGAGAAGTATTGACACACCATGGACAAGTATTGGCGTATTCCGAAGATGCCCAAACTGTTCGCAATATGCCGTTCATATTCAAGGACGTAAAGGTTACGATGATGATGTCAAATGTGAAGTTGATGTTAGCGGATATAGAGTAGATATTGCACTTTTCCGAAACGGAAAACCTACTTACGGAATAGAGGTCCGGGACACACATCCTGTTGATGATGCGAAATGGGATGCATTCAAAGAATTGGGGTTCCCATGTATAGAGGTAGAAGCCAAAGATGTCATTTATATGTGGGAATATGATTTGAAGTCTTGGAGGAAGTCAATTCCTGAACTGTCATTCCCGATGCGTCTTGACTTGAAGGCGATCAGACATAACCTACATAATTTCAATGACCTACTCTATCGTATTCATTGTAATGAATGTGATAAAGATATAGACCACCAAGAAAAGGATGAGTATTTACAGGAAGAAGATGCGTCTATACCAGAAGAGGTGCGTGCTGCAATTTTAAACGAAATGGATCGTCAAGTGCCCAGATTATTAGCAAAGGCACTTTCATCAATATTACCAATGCAAGTTAAAAGGAGAACTATGTCAGAACAAATTCAACAACTACTTGATTTAGAAACCGCGCCTGTCGCCGTAACATTTCATGATACACAACCGGATGATGTCTCCCGGACGGAAAAGGTTGAAGCCTCTGGCTGTACCTATTGGCGACGCGCAGCAGAAGGTAAAACTTTCTATACCGAAGCCTCCGACCATTACAACTGTCCGATCGGGTGTTATACACACAACGTTGAACTGCCAGAGGCACAGATGGAAGAACTCGAAAACACACTCGGTCTGATGGGTGAACTCGGCTACATCGCTATGGAAGAGGTACCCGGTATTCCGCGACAGGAAAACCCTTTTACAAGTGCCGTCTATTCTCCTTTAGCAGATGCAACTGACACGCCTGATGTCGTTATCATCTCCGGTACGCCGAGACAGATGATGCTCTTGACAGAAGCCGCGACCGCTGCTGGTATCGGTACCGAAGACAGCGTTATGGGACGACCAACGTGCGCTGTTGTTCCAGCTGTCATACAAGGCGGACGGAGTATGAGCAGCTTGGGCTGTATCGGTAACCGCGTCTATACCGCACTTTCTGACGACGACTTCTACTTCGCCTTCCCCGGTGAACACATTGGCGCACTTGTCGAAAAGTTAGAGACGATTGTGAATGCGAATCAAGCGTTAGAAGAGTATCATCAGCAACGTCAAGCGGATTTTTAAACTTACCTTGCGGAGAAACAACACCGACTGGACATTGAACAGTTTCTGCCGAAGAATCGCCTTCCACTTCGTTTCAGGCTTAGGTTTCGTCGCTAATTTAATGTGGAGATTCAAACATCATGCAAAAGGTTGCTGTGATTACGGGTGCAGCGAGCGGGATCGGGAGAGGATTAGCAGAACGGTTTGCAGCAGAGGGTATGAAAGTCGTCCTCGCTGATGTTGAGGAGAAACCGTTAGCCAAACTTGAGGCAAGCCTAAGTGCTAAAGGCGCGACGGTTCTCGTTGTCAAGACAGATGTTTCAAACGCTGACGCGGTCGAAAACCTTGCGGTGCAGACACTGGATACGTTTGGCGCGGTGCATATCCTCTGTAACAATGCCGGTGTCGTCTGTAACCGCCCCATCTGGGAGCATACCCTCGCCGACTGGGAATGGGTATTGGGCGTGAACCTATGGGGCGTGATTCACGGCATCCGAGCGTTTGTGCCGCGTATGCTGGCACAAGGTGACGCGTGTCACATCGTAAATACTGCCTCCATCTTGGGTTTGGTGGGTGGTAGTGGTGAAGGCATCTATAAGGTGAGCAAACACGGGGTCGTCGTGCTTTCGGAGACGCTCGCCGAGGAATTGGCGCAAAAAGGAGCGAGTATTCAGGTGCATGTGCTCTGCCCCGGATGGGTTCGGACGGGGATCTTGGATTCAGCACGAAACCGTCCAGATGCATTGCAAAATCCAGAAGTGAGAACACCTCAGCGTCAAGAAGGTATCGGCGGTTCTCGGAACGTTCGCGCCGAGATGGAAGCAGGGATGTCGCCTGCCGAGGTTGCGGAGCATGTCTATAACGCGATCCAGACGGGGACCTTCTATATTCACACACATCCTGAGCACAAAGCGTGGATTCGCGAACGTATGGAGCGGATTCTTGAATAACCGCTGCCTTAAGATTTAACGAATAGGATTTTTTATCAAAGAAACAGGGGTAGCAGTGTAAACCTGAAAAGGCAATGGATAATCATAATAGCGAGGTTAACAGTACCAAATGAAACGTAGATTGGAAGTGGAATTAGATTTTATCACAGATTTATCGCCGTTGGAACTCGCGGCGAAAGTTGCCCCGCTCGTTCGCGAGGCTGTCGAAGCAGTGAAACAGTCCCTGGGTGCCGAATTAGAGTTTGATATTTTTCTGATGCTTGATGGACACGAAGTTCGCTTCGTAATGGAAACAGTGTAATCTGCCCTGCACACATTTATTAAGTTAAATCAAGCACACTCCGTGCGACTTCGCCTTTTGCCAATGCCTCAAATGCTTCGTTAATCCCCTCTAACGGATAGGTGCGCGTGACGAGTTCATCAAGCTTAAGTTGCCCTGATTTATAGAGCGAAACCAGCCTTGGGAAATCCACATGCGGGCGCGCAGTCCCGTACATTGAACCGATAACCATTTTCTCTGGCAACAACATCCGTGCGTCAAATTCGACAGGCGTGTTTTCAGGCGCATGCCCGACAAAGACCGTCACACCTCTGCTCCGCGTACAGAGGATCGCTTGCCGAAATGTTTCACCGATCAACCCAATCGCTTCAAAGGCATAATGGACACCGTGTCCACCGGTAATCGCCTTAATCTGCTCTACTGGATCCGATTCAGAAGCATTAACGGTATGGGTGGCACCGAACTGTCTGCCGAGTTCGAGTTTGTTGTCGAGTACATCCACAGCAATAATTGGTTCGCCGCCAGCGAGGGCTGCGCCTTGGATGCAGTTAAGTCCGACACCGCCGCATCCAAAGACGGCTACTGAACTACCGGGTGAAACTTGCGCCGTGTTGATAGCGGCACCGACACCTGTCATCACACCACATCCGATGAGTGCTGCCTGTGCCAACGGCATCTCCTTATCAATCGGAACAACCGCATCTTGTGGCACGATCGTCTCGGTGCCGAAGGTGCCTAATCCCGCCATCTGGTCAATTTCACTTCCGTCCGTTTTTGTGGTGGGTCTACCTGAACCGTCAGTCGGAAGCGCGCAGAGGTTCGGATACCCCTTCTGGCACATCTCGCAAAACCCGCAGTTCCGTTTCCATGAAAGGATAACGTGGTCACCGACTTGGACTTGGGTTACATCGCCGCCGATCTCTTCTACAATTCCGGCACCTTCGTGTCCAAGAATGACAGGTAACCTGACGAAGGGCCAATCCCCCTTAACAATGTGCCAATCGGAGTGGCAAACGCCACTGGCGACCAATCGCACCCTTACCTGATTTGCGCTTGGACGCGGCAACTCAAATTCTTCAATTTTTAAGTGTGTGTCAGTTTCATATAATACTGCGGCTTTCATGGGACCCTCCGAAGTTTGATACAGCAATATCTATCTTACTTTCGCTGAAAATAGAGGCTATCGTTAAGAAAAGGGATTAAGGCAAACGTTACGGCTTGTGTATAATTTTGTAATCTGTCTACTGCGCCCTTTGTGAAAAAACCGCTGGCACTCTGTTTTTCTTTTGTGTTGAAATCTCCAGTGAGTTCATCAATGATGTGTCCTAATTCGATGCCTGCCAAAAGTTTTTCGACGATCCAGCCTGGCAATTCATACAAACCAGACGTGCCAACACTTTCTCGGTGCTGCGGATCTAATATGTGGATGACGGTAAATTGGAACCATCTGCTATGTAGTTGAAGTACCCCACCCTCAATACCGACGAAAAAGTTGGCGTTTAGGTGCTGTTCATCGTTGATCCGCTTCGCATGTTCGGCACGGTTCTTGGCACCGACGAAGGTATCTTGATTAAAGGGTTGAGCAGAAACGCCGGAGCCAACGGATAATCCGTGAATCTCCAACGGATTAAAAAATCTTGAGAAACTTTGTCGGGTGCTCTCAATTTTGACGCTATTTTCTGAACCGATTAAAACTTTAGTGGGTTTCATGGGTATCATTATATCACTTTTGGGAAAAGATACAAAGCGGATTTTAGATTGACATTCATCACAGAAAAAAGATATAATAAATTAGACGGACTGCTTGGTATGAGAAGCCGTAAGGCACACCCAAAACAGACAAGAGGAGAATAGACGTGTTTCGCTTTAACTTGCTCCGCAAGCCTATATTAAAAAGTCGACGAGTTTTACTTGTCAGCATCTGCGTACTTGTTACGCTTTCATGTGGAAGTGGAGAGATTCAGAATTTTGAAGGCATCGCAATCCACGCGGATCCGCGTGTTGACAGGATTGACTTGAGAATCTACTTGGTTGACAGAAATGGTACGCCGTTAATATGGAACCAGAGTATTCTCAGCCCAAGCGTCGGTGTGAGTACGATCTCTGAAGCCGATTTTACCACCAACGCTAAAGTCTACTCCATGCGTAATGGCGAAAAACATAAGAAAGTTTATGACGCCAGGTTGGTTGACCTACGCTGGTCGCAGGAACTCAATAGACTCGATCGACTTATGACTGCGGAGATCCCACGTGTCTTCATTGAAGAAGACCCAGAACGTGATAGCCCCTTCGGAATTATTACGATTGAAGTCCAGACGGAGAAGCAGGGACCCTTCACGGATACCTTAGAAAAAGCTGAAATTTATAAGTTCTAAAACAATTTTACGACGATAATAGACACGCTCTGTGGGGCGTAACCCAACGCATCTACTGTTACCAGAGGGCAACCTCTTCTGACCGAAAACCGATAACTGAAAACTACTAAAAAATATGCCTATTCACACACAAGATTACCGGCACTGGGACGGCACACTGAAACCGCGTCATTATACACGGTGGTGGATCATTGCCAAGGCTGAACTTAAACTGCTTGCACAACGCAAAATTGTCCGATTAATCGTCGCCATTCCACCTGTAATCTACATCTTCGTTCACGCGATACTCATCTATATCATTAACCAAGTACCAGATGCGACGCTTCCGTTTGAAGTGAACGCCGATTTTTTTCAGAAATTCCTATTCCGACTCGTACCACCATCAGCGATGTTAATCGCCCTGATAGCCATTTTTGGGGGTTCCGGGTTAATCGCTACGGATCTGAAGAACAACGCGCTTTCCCTGTACCTATCTAAACCTATTTCATGGATAGATTATCTCATCGGAAAATTTGCAGTCATTGGGATTTTACTTGGCTGTCTCACGGTGGTTCCCGGACTCTTACTATTCCTTGAGCAGGCACTGTTAGCCGATATATCTTTTCTTAAAGAGTACTATTGGGTGCCTTTTTCGATCATCGCCTATTCGGTGCTAATCGTTCTCTCTGCCGGTTTATTAATACTACTCTTTTCTTCCCTCACCTCAAACCCTCGTTATGCCACAATCGGTTTCTGTGCTGTGTGGTTTGGTTCACCTGTCATCCAGCAACTGCTTAAAGTGATTACCCGCACCAGTAAAACGGCTGTCGTCTCGCTTTGGGCAAATTATGACATTCTCGGCTCAGCACTGTTTAACAGTTCATACAACCATGCTGTGCATTGGGGGTGGACACTCCTCACCCTGTTGGCACTGATTGCCTTTTGTCTCTTCGTGCTCCACCGTCGGATCCGAGCGGTTGAAGTCGTCAAGTAACTGTTGCGTCGCGATTTAAAGCGCGCCTACGGGTCAGCGTAATCTCGCGCCGTTCGCATCCCACATCTCACCCTCTGTATAAACCTGTGGTGGTATTATGGGTGTCAGCGTTGGCGACCAGTCCTCGCGGAATTGTTGAACCAACCGCACCGCATTTTGATAGGCGATCCGTTCTTTTGTTTCATCGTCAAGGCGCGCCGCCTCAATCTGTGCTTGGACTAACCGGAAATCGTAGTAAGGTAGATCGCTGCCGAACATAATCCTATCGCTACCGAGGTGACTGACGAGGTGCTCGAGGTCCCAACTTTCGTCCGCACCCCCCGGTTTCTGTGCGACATCGAACCAGATATTCTCCTGCTTTCCACACTGCTCAATGGCATCAAGGTGCCCGGCTTTGGTCATCGAAACGTGCCCGATGATAAACGTTACCGACGGGAATCGCCTCGCATACGCGGCGATATTTTGCGTGGAACCTGCCTGATGTAATAGGCACAATCCGTTGTGCATCGCTACGACTTCAAGGAATGCGTAAAGTTCGCCACCGAGTGAATGCCCTGATAGACCGGGATGGCACATAAATCCGACTAAACCGTCTTCCCGCATTGCTCTGTCAAGTTCATCCGCACCCGCCTGTTCGTGTCGGACTTCCACGTTACCGAGTCCGATCGGAAAACGTTCTGGGTGGAGCCTGCAGGCATTAGCGATTGTCTCGTGTTGAGCGCGCGTATCCAATACGCCGCGCGCCTGCGGTCCGCCGCCTGTTGGACACGGAATCGCGCCGATCACATTCGCCGAAGCCATCCTTGCGAGACAGCGTCCAACGCTCTGTCCTATAGTCGGGGCACGGGATACAGTCATACCGATGTGGCAATGTACATCAAAATAGGGATGCATTTTTTAATTATTCCTTGCGGTTCGGTTAGGCGAGTTTAGCAATTGCGTGCTTTTCCGTAGAGTCGCCCTTCATTTCACTACGGACTACGCGTTCTGGCTAATATTCTTTTAATTCTCCACGGGCACAATTCTGCTATCAGAATTCTGGCACAGGCGTGTAGGTGTTGAAGCCGTCTGTTCTATCTTCGCCTTGCAACAGATAGATATAGTGTGCGCGCCTCCACTCTGCACCGGGGTACCGGACATTTGCTGGCATGTAGCGCATTGTGTAGCCGCACCGGCGTTTCTGTGAGACGTTCGGACTCGAATTGTGGATTGTCCACGCGTCGTGGAAATGGCATTCGCCGACCTCTAACTCCAAGTTAACCACTTTTGAGGTGTCCAAGTCCTCATCAACAACTTCGCTGCCGAAGAGGTTATTCGTGCGATCTACCTGTTCATATCGGCGGTCACGCAATCTATGGCTGCCGGGGATAACACGCATACATCCGTTTTCAACTTTCGATTCATCTACTGCCAGCCACATCGTGATAACGTGCATCGGTTCAAGCGATTCACCCCAATAGACCCCGTCTTGGTGCCACGGGACCGCCATGCCGTCGTGCTCGCGTTTGCTAATAAAATGGCTCGACCAGAGGACAATATCCGGTCCGATAAACCGTTCGATAACTTTCAACACGCGTGGATGCGTCAAGTATTTGAATAGGTAGGGATGCTCAAAATGTGGGACATCCATCTGCTCTGGATGTCTACCTTCCGGCAAATTCTCGATCATATCATCCACATAGTCGCGAAGTTCGTCTAACTCCGGCTTCGTGAAGATACGTCCATAAGTGAGATACCCGTTTTCTTTGTAAAATTTGACCTGCTCATCAGAGACAGCCGTTTCCAGTTGCCAGTTCATGTGTCACCTGTTTTTTTAAATTCCGACCCATTGCTGGTAAGATTTCAAACCTCATCAGTAATAGTGTCTCGTTGATTGTGGGTTCTACTGGTTTATCCAAGAATCCAAAACGATCCTGAGAGAGCGTTTATTCTGTTTTAATTTTTCCCCAAGCGGTAGCGAGTTTGTCATTTGGTGAGACAGCCTCTGCTCCCAACGTCCGCGCAAGCCCTTTTTGAGCGATCTCCGTTATCTGATCTTCTGTTAGTACAACGTTGAAGAGTGCCGCTTCATCTATTGCTCCGTCTACAAGACTTCGGGAAGCAACGCCGGCTTCACCACCAATAGTAAAGGGTTTATGGTTATCCTCATTCTCTTTTTGCTGCGCGGAAATATCTTTTTCAGCCTCCAGTTTCCCGTCTCGGTACAATTTCATCGCGCCTTTCCGATCAGCAGTTGCAGCGAGATGATGCCACTTTCCATCGTTGATGGTCGATGTGCCGAAGAGATGAACGCCTGCCCCTTGCGCCAATCCAAACCAAAACAGCGGTTTTCCTTTGTTATTCGGATCAAGGTTCCCGCGAACGCACAAGAGATAACCGTGTCTCGGCATGGCGAAATCAGCTTTTTCGATAATAGTTGCGTGCCAATCGTCGGCTGTCTTAGAATACTTGAACCATGCGACCATAGAGAAATTCGCTGTTCCGACGTTCAGGAGCGGTGAAACGCCGGCGTTAACCAAACCACCACTTTTGAATTCCAGTCCACCGTCGAATTTGCCATCTGTCCACTTCACGGGGTCTAAGAACGCTGCGTCGAGTGCGTTTTCTGTTAAGTCTTTGGCGAGATCGCCGCCCTCCTCGTTGAAGAGCCAGACGGCTACTGCCGTGGTGGGGTCAATTGCGGTGTGTCCTTGTGTGGTAAACAGCAGGACGGCAGCACCTATAACAGACCAGAAAATGCTCGGTTTGTGATATCTACCTCTCACTTGTATTACCTCCAAGATTGTTTGCTTTGGATTTTGACACACATTTGTATCAAATGTCAAGCAATTTTTTACTTGTCAGTGAATGTCGCGACCGGAGCTCGCTCCTACAAGAAAAATGCGCTACTCGTTGACTTTTTAGTTTAGTATGCTACAATATTGCCCGTAGTTTTGCAATATTATGATGTGGTCCTATGACCACATCACTGTTTTATACGAAACCCAACATATCTTATTTGAGGAATATATGAACCTTAGCAGACAATTTTATGTTTTGGCTCTCTTGATACTGTTATCCATAGGTTTAACGGTTGTTGCCGATGAGGAGACCGAAGAAGTTGTTAGGATGGAAGAGGTCGTGGTTACTGCACGCAAACGTGAGCAGCGGTCTTTTGAGGTGCCGCTCTCGGTTTCGACGCTCCGAGGCGAGAGATTTGACACTATCCGCTCGTCGGGGATGGATGTCCGTTTTTTGTCGAACCGCACACCGAGTTTGCAGATGGAGTCGTCGTTTGGACGCATCTTTCCACGTTTTTATATCCGTGGGCTCGGCAATACGGACTTTGATCTCAACGCTTCGCAGCCGGTTTCGCTGCTCTACGACGGCGTTGTGCTCGAAAATGCTTTGTTAAAAGGATTTCCCGCCTTTGACTTGGATCGAGTTGAGGTGTTGCGAGGACCACAAGGCACGTTGTTTGGTCGCAATACCCCGGCGGGTATTGTGAAGTTTGAATCGGCGCGTCCGACGCAGACATTGGAAGGGTACGGACGATTGAGTTACGGGCGGTTCAACAGCAGTAATTTTGAGGGAGCGGTGTCGGGGCCGATTGTTCCGTCCGTGCTATTGGCACGGGTTTCGCTGCTCACGCAGTGGCGGGACGACTGGGTGGATAACGAACATACAGGCGAAGCTGATGTCTTGGGTGGGTATCAGGACTTGGCGGGACGCGTCCAACTGTTGTGGACACCTCTGCCGGCATTGGAAGCACGTCTGAAGTTCCATGTGCGCGATCTTGACGGCACGGCGCGCCTGTTCCGCGCCAATATCTTGGCACAGGGTGAGGGTGGACTGGTGCAGGATTTTTCCCAAGGCAGCATTGCGCACGATGGACGTAATGAGCAGACCCTAAGCACACAAGGTTTGGGGATTGAGGTGCGTTATGATATTGGAGGCTTCCAACTGGTTTCGCTGACAGGATTTGAACGACTGACGAATTTTTCGCGAGGCGACATCGACGGCGGATACGGGGCTGCGTTCCTTCCGGCGAGTGGTCCCGGTGTGATCCCTTTCCCTTCTGAGACCGCGTCCGGTATTCCGAGACTGCAGCAATTTAGCCAAGAAGTCCGATTGATGAGTCCCGCAGCGCGCCCTCTCGCCTATCAGTTCGGATTATACTATTTCTATGAGTTCGTGGAGATGGAGGATTTCAATTACAATACACTGGCTGAGGGTGCCTTGGATGGCGTAGCACGGCAAGAGCAAGAGTCTACGGTTGGAGCGGCGTTTGCAGCGTTGACCTACCAAATGCTTGAGGATCTGGAACTCGGGGCAGGTTTACGACTTTCTCATGATGCGAAAGACTATACGGCGTGGCGGGAGCAAGCACCAGCTGTTACGGAGAGAGGTCCACTCAGTCCTATTCACCGGGATCCTCAGGACACCGTGTGGAGCGGAGACCTAAGTTTACGGTATCAAGTGTCTTCTAATGTGCAGACGTATCTGCGCGCGGCACGCGGCTTTCGCGCACCGAGCATTCAGGGACGTTTATTGTTTGGCGACGATGTTACAGTCGCGGATACAGAGACGATTCTCTCCTTTGAAGGTGGTACGAAGTTACGTTTGTGGGAGCGGCGGTTGCATCTGAACATGGCAGCTTTTCAGTACTTTATGCAAGATCAGCAGCTCACTGCGGTGGGTGGCGAGACCAATTTTAACCGGTTAGTGAACGCTGATAGCACGATTGGACGCGGTGTCGAGGCAGAGCTGATCTTTTTACCGATCACAGCATTGGAAGTATCAGCAGGATTCAGTTATAACCACACACGCATCGACGATCCCAATCTGGCGATACAAGGGTGTGGTGCACCGTGCACTATGCTGGATCCGTCTGTTGCTGATGGAATTTACGCTATTGATGGCAACAGTCTACCGCAAGCACCGAAATGGATTGCGGATGTAGCACTAAGCTACGCTTTCTCACTTCCAGCAGGTATACGTTTGGTTGCATCCACGGATTGGGCGTATCGCAGCCGAGTGCGGTTTTTTCTCTATGACTCCGTGGAATATGCCGATGATTGGCTCTTGGTGGGTGGTGTTCGGTTTGCCTGTCTGTTACCATATACCGATATAGAGATAGCATTGATCGGACGGAACATCCTCAACGATACATCTCCAACCGGTGGTATTGATTTCAACAATCTAACGGGCTATGTCAATGAACCTCGGTTTTGGAGTCTGGAGTTGGTGCGGCGTTTTTGAGTAAACAAGATTCGCGAGCACAGCTCGCTCCTACAGAAAATCTGCCAGACAATTGATGGCATTACGGCTTTATGCTGGTCGCGAGCACAGCTCGCTCCTACAGAAGAAGTGTGAAACAGCTGTATTTGACAAATTGGAGAGTGTGTGATAGATTATCTGCTATGAAGATTGTAGTTGCGCCTGATTCATTTAAAGGTAGCGTGAGTGCACTTGAAGCTGCGAATGCGATTGAGCAGGGAGTGCGTCGCGTGTTTCCTGATGCTGTTATTGACAAAATCCCGATGGCAGACGGTGGCGAAGGGACTGCACAGTCGCTCGTTGATGCCACCGGGGGACATCTCCAAACACAACGCGTGCTTGCCCCATTGGGAAATGAGGTTGACGCGCAATTCGGTATCCTCGCAGACGGAGAAACCGCTGTTATTGAGATGGCATCCGCCTCTGGTCTCACACTTGTCGCACCGCACGAACGGGATCCACGCCGCACCACCACCTACGGCACGGGGCAGCTCATCCACACTGCTTTGGAAGCCGGGTGTAGACGCTTAATCATCGGTATCGGCGGCAGCGCGACGAACGATGGTGGAGCGGGAATGGCAGAGGCACTCGGTGTTCGGCTACTGGATGCAAGCGGTAAGCAGATTCCGCGTGGCGGTGGCGGACTTGGACAATTAGCGTCAATAGATATAACAGACTTACACCTTGCTATTGCAGAGACCGAAACCGTTGTCGCTTGTGATGTCAACAACCCATTGACGGGTCCCGAAGGTGCATCACACGTCTATGGACCTCAGAAGGGTGCCACGCCTGAAATGATCGAAACATTGGACGCACATCTGGGACGTTTTGATGAGGTTTTGACCCGGACGCTCGGTAAATCTTTTAATGACATCCCCGGTGCTGGGGCTGCTGGTGGACTGGGTGCCGGACTGATGGCGTTTCTCAATGCAGAATTGCGACTCGGTGTTGATATTATGATTGATGCTGTTAATCTCACGGAGCGCGTGAAAGGTGCTGCTATCGTTTTTACGGGTGAGGGGCAACTGGATTTTCAGACGGCGTTCGGGAAAACGCCTGTCGGTGTTGCGAAGGTCGCGAAGGCGCACAATATCCCTGTCATTGCAATTGCGGGTGGTATCGCTGAAGGGGCTGAAGCCGTTTACGATGCTGGCATTGATGCGATGTTGGGTATCGTACAAGAGCCGATGGACTTAGCGGATGCGGTCGCGGATGCGTCGCGGTTAATCGCTGACACGGCGGAGCAGGCTGCGCGGTTGATTGCTATCGGTCATGGTAGATAGAGAAGTTAAGATCCGAATTTATCAAAAGGTTGGAAAGGTGAAAAATTGGAAGAAAAGAAGGAAGGCCCTTCTAATCTCCCAACTGGTTACGGTCCGGCGGAGCGTGCCTACTACTGTAGCAATATCGGCGTGTCTTTCATGAAATCGTCTGTCTCGGTTTGCCACATTTTCATATCTGCGGCAAGTGAGCGGATACGGTCTGCGTGTTCAGGCAGATCGGCAAGGCTTGTTGTTTCCCACGGATCCTGCTCCAGATCGAAGAGTTGGATGTAATCTGTGCCTTTACCGGTCTCTTCAGAGACATAGTAACGGATGAGTTTCCAACGTCCATCGCTGATCGTGCGATGAATATCTTTATACGCTGCGAAGACTGTAGCACGAACCCGATCCACACAACTTTCCATCAGTGGCACTAAACTACACCCTTCAGTCGTATCCGGGCACTCGACCTCGGTTAGGTCGCAGACAGTGGGAAAGACATCGTATAGGTAGGTGAGCGCGTCAACTGTTGTGCCTTCAGGGATACCGGGTCCCGCGAATATTGACGGCACACGGATGCTATGGTCATAAAGGTTCTGTTTACCGAAGAGTCCGTGTTGTCCGACAGCGAGTCCGTGGTCGGCGGTGTAGATGACGATGGTGTTGTCGAGCTGTCCTTTCGCTGCTAACGTCTGCAGGACGCGTCCCATTTCGGCATCCATGTGTGTAATCATCCCGTAGTAATCGGCGATGTGTTGCTGAACAATCTCAGGCGTGCGTGGGAAGGGTGCCAACACTTCATCTCGGATACGCATTTCGCCGTTGTCGAACGGGTGTTCAGGGAGGAAGTTTTCGGGGACGGGTATATCTGCTGGTGGATACATCGTCGCGTATTCTCCGGGGGGTGTTCTCGGATCGTGCGGTGAGGTAAATGAGAGGTACAGGAAAAATGGATCCGTTGCGTCGTAGTTTTCTATAAATTGCACGGCGGCATCTGTAAAGAGTTCCGTAGAAAACTTCTCTCCAATGTATCTGGCATCCTGTGGGTATTTTCCTGTTGCATCGAAATCGAAAACGGGGACCTTGTATTGGTCGCTCATTCCACCGAAGAAAATCTTGGCACCCTCATCGAAACTGTTAGTAAACGTTTGTCGGTCGTTGTGCCATTTGCCAGAAAAAAATGTGTGATACCCTGCTTCGCGCATGACCTGCGGCCAAACTGCTAAATCTCGGTTCAGCTGGTTTCCACCGCTACGGAACAGGTTGGCACTGGTGAGGATGGCAGCGCGGCTCGGTACACAGACTGCGCCGACAAGTGAACCCATAATATGCGTTTGGCGGAAAGTAGTTCCGCGTGCCATGAGCGAATCCATGGTTGGGGTCTTAACGGTTGGGTCGCCCATACCGCCGATGGCATCCCATCGGTGGTCATCAGCAATCATAAAAAGAACATTCGGTTGTGAAGACATATTTTGCTCCTATAATTTGGCTGTCGGCTGTCAGCAATCGGCTGTCAGTAGGTGCTTGTGACATCTGCATAACACTTCCGGCCACAGAACTTTCTGGCTGACTGCTGACAGCCGATAACTGATGGCTGAAGACCGCAAACAGCACTAACCCGGTCCTGAATTAACCAGAAACCTACCTGAAACGAAGTGGAAGGCAGTCCAGGAGGTCATAATAAAAAAAATGAAAATTGCGACTATTGAACAATTTTATCCGCGTCGCCGGACGCGGCTCGTTAAGATCACGACAGATACCGGCATCGTCGGATGGGGTGAAACCACGCTTGAAGGTAAACCCAGAAGTACGTG
>JAAXHL010000052.1:65558-128416 GCA_012270865.1 Candidatus Poribacteria bacterium | reverse complement strand
GTCAACGTGGCTGCCACAAGAATCCACTTACCTCTTAACTGATAACTGATAACCGACAACTGATAACTAAAAAAAATAGAACGCCTCAACCCGCCGCTTAACCGTCGGCGTTGGGGCGTTTTTTAGTACGTGAGTTCAATCGTTTTACATTTCTTAGGACTTACGCATAGCTTCCTAAATATCTTTTTTCTTGACTTCTAAGAAAAAAATGGGTATACCTTTAGTATTGTTTAGAAAGAATGTGGCGAAGAAGGTGCCGACCCGCCGCAATAGCATAGACTGGGTTTACACAAAATTGACAGAACGGACGCAAAATCGCGCCGAAAGGAAATTTATAATGGCAACTTTTAAAGCAGGTATTATCGGTTGTGGCGGACGTGGACGCTCACACGCACGCGGCTATCAGGCATCCCCAGATGTCGAAATCGTGGCGTGTTCCGATCCGGTCGAAAACGCACGTGACGCTCTCGCAGAGCAGTTCGAGGTCCCCAACACCTACGAAAATTATGAAGAGATGTTGGACAAAGAGTCGCTCGATTTTGTCAGCGTCTGCACGTGGATCGCACTCCATCGAGATATGGTCATCGCTGCTGCGAACAGCGGCATTAAAGCCATCCATTCGGAGAAACCGATGGCACCCACATGGGGCGATGCAAAAGCACTCTATCAGGCGTGTGTCGATAACGATGTCGTCATAACGTTCTGCCATCAACGCCGTTTCGGCGCACAGTTCATCAAGGCGAAACAGTTGGCAAACGAAGGCTCAATCGGCGAACTCCGACGACTTGAAGGATCCTGTTCCAATCTCCTCGACTGGGGAACACACTGGTTCGATATGTTCCTTTTTTATAATAATGACGAACCTGTTGACTGGGTAATCGGTCAAATAGATGTAGCAGAAGAGAGGCTCGTCTTCGGAACGCAAGTTGAGACGAGCGGTCTATCGTGGTTCCGATGGAAGAACGGTGTAGAAGGTTTGTTAACCACCGGTGGTGTCTCTTTAAAGGGATTCGCAAACCGCCTTATCGGGACGGAAGGGATTATTGATGTCGGTGGCGGCGCACCGGTCCGCCTGCTACGTACAGGAGCTGACGACTGGGAGATACCCGATTTAAGCGACATCCCGAAAGGCGATGATACAGTACTCTCTGTCCTCGATCTCGTTGACAGCGTCAAGACCGGACGTGAACCGGAACTCAGCGGACGCAAGGCAATTCAAGGCGCAGAACTTATTTTCGCGACCTATGAGTCGAGCCGACGCCGCGCGAAAATTACGTTACCGCTCACCGTCGACGATTCCGCGTTGTTGACGATGGTTGCCAATGGCGAAATCGGTTAAACTTTGTTCGGGAACCTGAAGGCGCGGTTTACTGCCGCGCCTTATAGTCTTATTACATGCCTTGCAGTTTTCTATAATTTTAATCAACCTAATTGGGTTTTTTGCGTCTAAATATCGCAAAGGGGTTGCTATACAATTATCCCCAAGAGCGTCATATTATTAAAGGATTCAGAAGCAGTCAATAGATACAAAGAAGTTCTCGACACACTCCCTTCAATGCCAGAGGCGTGCGCAATAGTGTCTCAGATGTGCGAAAAAAACACATAATTTAGATGCCGCTTGCTGTATTGAAACGTGGAGTTGCCGATACCGGTGTAGGAAATCGAACCTACCCGGAAAATATGTGAACCAACGCGAAACACCGAAGCATAATGCCCTTTCGGACTCGCGGCAAGCAGGGAGAAACGAGTGTCAAAAAATAAAAATATATACGGTGTTGCCTACCCATCGATACGCAAAAACCGAAACCGACACACGCAACGGAACAATTTCAGCGAGGATCGAAAGCCGAAACTCGCTTTCATAACGCAGATTTTCCTATGTCTTTCAATGTTAATGGTTGCTGCCAACGCTTGGGCGCAGGCACCGACTGTAACATTGTCGGTTATTGATACCAAAGGAAATGATTCGGTTTTCAATGGTAAGGGTGAGGAGGATGGCGAAAAGTTACGCATCACCATTTCGGTAGGTGAAGATCCAAATGACCTGGGCCCGTATGACTATATTCTCAAGGTAGATGGATACGATGACAACGACATCGGTACGGGTGAGATAAACGAAAATGAGACTAAGACTCATGATACGGATTGGGACGGAATGGTAGGTGGTCAAGAACTTTTAGACGGTACCTACACGCTTCGTGTGGAAATTCGACGAAAGGACGTTGCCCCAACCGAGGATCCATTGGTGCCGCCGTCTGAAGCCTCGTTCACCTTTGATACAACCAATCCGGAGGTTTCGATCAGTACAGACCTCACTGAATTTTCGCCAAACCGGGACCGGGTTCTTGATTTTATTGATGTCTACTATAGTATAAACGAAGATGTCGCAGAGACTGAATTGCAATTTTTTCGTGGCGATAGCCAGACAGAATTTGGACAACCCATCTCGCTTGAAGAGAGCGAAGGAGCGCATACCTTCTTCTGGGATGGTGGGGATAGGAATTTCAGGGCGTTTCCAGATGGAGAGTATAGACTAAGGGTTGCTGTGGTTGACAAAGCAGGAAATTCTGCGGAATCCGATAAGACAAATCCAATTACCATTGATACAGAACCTCCTATAATATCTAAGGTGGAAATACCTGGCGGGCAGCCCGATCAGAACCTAACGCTCCTTGATGGTATTTTTATCAATACCTCCATCCAATTGATTAAGGCGACAGCAGATGATTTAGGCGGCACACCGATTGATTTTAGGGACCCAGATACCGAGATTGTGCTGGAGAATCAACAAGGCACTACGATACCTGGAGGCCTCAGTTCCGACCAGACATCATTGACCTTGTCTCTCGGAAACCGCTTGGACACAGCAGCCGAAAATGGAGAATACACAGTCTCAGTTGCGATTGCGGATAGAGCCGGAAACCTCGCGGAAAGAACGCTGAGCTTCACCTTTGATAATATCCCACCGAACTTGAGAACGTTTTCCACCCGACATGGCGAGTTTACCCCCAACGGCGGTGTTAGCGGATGGTTGAATTATGTTGAAGTAACGCTCGACGATAATCTTTCGGACGGTCTCAACCTCGCCGACTCCACGATTCGCCTCACGGGTCCCAACGGACCTGTACTCGGACGGCAAACACAACCGACCGATGATAAAATCCGATGGCTCTTTTTTTCGCCGCTTACTACAACAGACGGCCTCATGGATGGTACATATACGATTGAAGTAAGCGCAACAGATAAAGCAGGGAACGAGACGGGTACCTTACAGATTCCGTTTATTTATGACAACCTGCCACCGCTTGTTACCTTAGGCTCCGCAGAAGAATCTCCCTTTGCACTAAATCAAAATACGATTTACCACGCACAACCGCTTTCACAGATTGTCGCAACGTTTGAAGATGCAGGTGTCGGGGTCAACTTGCGAACAGACAATAGTATTGTTTTCGGCACGGGACGTTCAGACGGCAGTGTTGACACACTTCCCGGACGCGTTGTACGAGCGAGTGACCGCAATCAATTAACTTACGTTTTGGAGACACCACTGACGAGTCGAGACGGAAGCCAAGATGGACGCTACGTACTCAACGTTCAGGCGACCGATACCCTCGGCAATACGAGAACTTACAACTATCCTTTTATTTACGATACACAGATCCCCGCACTCGTCTCTACAACCCCGGCTGCCAATACGACCGTCTCAGCACTCTCGCAAGTTCAAGTCGTCCTTGATGAAGCGACCAGTGGTATAGATTTTATTCAGAGTACCTTCCGACTGACTCGCAATGTCAATGGCGAGGCGGTAGAGGTACCTGTAAATCTAACGAGCAACGGGACGAATGCAGCGACTTTGACACTCGCAGAACCTATTGCGTTAGACGGTTCCGATGACGGCACCTACACAATCGAAATCTCGCCGATCGACTTAGCAGGGAACGTCGGTGTTACCGTTCGACGCGAATTCTATCTCGTCAGTCAGGGTTCCCGACCTGAGGTCCGATTGACCATGCCGGAAACCACAACAGTCAATAACCTGACGACGGTGACTGCTGAACTCAGTGGTTACATCGGTGCAGGTATTGATTTCGATGCCTCAACACTGATTGTCCGCGATGCACAAGGCACGCTGATCGCACAGACAGAACCTGAACACGATGAACTAAATAACCTACTCACATGGAACATCAACAGCGCGCTGCCACGCGATGGCAGTGCCGATGGCGAATATACCGTAACAGCAACATTCGTCGATTTTACAGGACAACGTTTCACACAACAATTTCAACTCCTTTTCGATACACAAATCCCGGCAGTCGAAAGCGTACAGATCGCAACCGATTCCCAAAAGGAACTTTCTACGGATAGGACAACAACCGTTACCGAAGGTCTTTCACAGATCATCGTAACTTTTGAGGATACCTCAGAAGATACTGCCAGCGGTCTTGACTTTGCCAATACAGGTATTACGCTTACCGATCCGGCTGGTGAGAATATCGCTGTTAACCGTCTTGACAATGGCGAAAATGTCTTGACTCTTAATTTCCAAGCCTTGACGCAGCTCGGTGAATATGCACTCGCAATTACGCCGCAGGACCTCGCGGGGAACCAGAGTTCGGTTCCATTCATCTACCGTCTACGCGTTGATGTGCCATTGCCAGCAGTCACTTCGGTTCTCATTGGCAATAAACTCGGTACTATCGTTTACGTCAACGGTGATGCCACCAACATCGTCGCGACTTTCGCAGATTTGAGCGGTTCCGGGTTAGATTTGACCGATGGCGGTTCAACAATCACCGTCACAACCGAAGTAGGGTTACCGGCACCCGGTATTACCACCTCCAATGGGGTAGATCAGTTGACGTGGACACCTATTGTACTTCCCGCCGACGGCAGTGCCGATGGTCGCTATACTGTCACCATCACACCGAGAGATAAAGCGGGTAGACAAGGCGATGTCGTCTATCGTCAATTCGTTTACGATACACAGGAGCCACGTATTACCGATGCCACACCGGTCTCATTGACGCAACCGGTTACCTATATCAACAATCCTTTCACACAATTTCAATTCGCTGTCGAAGATGTCGGACCTGCCGGTGTAGAACTATCCGAACAGACGATAGAACTTCTTGATGCCCAAGGTGCCTCCGTCGGTGCCACGCTGACGTTCGATGAGATAAACAGTCAGTTATACCTCACGCTTGACACCGCGCTTGCCCAAGATGGCAGTGTTGACGGCGAATATACACTGAAATTACGGCTTGTTGATAGATCCGAAAACGTTTTGGAACTGGAGCAGGTCTTCGTTTATGATTCTCAAGTGCCGCGTATCGCATCGGTCTCGGCAAACACCAAATCGCCATTAGAACTTCTTTCGCAAGAAATTACCGAGATTTCAGAGTCTATCAGCAGCATTACACTTCAATTTGAGGAAGCGACAGGGGTTGATTTCATCAATACACAGGTGACATTAACCGGACCAGGTGAAGCGTCAATCCCGGTTACACGCAGTGATGACGGTGCTTCTGAGCTTACTTTAAGTTTTCAGAACTTGCATGCGGTCGGTGTGTATACGCTATCTGTTACGGCGCAAGATATAGCGGGTAATGTTGCCCCGGGTGCCGTTAATTACCGATTCATTCTGGATTTAGCACTGCCAAGTGTCAGCACCGTTATGATAGGCGAACAGTCCGGTAGCGTTGTTTACGTCAATGCGAGCAATGTCGAGGTAAAGGTAACTCTCCTTGAATCAGCAGGCATAGGGTTATCGTTCTCTGAAGGTTCGAGTATCGTTGTGACGGATTCGTCCGGAACAGTTGTTCCGGGTCAGATGCGTTCCAATGGAACGAACCAGTTGGAATGGCAGCCGATATCTCTACCGGCGGACGGGAGTGCTGATGGTCGATATACCGTCGCGATCACGCCAGTTGATAAAGCGGGTCGGCAAGGCGATGTCGTCCATCGTGAGTTCATTTATGATACACAGGAGCCACGCCTCACCGATGCCACACCGGTCTCATTGACGCAACCGCTTACCTATATCAACGCTCCTTTTACACAGTTTCAATTCACCGTTGAAGATGTGGGACCTGCCGGCTTAGAGTTATCCGAACAGACGATAGAACTCCTCAATGCACAGGGTGCGTCCATCGGTGCGATATTCACGTCCGATGAAATAAACAGCCAACTCTATCTCACGCTTGACGCTCCGTTTGCACAGGACGGCAGTGCCGATGGTGAATACCTCGTCAAGGTCTCACTCGCTGACAAATCAGGAAATATGTCGGAATCGACACAGCGTTTCGTTTATGATTCTCAAGTGCCGCGTATCGCATCGGTATCGGTCAACACCAAATCGCCAATGGAACTTCTTTCGCAAGAATTTACTGAGATTTCAGAATCTATCAGCAGCATTACACTTCAATTTGAGGAAGCGATAGGGGTTGATTTCATCAATACACAGGTGACATTGACGGGACCAGATGAAGCGTCAATCCCGATTACGCTCATTGATGACGGTGCTTCTGAACTCACTTTAAGTTTTCAGAACTTGCATGCGGTCGGTGTGTATACGCTATCTGTTACGGCGCAAGATATAGCGGGTAATGTTGCCTCGGGTGCCGTTGATTACCGATTCATTCTGGATTTAGCACTGCCAAGTGTCAGCACCGTTACAATAGGCGAACAGTCTGATAGTGTTGTTTACCTCAATGCGAACAATGTCGGAATAAATGCGACTCTCGTTGAATCAGCAGGCATAGGGTTATCGTTCTCTGAAGGTTCGAGTATCGTTGTGACGGATTCTTCAGGAACAGTTGTTCCGGGTCAGGTGCGTACCGATGGAACGAACCAGTTGGAATGGCAGCCGATATCTCTACCAGCAGATGGAAGTGCTGATGGTCGATATACCGTCGCGATCACACCGGTTGATAAAGCGGGTCGGCAAGGTGATGTCGTCTATCGTGAGTTCATTTACGATACACAGGAGCCACGCATTACCGCTTCTACGCCTGTGTCATTGATCCAACCCACCAACTATATCGGCGGTTCCCTCACACAGTTTCAATTTACCGTTGAAGATGTGGGACCTGCCGGCTTAGAGTTATCCGAACAGACGATAGAACTCCTCGATGCACAGGGTGCGTCCATCGGTGCGATATTCACGTCCGATGAAATAAACAGCCAACTCTATCTCACGCTTGATACCCCATTTGCCCAGGATGGCAGTGCCGATGGTGAATACCTCGTCAAGGTCTCACTTGTTGACAAATCAGGAAATGTGTCGGAATCGGCACAGCGTTTCGTTTACGATTCTCAAGTGCCGCGTGTCGCCTCCGTCGTAATAAACACCGAATCGCCGATGGAACTCGTCCCGCAACAGATCGCCGAAATCGCAGAGTCTATCAGCAGTATTACGTTGCAATTTGAGGAAGCGAACCGTGTTGATTTCGCCAATACCGATGTCAGTTTGATCGGTCCCAATGGTCAACAGATTCCGATCAATGTGTCAGCGGATGGACGCATGCAACTTACCGCACGCTTTGTCGCACTCACGCAATCAGGATTGTATACACTCTCTGTTACGCCGCAAGACATCGCAGGCAATGTTGCACAAGGGGCTATACAATACGCGTTTCAACTCGATTTCGTCTTGCCAAGCGTCAGTACTGTCGAATTGGGAGGGCAAATTGGGGATGTCGTTTTCCTCAATGGGAGTAATACCACAATAATCGCCACTTTGGTGGACGGGACGGGTGCCGGACTCGCCTTCGGCGATGGCGGTTCAAGTATCGTTGTAACAGGTCCTTCAGGCGAAGTCGTCCCCGGTCAAACACGCGCAAACGGCGCGAACCAGTTGATCTGGCAACCCATATCTCTGCCGACCGACGGAAGTGCTGATGGTCGATATACCGTCGCGATTACACCCATGGATCAAGCCAGTAGGCAGGGAGAGGTCGTACATCGGCAGTTTATCTATGACACCGAGACACCTCGCATAACCGCATCGTCTCCGCTCGTGTTGAGTCAACCCGTCTCGTATATCAGTGGCGGCTTAGACCAATTCTCGTTTACCGTTGAAGATGTGGGACCGGCGAACCTCCTGCTCGAATCGCAAGAAATTGCCTTGATAGACAGTACAGGCGGAGTTATCCCCGCAGCACTGACATTTGACGAGTTAACAAACCAACTCTATTTGACCTTGACAACCCCGTTCGCTCGGGATGGGAGTGTTGATGGTCCTTATACGATGCAGTTATCTCTCGTTGACAGAGCCGGGAATACACTAAATGTTGAGCACGCTCTCGTCTATGATTCTCAAGCACCGCAGCTCGCATTGGTGACAGCGAATACAGAGGCACCCGTCGAACTTATCCCACAAGGGACCACAGAGATTTCAGAACCTCTCAGCAGCATTACCATTCATTTTGACGAAGCAACAAGAGTTGATTTCGCCAATACCGTCGTTACGTTGGTAAGTTCTGGGACCTCCGCAACAACTGGCAATACGGAGGTTGTGGATATTCCGCTAACACTGCAAGATAACGGCATGTCTCAGATGACTGTCAACTTCTTGGAACTGGACCAACTCGACACCTACGTACTCTCTGTCACACCGCGAGATATAGCAGGGAACGTCGTATCTGCACCCACGACTTACACTTTCATTCTGGATATACCCTTACCAGTTGTCAGTTCTGTCATTATAGGCGACGTAGAGACAGCAGCGGGTGGTGATGTCGTTTACGTCAACGCAAGTAACATGATTATAGGCGCGGTGTTTGAAGACCCATCAGAGACAGGATTAGATTTCAGTAACGATGGTTCGGGTATTATCGTCGCAGACACGGATAACTTAATCGTTACCGGGATAACAAGTTCTAATAGCGTAGACCTACTTATATGGGAACCCGTAACGCTCACAACCGACGGCACGACAGATGGAAGATATAGCGTATATGTTACGCCTATTGACAAAGCCGGTCGTGAGGGGAACACCGTTTATCGTGAGTTTATCTATGATACACAGGAGCCAGAGATTAACGCTGCGGACCCAATTGATTTAAGTCAACCCGTCTCTTATATCAGTGAGAGTTTAACACAGTTCCGATTCACTGTTACAGACGTCGGTCCTGCGGATCTGGTGTTAGCGGATCAAATTGTTAGCCTACGCGATGCAAATGGGAACTTAGTCCCAGCACGGCTCACAAACGATACTGGCAATCAGGTCTTCCTCACGCTTGACCAACCCTTACCGCGTGACGGTAGTCGGGATGGCGAATATACCGTCGTTATCGCATTCGCAGATAGAGCCGGGAACGCACTCGATATCGAACATACACTCATCTATGACACACAATCACCGACTGTCGTTAGCACAGTTCCTGCTGATGGTGCTCTCCTTACCGAGGATATCACACAGATACAGGTAACACTCAATGATGAAGGTGGAAGTGGTATCGACTGGTCAATGACAACAATCACACTTGTGAACCCGAGTGGTCAGGAGATAGCAGGTGAACTCGTCAATAACGGCACAACAATGTTGCAGCTCAGCACGAATCAACTCGTTGAGGATGGACGATATATCGTCCGTGTTCAGGCGATTGACCGCGCAGGAAACGGCGGTGTAACCTCGTTTGTGCAGAGTTTCCGCCTCTCAAGACGTTTACCTGTCATTATTTCTACTGAACCGAGGACCGCACCGGCAGACGAAGCGTTTACGAACGAAGAGATTGAGCAGATAGAGGTAGACATCGAGAACGATGATGAGAACCACCAGTCAACGCTCCGAGTCTTAAATCCGGCGAACCAAGTCGTCGCAGGGCAGCAAGAACGCGCCAGTGGTAGGTTAATCTATAATCTGGTACGTCCGCTCGCAACGGACGGTTCCGAAGATGGGGTCTATACCATTGAGTTTACACCCATCAGTGCTTCAGGACGGAGCGGCGAAGTTCAGCGATTGACCTTCACCTACGACACACAGTCACCAGAAATTGAGAGCGATGACGCGATCCAACTCGTCGTCGCGGCACCCGCAGGTAATAACTCGTTAACCGAGATTCGTGTTACGCTCACCGACGACACGTCCGGAATTGATTGGGAAAATCTCGATGAAAAATGGATAACTTTTGAGCAGTTATCTCCGAATCGCGCCGAAGTGTCAGGACGCGTTGACGATGACGGACAAGGTAACCTTACTTTCCGACTCACGGTACCTCTCGCAGACAACGGCTCCGCAGATGGAGAATATCGGATTACCGTTAACCCAGTAGACCGTGCCGGGAACGATGATGAACCTTATGAAAGGGTTTTCGTCTACGATACGAGTCCACCAATGATTGATATGAGCACACTGCTAATCAATGAGGCACCGCTGCTTGTTGATGTCGATGCCGAGAGTTATCCGACCGCAGTCTCTACGACCGGTGGTGTCATTGTACAAGCGAGTATCTTTGATACAGGGTTAGGGGTCAACCTCGCACAATCGCAGATTACTGTCCGGGGCCCCGATGGCTCGGAAGTTCCGGGTAACACACAGCAGAACGGCGTGGACACAATCGTGTTCAAATCCGGTGGCTTGGCACTTCAAGGGCATTATCAGGTTACGGTTACCGGTGTCGGTAACGATTCTGAACTCCTCGGCTTCTCACCGACCGATTCTATCACGACGCAATTCCTTTATGAAACGGATGAACCGACCGCCGCTGTAACCAGTGACGGTGGTGAAACCGAACTAACCGATGAACCGATCCTCTTTGAAGGCACAGCCTCTGATCCCGAAGGGACACAGCGAATCGGTGAAGGGCAGATCACTGTTCCGCCATCTGGTGTCTGGCTCGTTGAGATTGTCGGCACCGGACCAGACGGTCAGCCGATTGACCCGGTCCCCGCAGTTGACGATAGCGGCGCACAAGAGGAACCTTGGAGCCGTTGGTCGCTCGATTTCCTACCCTCGCGTTCCGGTGAATACGAATTGGATGTCCAGGTTACCGATAACGCCGGAAATTCCGCCATTTATGACATCGGTACCTACACAATGTCCGTGTCTCTCACCTTCCGCGGTTCGACGTTTGGATGGCCAAACCCGCTCCGCCTCTCAAGTCGAGATGTCGCATTCTTCTCATTCGATGTCAATGTACCCCTTGGAGAGACCATTGATCTCACCTTGAGCATCTACGATTGGAGTGGAGACATGGTGCGAACAGAAACCTATTCCGATGTTGTATCAGGACAGCGGAACGATCAATTGGTTAAATGGAATTTGGAGAATCAAGCTGGCACACTTGTCGCGAGAGGTCTCTACATCTTCCGTTTAGAAGCCGTTAATAAAGCAGGAAATAGCGCAAATGCTGTCGGTAAGGTGCTTGTCGTTGACTAAGCAGCGTCGGGAACCTCAACACACAGAACTGGCAGGCGGGGTTTGTAACCCCGCCTGTAGTGCTGATTATTTCGGAAAAAACACAAAAAATACGTACGTCGAAGCAAATACCAAAAATTAGGGTAAGGAGAATTTATGATGCTCAAAAGAGGGGTTTCCGTTCTAATTGCAATGGCACTTCTCATAATAACCGCAGCGGTTCAAAGTGCCCACGCAGTTGATATCCACGACGGTGCAGGAACCGCGGGTGCCGCATTCCTCAAAATTGAAGGCGGCAGCCGGCCCGCTGGATTAGGCGGTGCCTTTACTGGACTTGCCAACGATGTCAATACCATCTTTTGGAATCCAGCAGGGCTAACCGCTGTCCATGACCGTGAATTGACGGCGATGCAACACTTTTCATTCGCCGAAATTAACAACCAAACCATCGGATACGCACAGCGTTTAGAACGGCTCGTCTGGGGGGCAAGTTTCCTCGGAAGTTTTACAGAGATTGAACGCCGACAAGGACCCACGGAAGACCCTGATAGCACCGTAACCGTCGGCGGGTTCGCTACAGGTTTATCTCTCGCCTATCCAATCAGCACAGCAATATCTGTCGGCGGAACAGCGAAGATAATATCAGAACAATTGGATATTCAGAATGCCTACGGCGTTGCTGCGGATGTCGGAGTCATCTTGCAACTGCTTGATAACCATCTCGGTATCGGGGTGGCTGTCCAAAATGCTGGCGTTTTAGGCGGTGGCGAAAACTTACCGATGGCACTCCGCGCAGGACTGGCTTACAGAACGTGGAGAGAAGTGGCTGCAGAGGCTGAAGAACCGATGACGACGCAAGAGATGTGGGCATTGGTCGCAGATGCACATCTACCACTCATTGACGCAAATCCGAGCTTTCACGTCGGTATAGAGCGCTGGTTTTACAATAGCATCGCTGCACGCGTCGGTTACCGCATCAGTTTCAACGAGAACCCAAGCGACGGGTTGTCACTCGGTATCGGTGTCCGACGCAGTGGTGAAGACATGTTAGCGAATATCGACTTCCAGTTTGATTACGCTTTTGTCCCCGACCCGAACCTCGGTAATGCACATCGCGTCTCTTTTATCACGCGCTTCTAAAATAATTATAGTTATCAGTACCCAGTACGCTGCGTTTTCAGTGCTCAGTTAACAACTTGTGACTGGAACGCTTGCTTACACTGCCACAAGATACCTCTTTAACTGCGTACTGAATACTGAGTACTGTTAACTATTACACACTCGCTTCAAGCATCCGTTCGATCGGTGTTCGTGCTTTGTCGATAATCTCAGGACTGAGCGTAATCTCGAATTCGCTGAGATCGTCGTTCTGATCAATCGCTTCAAGGATATTGGCGATCTTGTTCAGATTTACGCGTGCCATGTGTGAACATCGGACTGAGCAGGCTGTCCAGAATTGGACTTCTGGGAACTCCTGTGCAAGGTTAGATGTCAATTCGCACTCCGAGGCGACGAATGCGCGTTCGAGTTCGTTTGCTCCGACACGTACCGCAATATCCTTCATAATCTGGCTGGTGCTACCGTAAAAATCTGCTTCTTTCAAGACATCCGGACGACATTCCCAGTGGGCATAGAGTTTACGGTGTGCGTGTCCTTTCGGAATTTCAAAGGATTCACGGATCGCAAGCAGGTCGTCGAGTGTAAACTTTTCGTGGACTTCACAAACCGCACCGCGCGCCGTATTGTCTTTGCCCGGATAAACGATATTTTTCTCTGATCGCAATTCTTCTTCCAAATTCTGTGCGAAAAAAATATCCGGAACAAAAATGAGGGTATCCCCCGGCATAGATTTTGCGATGTGTGCCGCATTGGCTGACGTACAGCAGATATCCGACTCCGCCTTCGCATCGGCGTAACTATTGATATAGATCATCACCGGCGCGCCCGGATAGAGCGATTTCAGTTCCCTTACATCCTCGGCACCGAAATTATCTGCCAGAGAGCAACCCGCAGATTTATCGGCGACTAACACCGTTTTGCTCGGATTCAGAATCTTCGCTGTTTCCGCCATAAAAGGAACACCGTTAAAGATGAGATACGGCGCATCTGTGTTGGCAGCGTACATGCTCAGACCAAGAGAATCGCCTTGCTCCTCTTTTTCTGACAAACCGAAGACAAGCGGCTCCATGTAGTTGTGACCAAGCATCACAACGTTATGTTTCTGTTTGAGGGTCCGTATTTTGTGAATGGTTTTGGCGTGCGCCTCTATGTCAAGAAACGTTAAACTGGGGTGATGACGATTGTACAGTTCCTGCTTAACGTCCTCAATGCTGAGGTCCGTCGTACAGTTTGGTACATCTGTCGCGTGCGGAGTTTCTCCGTTAGAATGCATGCTGATTCACGCTCCAAGTTAATCGCTATTAATAGTTGTCAGTTAACAGTACTCAGTTAAAGAGGTATCTTGTGGAAATATCAGCAAGTGTTCCAATCAGAAGTTGTTAACTGAGTACTGAAAGCGCAGCGTACTGAGTCCTGACAACTATTAACCGAAAGATTTTTCGCAGAAAAATCGTACTGTTAACTAACAACTGTTAATAGCGATTCTTTTTTATCAGTTCAATTAGGATACCCTTAAGCAATTTCTTTGTCAACCCCTAATATACCGAAATTTCGTAGAAATGCCAAATTTTTGTCAAATTTTCTCTAAAAAAACAAAAAAAATATCCGTTTTTGTGCTTGTTCTCTGCCTCGTATACGGGTTGACACCCGCTGCGGAGGCTATTTCAGTAAAATTAAGAGGGAAAATTGCGTTGGGAGTCATTCTGTCCGGCGTTGCATACACCACACACGCACTCATCAAGCGCGATAGACAAGCAGCGGCGGAACTACGACACCAACTCGGCGCGCCTGAGCAGGTTGTTCAATTTGAACGTGGATTTGACTTATGGCGTATTGAGCATTATCGGAATCGGCACTATGTTTTTCGCAATAACCGTCTGCTGACGATAGAGCAACAGGCAATTAACGATACATCCATAAGGAGCAGGGTTCCAAACCCCGCCGGCAGCGCTTATACAGTGCCGCGAGGTTCAGGAGTGTGTCGTTGTTGGCAAGCTGGAAATTTGAAAGAGAAGTCGGAAGGATGGCACTTTGGAAAGAAGAAACGTGCCTCCAATCTTCCGATCTTCCGATCTTCCAATCTTTTCCCTTTTCTTACCGATATGACCGTTTCAGGGTACCCCAGGTGGTCGCAACTTTACCTTTTGGACTCACTGCAAGTCCCTCAATTTGTATTTTCCGATCGTCGTCGGTTGGCAACCGAACGTTCGCTTGCTCCGGAGCAGTGGCTTTCACGTTAGTCGTTATAAAAATTGCATCTAACATCGTGGCATCTTCACGCACACCGATACGTAGGACTGTTTCACCTGCTTTGTCGAACTCCCATTCCCGGTCAAATGTTCCACCGTCTAACCAATGGTTGATGCGGTCCCAGTGCCATATAGCACCCCCAGCAACGCCCCATCGAAACTGTGTATTGTTAGTTAATTGAGGGTCTTCGTTCGGGTCTGCAGGCTGCCAAGTTACCCAAAATGAGTCGCTATTGCCGTCCCATGCGATGACGTGTCCCCAGAGTGCATAGTCACCAGGCTCCGGGACGTTGATTATGAATTCAGCGTAACCTTGACCGCCACCCCCGGTAAGTGGTTCCCCATCGTCCCAGATGAATTTTCCATCAGAGGCATCTTTATCCTCATCAATAATCATCGGTTCTTTAATCTCGTCCGCTAACTCGGCTTCAAGAGCGATTTCGACCTCGGCATGAAGCCCCACAATCCCACATAAAAAAACAGTTAGTATGCTCAGCGTTAATATTGTTATGTATTTCACTGAAACCCTCCTTTCTACTGTCTGAAATGCGCGGGCAGCTCTATCAAACCGCCCGCGATAGATTAAAGCAATTTCCTATCGTCCGGCTTTAAGTTCTGCCCAGGTGGTGGCGAGTTTGGCTCGCGGTTCGACAGGTGTAATAGAATCTTCTGGAATCGGATCACGAGGACCCACTTCCGCTTCGTCTGCAGAAAGGTTATCCGTGATATAGATCACATCTAACATCGTGGCATCTTCCCGAACTCCGATACGGAGGGTGGTATCTCCAGCCGCTGCTACCTCCCATTCCCGATCAAATGTACCGCCATCGAGCCAGTGATTAATTCGATCCCAATGCCACTCGCTACCGCCAGCAACACCCCAACGGAACTCTGTGTTATTCGTTTCTTGTGGGTTTTCATCCGAGTCCATAGGCAGCCAATTGACCCAGAAGGAGTCGCTATTGCCATCCCACGCGATAACTTTACCCCAGAGCGCATAAGTGCCGGGTTCTGGAATATGGATATTAAACGTCACCGAACCGGCACCACCGCCACCCGTGAGGGGTTCTCCCTCCGCCCAGACGAATTGTCCGCCGGATGCATTCGGATCATCAGCAATGACCATCGGTTCTTCGACCATGTCCGCCATTTCTGCCTCAATCGCTCTTTCGTAGCCGTAACTAATACCGCTCGTTAGCAGCAAACCGAAGATGAAAAATGTCCCTAAAACTAATGTCTTCAAGCGCATAGTAAATCTCCCTTTGTGAATTGTCAGTTGTTGGTTAAAGAGGCATCTGAATCTGTGTCAGAAGCCGAATAAATTATGGATTGTGCCTATGAAAAATCGTTGTATCGTCTATTCTGCGTGTTTGCGATTACATTTTCTTATCGGGTTCGGATTCTGCCCCACACTTGAATTTGTAATCCGAACGGTTCTACGGGAAGCGCGTCCAGACTGCTGTGCCATTTCGGTTGTGCTGCCCATGCACCGTTGTCAATCAATTCGCGGCGTTCACTGCCGTCAGCACGCATCAGGTGGATAACCCATCTGCCGTCCTTCTCAAATTGAAAAGCGATGGACTCACCGTCGGGTGCCCATGCCGGAACCGCCTCATCTGTCGGTGTCTCCGTGAGTGCAGTTTTGTTTCCGCCGTCTGCTGCGTCCATGATATACAGGTCAAAGTCTGCCAGTTCTACCTCTCGATGCATAGCCGCATATACAATCCGTGTGCCGTCAGGCGACCAAGCCGCATAAGTATCCATCAACGGTTGATGCGTCAATCGCCGTTCCACTCGGCTATGGACATCAACAACGTATATGTCCCAGTTAAGCTCCCGTTTTGAGTGGAAAACAAGGGCATTTCCGTCAGGCGACCAAGATGGTGCCTCATCTTCAAACGGGGTTTCAGTGAGACGTTCCACTTCGCCGTTCGTGAGATGAAGCAGATAGATGTCGAAATGTCCACCTCGATTTGATGTGAAGGCGAGACGGGTCCCGTCAGGGGACCAAGACGGTGCTTTATCCGTCGCAGGATGGTGCGTCAACCGGTGTTGATGTGTACCATCCGACTGCATCATATAAATCTCGTGGTTCCCATCGCGGCGAGAAAAAAAGGCGATTTGAGTATTGTCAGGGGACCACGTCGGATAGTAATCCGCTGCAGGACTGTGCGTTAGATTGATGGGTTGCCTTCCGGCGGTGTCTGTCAGGTAGATTTCCCAGTTTCCATTCACATCCGAGGAAAACGCAATCGGCATAGGGGACTGCAATTGACAGAAAGCACTCCCGATTAAAACGGAAAACATCATCAAAAAACTACCATAACATACTAACAAAATTCGCATTTTTTGTCTATATTTTTTAAGTTATCAGTTTTCGGTCATCGGTTTTCGGTTAAAGTCTTAGGTCGCGGACATTTCCTATTACTGCCACAGGACCCCTCTTTAACTGACAACTGACAACCGATAACTGACAACTATTAAAATTTTCCGTCCCGCACTTCAAAACGGGTCGGTTTACGGAGTGTTGAACCGCCGATCCGAACCCATTCCGCCACCCATTCAATCATCTGTCCTAACGAGACGCGAGGGTATCCGAAAAGTTGGTGGCATCGAGCGGCGTTGCTTAACAGTGCCGTTCGCGATTCTTCACCCTCGAAACGTGGCGATTTATTGAAAAGCCTACCGAAACACGACGCAAGGGACCGTATAGAGACAGTCTCCGGTCCCGTTACATTGAGAATTAACGGTGGACTCTGGGCATGCGCGAAAGCCCGTAACGCCACCGCGTTCGCATCACCTTGCCATATTACATTCACAGTGCCCATTTCGAGAGATATTGTTTCTTCGGTATAAACCTTTTCAGCGATATCTAACAGAATCCCGTAGCGCAGGTCTATCGCATAATTGAGTCGTAGGATTGCCATCGGTGTACCGAATTGAGACGAAAAATGCGTACATATCCGTTCACGACTTAGACACGATTGCGCATACTCGCCAATCGGATTGACGGGTGAACTTTCAGTCGCACCGCCGTGGGAGACCGGGGTCAGCGGATAGACATTCCCCGTTGAAAAGACGACCAACCGAGAATCACGAAACTTTTCTGCCACACGTCCCGGCATATAACCGTTCATTGCCCACGTCAGGCTTTCATTACCGGTTGAACCAAACTTCCTACCCGCCATCAGGATTACGTTTTTAATCTCAGGTAGGTTTTGCAAGCAGTCTTCCGCGAGTAGATCCGCCGTAATTGTTTCAACACTGGCTGCGTGCAAACCTGCCTGCACACCGGGTGTTGAGAACCGAGAGACACCAATAACTTTTTTCGATACGCCCGCTGCGTCAATCGCGCGTTTCGCCTGTTTGGCGAGCGTCGGACCCATCTTCCCACCGACACCGAGGATAAGGATATCACCTTCCAGCGCAGAGACTGCCTCTATCACTTCGCCTGTCGGTTCGGATAAACGTGATTCTAATTGCGGTTCTGTGTGTAGCATCGTGGCAAATTTTCGTTTCTATTTCAACGCCAAAGCGTTAACTTCGCTCGAAATACCTCTTACGTCTTACGGCGATACACTTTTCGCACAACGGAATCCGAGTGCACCGATACCGGCATAAGCCGGACTCGTCCCGTGACGGTTTGAAGCACGCAACCACTCAGGTTCGCTATTCCAGCCACCACCACGGATAACGCGGAAATCCGCGACGTTCTCGAAATCGTTGACAATCTCTTCAACGTTGTCCGCACCTGCAGTCGGATTTTGGCGGGGCGAGTTGACGTAGAAATCGGCTTCGTAGCCGTCAAGGCACCACTCCCACACGTTTCCAGCCATATCGTGTACACCGTAATCGTTTGCCGGGTACTCGCCGATAGGCGTTGTCAAGCCGATATTCTTACCATAGTTTGCCCGATTAAAATTGATGCCATTACCCCACGGATACTGTTTCTTCTCTAACCCGCCGCGTGCCGCTTTCTCCCATTCCGCCTCCGTCGGTAGACGCTTATCCATCCAGACCGCATAAGCCATCGCTGCGTACCAACTCACATAACGGACAGGATGTTCGCGTTCACCAAGCGGAAAATTATTGCCGTTCCAATCCTGCAGATAGTTACCATCGTGGAACTTATTATCAATCTGTTCTTTCTGCCACGCGGGGTTTGCGAGAACGAAATCCTTAAATTCGCCGTTGGTTACCTCGTTCTCATCTATATAAAACGCGTCGAGGTGGACGGTATGCACCGGTTCCTCATCGGGATCAGCGTCTCCATTATTGCTGCCCATATCAAACTCGCCTTCCGGGATAAGAACCATTCCATCTGGGATGACGGGTTCCGGTGCAGGTTCTGGTGCAGGTTCCGGTACAGGTTCGGGAGTTGATGTAATCTCAGTGCGTGGATCCCCACCCACCAATTCTGTCGGGCTAACCTCGTCTGCTTCTTCACGTTGTCCACAACTCACGATGTAGAGAACCGAAAAACATATAAGTGATAAACCTATCAGTCTAAATAACATTTTCATTAGTTATTTCCTTTTGCCAGCGTATGCGTTTACTGTAGGAGCGAGTTTTGCTCGCGATTCTTCTGTAGGAGCGAGTTTTGCTCGCGATTCTTCTAAAAAACGATTCACACACATAACTCCTAACGTCAATAAACTTCCAAGTAAGTGTCAGTCTCCCATTGGCTAACGCTCCAATGATAATCGCGCCATTCCTCACGTTTCACCTGAATATAATAGTCCGCGTACGTTGTGCCGAGTGCGTTCTTGATAACTTCATTTTCCTCAAGCGCGGCTGTTGCTTCACCGAGCGTTGCAGGTAGAGAATAAATCCCACGCCGTTGGAGTTCATCTTCCGACACTTCATAAAGATTGTCCTCGTTTTGCACACCCGGATCGATTTGGTTTTCGATGCCGTCCAGACCGGCTGCAAGGAGCACTGTCGCCGCAAGATAAGGGTTCGCTGCTCCGTCACCTAAACGGTTTTCGATGCGCCCGGGTGCAGGAATCCGAATCATCTGTGTCCGATTGTTTGCACCGTAGGTGACATAGACCGGTGCCCATGATGAACCGGAACGCGGTGCCCTACGAACCAAGCGTTTGTAACTATTCACGAGTGGGTTTGTAACCGCTGTGACCGCATCGGCGTGTTTGAGAACGCCTCCTGTGAACCAATAAGCCAGTTGAGACAGTCCGTTCCGATTCGTCTCATCAAGAAACAGATTCGTCTGATTCTCCGCGTCCCAGAGGCTCATGTGGAAGTGTGCGCCGTTCCCTGTTAGATTCGTGAACGGTTTTGGCATAAAGGTTGCCAGCAGTCCGGCTTCTTCGGCAAGCGTCTTGACCATCCACTTGAAAAAGGTGTGTCGGTCGGCTGTCGTGAGCGCGTCCGAATAGGTCCAGTTCACCTCAAATTGACACGTCCCATCTTCATGGTCATTCGCGTAGGGTTCCCACCCCAATTCTTGCATGTATTTGATCAGAGTCGTCATCATATCGAGGTTCCGGTGCAAAGCGCGGAGATCGTAGCACGGCTTGTCGAGCGTGTCAAGCGTGTCCCACGGCGCGTAGACACCTGATTCGTCCCGCTTTAGTAGCATGAATTCTGCCTCAATACCGACATTAAAAACGTAGCCTTTCGACTTTGCATCCGCTAATTGCCGCTGCAGAATTGTTCTCGGACAGTAATGCCACGGTGCGCCTTCGACATACATATCCCCAGCCACCCACGCGATATTATTCCGCCACGGCACGATTGTCAGCGAGTTAAAGTCAGGGATACTCGCCATCTCCGGATCGTGCGGATATTGCCCTATCTCGCCTGCAGCAAATCCACCGAAACCCGCACCCGCTTCTGCCATATCTTCGAGGTGCGTAGACGGAATAACCTTTGCCTTCGGGGCACCGCTCATCTCTACGAAAGAGCAGAGAAAAAACTCAATACCCCTTTCTTCTACTAAACGTTTGACCTGTTCAACGGTCATGGAATATCTCCTATTATACTCTGAAATGTAAAAATGCTATCCATAAATAACGAAGCATGATAACATTATAACCGAAGTCCTTAAAATTTCAAGATTGAATCTTGCTAACACAGGTGTTCGCAGCACGCCAGATGCATCAAAGCAAAAGGAACAGACAATGGCGTTTTTCTCTCGTTTCGATACAAAGTGGTCGCTGTTAATCGGTGTGTTAATCGTCGCTTATCTATTACCGATATGGCTGTTTTCGTATTTTCCGACGCAAGACGGTGTGAGCCACGTCTATAACTCACAAATCTTGACAGAATACAACAACCCCGAATATCAGTTTCGCGACTCTTATGAAATCAACTGGTACCCGTTTCCGAACTGGTTTTCTCACGCCTCGTTGGCGGTGCTGATGTTCGTCTTTCCGGCACTGATCGCTGAGAAGATTTTCCTGAGTCTCTACGTTATTCTGTTCCCGCTCGCAATCTATTATTTCCTGAATGCTGTCCAACACGATCGACACGCACTCGTCATACTCAGTTTCACCTTTATCTACAATTACCTCTTATTGATGGGATTCTACAACTTTGCTGTCAGTGTACCCCTGTTTTTCCTCGCACTCGGCTATTGGTGGAAACATAAAGATGAGATGAACGTCAAACGTATCGTTCTGCTAAACCTGCTTATCATTATCACCTACTTTGCCCACCTGATCTCTTACGCGTTCATCTTATTTTCTATTGCGTTGCTGGCAGTTTTCTATTTCAAGCAAAACTTCAAGCGAATCCTTATGACAGGATGCTACCTCTTACCCGCAGCTGTCCTACTCATCGTCTACCTTCCGACCTCTGATTTACTCGCAGGCGGACCGCCTGAATTTGGACTTGGACGGGTCGGAGAACTGTTCGCTAACCTCATCGGTATGTACGTGCTTGTCGCCTACGCTGGACCACCCAATTGGATTTCTATTGCTGTATCTGTTCTTTTCCTATTTCTCGTCGTTGCAACTATCTGGCAGAATAGGAGAAACACTACAGCGGAACACCCCGGACAGAAAGCGTTTCTCTACCTCGCTATAGTACTGCTCGGACTCTATTTTATCCTGCCAAATGCTATCGGTCCTGGGGGTTGGGTCAATGACAGGCTCGCTATTTTAGCCACCCTTGCCATCTTAGCATGGTTTCGTGAGTTTGACAATATCCAGTGGAGACGCGCATTTACCGCAGTCGTCACGTTGTTCGCGCTCGTTAACCTCGTCTATATCGGTGTCCTGTTCAAGGGACTCAATACTGAGATCCGCGAGTTCAACGCCTTTGTAGAACGTGTTGAGAAAAATAGTGTGATTCTCCCGATCTATTCCGATCCGTCGGGCAGCTCTGAACGCGTCGGTATCTTTGTCAACGCCGCGAATTACTACTGTCTTGACAACGGCTGTATCAACCTTGGGAACTATGAGATACAGTTCGACTACTTTCCCGTCCGTTTCAACGCCGATTTTGAAACGCCATTAGACGAAAAAGAATGGGTCCAGGTCGTCCACTGGCAGCCGGAACGGATAGACCTCTGCGATTATGCGGATAATGTGGATTATCTACTGTTGTGGGACACACCGGACGAGCCTATTGTCACCGAGGCGATTGAGGCGTGCTATACACTGATCGCATCCGAAGGGAAGTTGAAACTCTATCAGGGGAAGCGTACAGCACGCTGAGAACGGAATTTGAGTGCGCCTTCAATACGCTCCGCGGAGCGTGACTGTCGCGATGGTATGTGTATAGTTGAGGAAATCGAGGAACGGATCCATTTCGTTCGTTTGGTTTTGGGTGACCTGATAATCGGCGTTGAGTGTTAGATGTTGGTTGAATTCCCAATTCAGTTGGATATTTGCCCCTATCTGTCTATCACTACGCTCTGGGGCACCTTCCCTAACAATTCCTGTTTCGTCGAGAATCTGTCTGCCATCAAAGTCTATCCACACTCTCGAAAGCCGAAGTCGGAGCCAGCGTCCCGTCTCAATTCTGTAAAACGTACTCGCCGCAACCTCCGTACTAACGAAGTTAAAGAAATCGACATTTGAACGGTTCAGAAATAGATTAACCTCTTCCTGAAACATGAGTTGTTCGGTCGCAACTTGTATCAACTTTGCAGAACCGATATGTCGCAAATCGGTTCGGCGTTCGTTATCCTCAAGTCCGGTTACACCTAAGATGAGGTTGTTCAAATTCGTCTGATAACTGCTATGTTCTAATCCGTATTCCAGTTTAGCGAGCATCTGTTTAAGGATTCCGAACTGCAAGCGCGCTGTCGTGTTATGGGTGTTAGAACCGATAAGTAGGAAATCCTCTCTTCGCGTTTCTTCATCGTCGAACCGGTGCAGGCGAAAAGTGTATTCCAACACACGTCCGAACCGGAAACCGAATTGATGCTCCATATTATTATAGACATTTGAGGTTCGCAGGAGGTGCTGCCCCTGATATGAAGCGACAATAGACGGTAGACTCGCATCCGGTTGGAAACGAAGCTCAGTCGATAACGCGTTGCTAAACGCGTTGAATTCGCTGAGTTTGCCTTCGGCACCAGTGTAGTTTTCAACTTGTGGCGTATATTGTAGTTTGAATCGGAGTTTATCGACAACCGGTAAATCGCCGCTCAGATTGATACCGAATCGACTAATCAAACCTGAAAGTTGCGGATCGTCTTTTCCCGCAAGGCTACTCGTGTAGGGATCGACACTCAAACCGAGTTCAATATGATTGTTGAACGTATTAGAGATGTGAGCGTTGACGGTCAGTTCTGCTGGCTCCGTTTCGGGCGTTTCGGTCTCTTTTTCAAACAGGCTCTGTCCGAATTCTGTCTGAAGTTGCGCCCAGAGAGGACTCGCGCCCAGATGTATAAAGGTGAGAAAACATAACCCGAAAAAGAAAATTTCTTTCTTCATTATTTTTTATTTGTCCTTATAATTGTTGTGTTTTTTCGCTTGCATGGATATCCTGAAAAACCCTTCCCTTCTCAAGTTTATCCAGCCATGTATGCCGATTGACAGAGCAGTCACTTGTTACCGGGTTACACTGCAAAAAGAAGCCGATCAGCCCACCGGGGGTAAGTTTCTCTGCCAGAATTTCCACTGCAAGTTCATAAAGTTCCATATCTGTCAGCTTCTGAACCGTTTTTGGCAGCAGTTTTCTCTCTCCAGCAAGAACTTCCTTCGCAAGGGATGCGAATTTTCGATCCAACTTGCCTGCCGCGCGCGCGTTTTGAATCTTTTTGATTTCTTTCAGGCCCGTTTCCCTATCAATTTTATCCAGCCATTCATGCCGCTCAACCGTATAATCGCCTGTACCTGGTTCGCACTGTCTGAGGAACCGAGACACGCCAGCTGGACCGAGTTTCTCCAAAAGCGTTGCAATACCGAGTTCAAAAAACTCAATATTAGTCATCTCTATTACGTTCATCTCTAATCTCCTCCTGTAACCAGATATAAGGGTTTTTGACGCGAACTTGAAGGAGTGCCCTGATGCGGTTAGCTCTCCTGATCAACCTATCGTCTGTTGTGAGAAAGACATCAACCTTGCTGCTCTCTGCACAGGCAAGATGCAAGGCATCAAACCATTTAAATCCAAAGGCTTCAAGCTCTTGGCCTCTCGTATTTTCAATGGCACCGACCGAAACGTTCTGGTACGCACGATCCAACTGAGCGTTCATGTAATTGCGTTGGATTTGATTGGGGGTGTTGTTGACTTCAAGAATCAATACATCACTCGTGATCCAGAGCCATTGTTCTGTGAAACAGTACTTGAGGAGAGTCTGGATAGCTTCAGTCTCTCGACGAATTCGAGTCTGCGTCTGATCATTAAATGGACGATTCAAACAGCACGTATCAAGGTAAATTTTCCAGTTATGAAGAAGTGTGTTCACTCAATGTCTCTAATCTTTTTCAAAAAAATAAAACTTATCGCTATTCAATTATCCCTGTTTGTGGGCTTGAAGCCGTCGCATAGAGTTTCCGAGGAATCCGTCCCGCTAAAAACGCTGCCCTACCCGCTTCAACCGCTTTTTTCATCGCCTCCGCCATCAGCACCGGACGATGCGCCTTCGCAACGGCTGTATTCAGCAAAACACCATCACACCCTAACTCCATCGCAATCGCTGCGTCTGATGCTGTCCCCACCCCGGCATCTACAATAAGCGGCACCTCCACAAGATCGCGGATAATCTGAATGTTATAAGGGTTGCGGATTCCCATCCCAGAACCGATCGGTGCTCCCAACGGCATCACCGCTGCACAACCGAGGTCTTCTAATTTCTTACACGTAATCGGATCGTCGTTACAATACGGTAGCACGGTGAAGCCGTCTTTCACAAGTGTTTCCGCCGCACTGAGCAGCTGCTCCACATCTGGGAACAGTGTCGCTTCGTTCCCAATAACTTCGAGCTTGATAAGCGAGGTCTCAAGTGCTTCGCGTGCAAGGTTCGCAGTCAGAATAGCGTCCTTCGCTGTGAAACACCCCGCGGTATTCGGCAGAATCGTCATACCGCGTTCACGAAGCAGCGCGAACAGGTTTTCGCCAGAGGAATCCGTCCATTTCACACGACGCATTGACACCGTCGCAATTTCAGCACCGCTCGCGGCGATAGATTCTGTCATGATGTGGAAATTCGGGTATCCCGCCGTTCCAATCAGCAGTCTTGATGTATAAGTTTGGTCTGCGATTTTGAATTCTTGCATTTTGGGGTTCTTTGTACGTCAATGGCTGTCGGAAATCGTCGGCTTTCGACCGGCAGTTACCAGAGATGTTTGATTCACTAAACCCCTCTTTACTGACCGCTGACTGCTGACGGCTATTCTTATTTTTTGTAGAACGCCACGCCGACACGTTTAATCTGCTCAACCATCTCAGGGTTACGGATATTCTCGAAAATAGACAGATCAATCGTATAAGGCAGGAGTTGGTCGTCGAGATCATTTGCAATACGAGAAAGGACAGTATGCGTCAACGCATCGCTACCGCGAAGCGTCAGATCGATGTCAGACCCGTTTTTATAGTCACCTCTGGCACGAGACCCGTATAACACGGCTTCCTCTACCTGTGGGTATCGGACAAAGACATCGTGAATTTTCTGAACTGTCTGAGCAGACAAACCGTATTGCATCTTTAAAGGTTTCCTTCCGATTTCAGTTGCTGCAATCTTGCAAGCAATCTCTCAAATTCAGCAAAGTAAGCATTGCGGATAGTCGTAACGACCTGCGCTGCGGTCTCTTCGTCGTAGGTATGCGAAGTTAGATTGCGTTTGTCAACCATATCCATCCAGATTTCACCATTTTCAATCAGTCCATTCCTGAAAGCGACCCGAGTCGTGTCCCGCGAACCGTAGAGATTCGCTGTCCCTTGCGTTTCGAGGAAATTTTTCAGAGTTTTCCAAGCGAGTTCGTGCGTGTATTCAAACCCTTGTGCTTCTAAGTCTGAAAGTTCCCGTTGTTCCGCAAGTTTGACAGCCGCCCTTAATCGACCTAAAGCCCTCTCAAAACTATTTGCGCGTTGAATCCAGCGAGTCTCTTGGCTTTGCATTGTATGGTGCCTACACGTCTATCCTTGTGCTTTTTCAATTAGTATAGCAGATGACAAGCCTCTTTATCAACCGCTTTCCGAAATCTCAATACACCTTACAACCACTAACCGCCTTGGACAGCACGGATAATCTCTACGTCGCTATTTTCACGGAGTTCCGTCTCCTGCCACCGTGCTTTCGGAATCACCTCCCGATCCACAGCAACAGCGATGCCTGCCTGCACCGGCTCCAGTTCTAAAGCGACGAGCAGATCGTAAACATTTATACTGAGGCGAACCTCTTTCTCTTCGCCATTCACGCGTATTTTCATATTTTTAAGCTCAGTTCGTAGTAGGGCAATTTTGCGGCGTACACGCCCAAATGCGACGTGCATTATTGCCCGTTGAGGACATCAATCACAAGTCCACTCTAAAACTCAAAGGAGATGAAGTACTATCTTAAAAACCGCTCTAACTGAAACGGAGCGATGACCTCTGAAGTCTCACCGGTTAGAACCAGTTTGGCGACTTCGTAAGCCGTAATAGGTGTGAGTAAGATACCGTTGCGATAGTGACCCGTCGCGTATATCAGGTTCTCAACGGGTGTTTTACCGAGTATAGGTGCGTTGTCTCTGCTGCCCGGACGCAAACCTGCCCATGTTTCAAGGATCGGCAATTCATAGACACCCGGCACCGCCTCCCACGCACCGCGGAGCAGTTCAAACATACCACCAACTGTCAAACGCGTGTCGAACCCCATCTCTTCGCTCGTCGCACCGATAACCAGCCTGCCGTCAGTTCTCGGCACCAGATACACCGATGTCGGATACCGTGCCCTGACAGTACGGATAACCGAATTGATGGCGATGCCTTCTTCCATCTGCAGTGCCAGCATCTGCCCTTTCACAGGACGCACCGGTGGAATCATCGCCTCTGGAATCCCTGCTATCTGTGCCGACCAACATCCCGCTGAGAGAATAACAAGGTCAGCGTTTTGGAAACCGTCTTGTGTCTGAACACCGATTGCGATGCCGTTTTCAATGACGACCCTTTCAACGGTGCTATTTTCGTGTAATGTCCCACCGTGCTGCTGATAGGCGCGCTGCAGTGCGGTTACCATAAGCCGATTATCAACTTGGTAATCGCTCGCACAGTGAATCGCTGCCGTCACACGAGGCGAGAGTGCCGATTCAATATCACGCGCCTCCCGTCCTGTCAGCCAGTTCACATCGAGTCCTAAATTCCGTTGTGCCTCGTACAGATGGCGAAGTTGGTGCGTGTCGTCAGGCTCTAACCCTACAATGAGTGTGCCTTCCACCCGATAGCCGACGGACATCTCTGCGTCTGCCTCTAATTCGGTAACCCATTGCGAATAACGTTCTAAACTTTGGCAACCGAGTTTGAGGAGTTCCGGCTCTTCGCTGTGCGCTTCAGCGAGGGGTGCAAGCATACCCGCGGCTGCCCAGGAGGCGGCACGTCCGACATCGGCGCGATCGTAAATGGTGACGGCGGAAACCCCCGATTTCGCAAGCTGCCACCCGATACCGAGTCCAATCACGCCACCACCGATGATGATAGTCTTCTTATGTGTCATTAATTCAGCCGAAAACAGTTATTCTTCTAAGATGTTGACGAAACAATCTTCGGCTTCAACTGTTTTGGAAATCAACCCTTTTTGGTATGCGAACTTTGCGAAAGCATCCCATTTTTCTGCCGATTGCACCTGTGTCGTCGCGAATACATCAAGTGTATCCCGGAATGCCAATTCTTCTAATTCTTTATGAGCATCCGGATTGGCTTTGAAAAACAGTTGTAGCGCATCGTCAGGGTTCTCTTTCGTCAATTGGATGGCTTCCCGAATCGCCGTCATCAGTTTCTTAGCCGTTTCTGGATGTTCCTCCAAATAAGCGTCGTTTGTAATAATGACTAACTCATAATAGTCGGGGATACCGTGTTTCTCAAGTGCAAAATAACCCGCTTCGGCACCTTCAAGTTTCAACAAGTTAATCTCGTAATTCCGAAAAGGTCCGATGACAGCATCAATTTGACCGCTTAACATCGGTGCCACAATATTCGTGCCTACGTTTATCAATTCGTAGTCATCTTCAGATAATCCGGCATTCGCTGCGATAGCATTAAACAGGAGTACATCCAACGGTGCGACTGTGTATCCGATTTTTTTCCCTTTGAAATCTGCTGGCGTTTTAATGCCGGTCTTCTTCAAAAAACTAATCGTATTCAGCGGATGCTCGACGAGTAAACCGATAGATTTGACCGGCAATACTTCTTCACCCGCCCGTGCGATCGTCACGCTCTGTTGGTAACTCACAGCAAACGGATATTTCCCCGCCGCCACCAATTTGAGAGGCGCATCAGGGTCGCCACCCCAGAGGAGTTCGACTTCTAATCCATGTTTGGCAAAAATCTTATTCTCTTGCGCAACATAAAGCGGCGCGTGATCTATATTCGGTGCCCAATCGAGAAGCAACGTAACCTTTTCCGTTTCCGAGGCCTTTTGATGGCTGTCCGCGTTGCCGTCAATATGTCCAGTTAAAAGTATACCACAACTGATGAGAAACATTAAGCAAATTGCTGTTTTCATGAGATCTTCCTTTTTATAGTGAGACAAAAGATAAATAGATACTTTAAAGAACAACAAACCTATCTACTGCAGGCGGGGTTTGTAACCCCGTCCTACCCACTTGTAGAGGTAAGTCTGACTAATGGGTTCTCTGATGCCGCCACGGCATTACATACCGTTCTAAGAGGGTCATCAGTCCAAAAAGACTTAAACCCAGAAGTGTTAAACAAAAAATAGCTGCAAATACCAATGAAACCTGAAGCTGTCCATTCGCATACAACATCAGGTATCCGAGTCCGGCTTTTGCACCGACCCACTCGCCAATGACCGCCCCAATTGTGGAGATAGATATGCCTATCTTCGCACCTGAAAAGATGAACGGCAGTGCCGACGGGATACGCACTTTCCAGAGGATCTGCCACCGAGTTGCTCGAAGAATCCGGAACAGGTTTACTGTGTCTGGATCGGTGGACTTCAAACCGTCTAATGTATTCAGCACAATCGCAAAAAATACGATCAGTGCCGCCATAACCACTTTTGAAGCAATCCCGAAACCGAACCACAGCACTAACAGCGGCGCAATCGCAAAAACAGGCACCGTTTGTGAACCGATGACGTACGGATAGAACGCTTTCTCCAGCACGGGAAACTCGAACATCAGCACCGCTAACGGGATACCGACGCTCACCGCAAGAACGAATCCGATAACCATCTCTTCTAAGGTGACAAGCGTATGTTTCAGCAATTGTTCGTATTCCACGAACACGGTTAACACAATTTTTGAGGGCGGCGGCAGAATGTAGCGCGGTATATCGAAAACATGGACGCTGATTTCCCATATTCCCAACACCGCAAATAAGATCGCCACCGGTACTGCGACTTTACTGAACATACGTATCGGTTCCTTAAATCAAAAAACCGTCTTCCATTTTGGGTATAGCCAAAAGGAAACGGCTCCGCGCCTCAGCAGAAGAGATTCGCAATTGGAAGTGTAACGCCTAATTGCTATAATCTCCTAAGAACGGACAGACATTCGTCGTCCTTCTTTATGTCTCCCTACGCTGGCATGACCCAGATCAGGTTCAATGGGTGTTTTCTCAGCTCTTAAAGCACGTAAGAGCACTCCACGATGTTTGGCAAACAATAGTATATCCTATTTTCCTTTTTAATGCAAACAATTATTTTTTCTATTATATCATGGAAGGAACGTTTTAAAATATTTACTTTGAATATTTTTGGAAAATCTGCTATTATAATTTCATTATAAAGAAGTCATATTTTAATAAAATAATATATAATAATCCTTGTCTGAATGCGTCTTTATTTCGGTTGAATATGTGATGAAACATCGCACAAAAAACCGTTTTGTGCCTGCAAACCGACGACCGAAAATTGAACACACTTTTGAACACGTCCTTGCATGCTGGTTTCTTTAATGATATACTATAAACGGTGCAATACAAACTCTGATTTATGGGAACCAGTCATGCGAATTATCCTTTACACAGGCAAGGGGGGCGTCGGTAAAACGACCATCGCCGCCGCCACAGGCATCAAACTTTCTGAACTCGGCTATAAGACGATCGTTATCTCGTTGGATGTCGCGCATTCCCTCCGAGACGCTTTTGACAACCATCAAAAACTCGTCTATCAGGAAAAAGAAAAACAGATCCGAATCAGTGAGAACCTCTGGATACAGGAAATCAACGTTCAAGAAGCCATTGTTGAATACTGGGAGGACGTTTACAACTATATCCGTTCATTGCTGAACCGTTCCGGACTTGACAGCCTCGTTGCAGAGGAGATCGCCGTGTTCCCCGGAATGGAAGAGATTTGCGCGCTCCTCTATATCAACCAGTACGTCCGAGAAAAAAGCTACGACGTGATTATCCTCGACTGCGCACCTACCGGCGAGTCGCTACGATTTGTTAGTATACCGACGACGTTAGAGTGGTACATGAACCACATCTTCAAATTGGAGCGCGGTCTAGCGAAGGTCGCCGGTCCCGTAATTGAGAAAGTCAGCTCAGTTCCAATTCCGCGCGACAACTATTTCCAGAATATCCAAGACCTGTTCGATAAACTCGAAGGTATTGACAATGTGCTGACGGACCCCGAAATTACGACCGTTCGATTGGTAACGAATCCAGAGAAAATTGTAATCAAAGAGACGCAACGAGCGTTTATGTATTTTTGCCTATACGGACTCTGTATCGATGCGGTAATTATTAATCGTATCTTTCCTGAGGGCGTTGATGCGGCGTATTTTCAGGCGTGGAAACAGACGCAGCAACATTATATCAAAGAGGCGATGGACTACTTCTCGGACGTACCGATCTGGAAGGTGAACCTTTTCGCAGAAGAAATCGTCGGAGAATCCGGACTGCACCAGTTAGCAGAAGCACTCTATGCCGATATGGACCCAGCGAATCGGTTCGCTAAAGAGAGTCCGTATCAATTCCAAAAGACAGCGGATACGTACCAATTGTCAATGCGTCTGCCGTTCTTGAGCAAGGAGGAGATCGGACTGACGAAACATGGCGATGAATTGATTGTTACAATCGGAGGTTTCAAGCAGCACATCGCATTACCGCGGACCCTCTCGAATAAAAAGACAGCTGGGGCAAAATTAACCGGAGACCAACTCGTAATTAAGTTTGCTGAAAAGAATTAACGTTCTTCAGTAGGAGCGAGCTGTGCTCGCGATAGCGTGTAGGCAAGCCCCCTGGCATATAAATGTCTCGTTAGTTGTGGTCTTTACTATAAAGGATCCCTGGACATAACTGGAGTGTGTATGACGGTCAAAACGGATAGAGTGGTTTACATTGTAACAGGTACCACGCTTTTAACGTTTTTAATGGCAAACCGTATTGGGACTATTTGGATTCTCTATCCCAACGTATTAATCGCAGTCATTCTCTTTTTTTATAGTATCTTACAAGCAGGTGAAGATGTATCGTTACTTTCAAGCAGTGCCATTTTTGGGTTAGCAACGGTGCTGACATACATCCCGATGGACTGGCTTTTCTCACGGAAGGTAGGCCTCATCTTCTATCTGCGTCCAGATTTTTTCGCAGATATAACCACACCGATTGGACTAATCTTGAATTGGGTGGTGTTCGCAACGTTGGCGGCTTACTGTTATCAACGGCTCGCGACGGTTTTCCAAACCCGTTTTACGGACGCGTCTGAGAACCCGAGACTCGGTTTCATCGGTTCTGCGACATTGGCAGCAGGTCTTACCGGTATCAGTGCCGCTATTGGGAGTGTCGTGATTTATGTACTCGGGGCATCACATCTGTGGGTCTGGAATGCCGCACAAGTGGATCACATCCCTCAGATTGTGACCGTTCCAGTCTTTGTACCGCTCGCTTTTCTGATTACATTTCTGTTATGTCCGTACTTCTTTGGCGTAACCGACACTTTTCTGAGAGAGCAGCACGCCGGTATAGCAGGGATCCGCTGCGGCATCTTTATCGGAGCCCTTCAGTTTCTCGGTTTTCTAATGTTTTATGCCTGGAAATAAGAGTCCTAATTCGCATCCCCAGGCCTGTGGTAGGTTCGGTTTGCAACCGAACCGGGACTGAAAAGGAAAATCAAACATCTCTCAAATCCGATAATTTATCTAAAACTTAAATAACCCTGGAACGGTATCCAGGACGATTTAGTTTTCGGTTTTTTCGTCTAATTTTGACACCCCCGGCCCGGTAGGTGCGGTTTGTAACCGCACCGGGACTGAAAAGGAAAATCCAAAAATTGAGACAACCCAACAATTTGTTTAAAACTAAATAACCCTGGAAAGGTATCACGCTTACCTTGAATTATTTTCAAGACTATGTTATTATTACTGTATAGAGACGAAAATTTGAAATTTAAAAAAGAAAAATATAATTGTCTCAGTATAGTATTAAAGCTTTATTTTTTTGTTTAGTGGGCAATTCGGGTTACAAAAGAGGACATCTAATTGCGAGAAAGAAAAATCAGAAGTATGCGAATTCGTTCGACAACGATTTTAGCCGTACGACGTGATGGTCAAGTCGCTATTGGCGGCGACGGTCAAGTCACTTTAGGCGATACGGCGATCAAACACGGTGCGCGTAAAATTCGTAGAATCCATAACGACAATGTCCTGATCGGTTTCGCCGGTTCCGCATCGGACGCGATTACACTCTATGAAAATTTAGAAAAAAAGTTGGAGCAGTATCGCGGCAACCTTCAGAAATCGGCGGTAGAGCTCGCCCGTGAATGGCGCAGCGATAGGGTTCTTCGCCAAGTAGATGCACTGATGATCGCCGCAGATGCCAACGATAGTTATCTTATTTCCGGGAGCGGAGATGTTATCGCACCCGACGACGATGTGATTGCTATCGGCTCCGGTTCATCTATCGCACTCGCAGCAGCGAAAGCCATGCTCAAATACTCAGATTTGACATCGAGGGAGATCGTTTCAGAAGCACTTCAACTGACAAGTGAAATTTGTATCTATACCAACGCCCGAATTGAAATTGACACAATAGAGGAGGAGTTAACAGTTAACAGTTAACAGTCAACAGTTACAGGCCGGATCGGGTTCACCTAACACCTTTCGGTAATCCTAACGCCTCTTAACTGAAGACTGACCACTGACAACTGATAACTAATGAACTTTGGAGAAATCTAATGCAATACACGAAAAAAATACTTTAGCAGAAGCACTCACGCCGCGGCAGATTGTTCAGGAATTGGATAAGTACATCATCGGGCAGTTTGAAGCGAAACGGTGTGTCGCTATTGCTCTCCGCAACCGCTCGCGGCGACAGATGTTAGGTGAAGATATGCAAGACGAGGTTTCACCTAAAAACATCATCATGATCGGTTCAACCGGGGTCGGCAAAACCGAAATTGCGCGCAGACTCGCACGCCTCGTTGATGCACCATTTATTAAAGTCGAAGCCTCGAAATATACCGAGATCGGTTATGTCGGACGCGACGTTGAATCCATGATCCGTGATCTCACCGAAATTGCCATCGGCCGCGTTAAAGCTGAACAAGCCGAGGCGGTTGAAGAAAAGGCACGCGAATTCACCGAAGAACGGCTGCTTGATTGCATCTTTCCGATGCCGCGTTCCCTCCAGCAACGTCCCCGCTTGGAAAAAGAGGTCATCGACGAAGTTGAGGAAGAAGATGAGAGCGCAGCACTCCAACTACCTTTCGATCTCGGAATCGACGCTGAAGCCGAAGCCGAAGAAGACCGCGAAAGAGAACGAGAACGCTATCTCAAAACACGCGAGAAATTTAGAGAATGGCTCCGAGAAGGCAGACTCGAAGATAAACCTGTCGAAATCAACGTCAAGCATCAGAGCGTACCCTTTGTTGAAATCTTCTCGCCGAGTGGTATTGAGGAGATGGATATCAATTTCAAGGATATGTTTAGTAACATCCTCCCGAACCAGACGAAGAAGCGACGCGTGCCTGTCTCCGAGGCGCGGACCCTCCTGATGCAAGAAGAATCTGAAAAACTTATTGATATGGATGCCGTCATCACCGAAGCCATCCAACGTGTTGAAGATTCCGGTATCGTCTTTTTAGATGAAATTGATAAAATCGCAGGCAGAGAGTCACGACACGGACCCGACATCTCGCGCGAAGGCGTACAACGCGATATCCTACCAATCATTGAAGGTAGCACGGTGACTTCAAAATACGGTGCTGTACGTACACACCATATTCTGTTTATCGCTGCCGGGGCATTCCATGTGTCAAGTCCTTCCGACCTCATCCCCGAATTACAGGGCAGATTCCCGATTCGGGTGGAACTCAAAAGTCTAAATAAAGATGACTTTAAGTCTATTCTGACGGAACCTAAAAATGCTTTGGTAAAACAGTACACCGAACTGCTCAAAACTGAAGGGATAGAAGCCACGATTACCGATGACGCAATCACCGAAATTGCGGCACTCGCGTTCCAAGTTAATGAATCGGTCGAGGACATCGGCGCACGCCGTCTCCACACTATCATGGAGAAACTTTTTGAGAACCTCTTCTTCGACGCACCAGACCTTGAAGAGAGAGAGATCACGATTGATGCAGACTATGTCCAATCCGAATTGGCTGAAATCGTCAAAGACCAAGATCTGAGCAGATATATCTTGTAAAACGAATAATTAAGGAGACATTTCAGTGAGTGCAGGGACCACCCCCCTCGTAGGGGCGAGGTTCCCTCGCCCGCTGTAGAGTGTTTCATTAATTCTGATATCCACTAAAGAATTTAATCAGGCGATTCATCGCACACCAAACCGGTTCGTAGTCGTGCGATTCATCGCACGTCGCATAGCCACAATTACCCAATCTATTTGTTAAAACCTCATTTGGGCAAGCAGAACGGAAACTCATTGTGCGAAATTTCCAAATTTTCGTATTTCTCTTTCTCTATCTCGCCGCTCTACAGACTCCCTTCGCACAAGATACGACGCTCTGGCGTTTACCAGAAGGCAGTGAAGCACCCTTCGGAAGAACAGCGATAAACGCCGCAGTCTTCTCACCTGACGGCACCCGGCTCGCCGCCGCAACCGCAAACGGTATTCTGTTATATGATACCTATACCGGTGAAGAACTGGCGATGCTGCCTGCATCGATGGATACTGTAACCGCACTGGCGTTCTCACCCGATAACCAAACCCTTGCCAGCGCAGGCGTAGATGCGACCCTCCACCTCTGGAACATATATACAGGCGAACACACAACCGACTTCACAGGACACGCCTATCCGATTGTATCGTTAGCATTCTCGCCTGATGGTCAGACCCTCGCCAGCGGAAGTTTCAGAGAAATCCGTCTCTCGGACTTAAGCACGAAACAGCCAATCCATACCACCGTCCCTCGCGGACATCGGGATATGGTCACCACACTCGTGTTCTCACCAGATAGCAAGATACTTGCCAGTACAAGTTTTTACGGCACAGTACGACTGTGGGACGTGGAGACCGGTCAACCCCGACACAGCCTCGCCGCCCATACAGACGCAATCACAGCACTCGCTTTTGCACCGGACAGTCAGACCTTAGCAACCGGCGGATATTGGAGCCCGGACACCGAAAGCACAATCCGTATATGGGATATACATACGGGTCAACTCCTAAAGACCTTTGAAACGTATACCGATCCGGTCTTTGCTTTGGCATTTTCACCGGAACCGGACAGCATTTACGGAAACACCCTCGTCAGCGCGGGGTGGGACAACACAATACGTCTCTGGAACCCACAAACAGCAGAATTACAAGGCACTTTCAAAAGCGATACCGCTCCGATCCTTGCCGTAGCATTCTTACAAGAACCCTCATCAGTCGCTGCGGATACCCTCGCAGGCGCAAGTCTTGATGGTACGATCCAGTTGTGGTCTCTAACGTCCGTGTCAAAACCGTGGGATGTCAACGCCGATGGTGTTGTAAACATCTTGGATTTGACTTTTGTCGCCTCACGTTTCGGGGAAAGTTCGCCCGACCTTAACGGCGACGGCATCGTCAACATTTTGGATCTCGTCCGCATCGCACAGCACATCGAAGAATAGAAACCGAGCGAAAACTTTGGGAATATCAATTCAAACATCCTGATTCTGAACAAAATAGGGACTTTTGGGTGAAAATATGCAGAAAATTTGCTAATATCCGAAAAAAATACATTTTTTTGAAATTTTAATTTGACCAAACTCTTTTAAGGGTGTATAATTATTCTTGTGTTTTATCGTTTATTCTTGTGTTTTATCGTTTATTCTTGTGTTTTTTATCGAACGCGACCCTTTACACATTTCGATTGCGAATATCGCTAACTTTTGTGAATCTCCAACCCTTTATCTTTTCCGGCATTTTTCCATCAACTTTATGAGAAAGAGGAGATGGTATGTTACGTGATTTACTATCCAGTCGATGGTTCCAAGGGGGTCTCGTTTTCTTTGTGCTGGTTGTTGGGGGTAGCCTGCTGTATAGTTGGTACCTCCTCCGCATCACTGAAGCCGAGTTTGGAAGGAAGACGCTTACGGTTGAGTCGCTGAAAAACAAGCAGGCGACAGGCACCGCCCCTGTTGATTTTCAGGCCGAAGGCTCTGTAGACACGCCTGATGAAAACACGGACACACAGATGCCCGATACAACAGAGGCGTTACCCAATGAGACCGAGACGCTTGACCTCGCGGATGCGTTCTTACCGGAAGATTTTGTTTCGGAGAAAACCCTCGCGGAAGATGTGCCCGTTTCGCCTTATGGCTTCGGACCATATCCTGAAGTGCCCGCGGACTATCCGTTTACGCCTTTCTGGTTCAGATACCAAGAAGACCCCGAAAGATATGATGCAAAATATGACACGGAGATGTTAAAAAGCAAAGAACTTCTGAGTCGTGTCATGGTAAAGGCATGGACAGAAGGTATCCGTGATTTTACCGGCGGAAGTGGAAGTTTAATAACCGGAAAATACTATCTTCATATTCCGAATGCCATCTATGTTGAATATGGTGAGCCCTACGAAAATGAGGATGGCACCTTCACAACGCCTATTTCAAGTTATACGGGGGGCAACGTCCATCTCACACCCGAACAGATGCAAAAAGGAGAGGTCCCTTCTGGCGTTCGTGTGATAGAAGGGGATGGTTATGACCCGTATGAGTACTTAGACTTACCATAAACTCAAAAAAGGAGTTTTTTTACATGTTAAACGGAATTTACACACCGAAACGTATTTTAATATCGTTATTTTTTTTATAGCGGTGGCTGCTACTGCATTTACCATTTCTTATGTGAACGCTAACCAAGGAGGCGGATATGCAGAAGATATTAATCCCGATGGATCTGGATGGGTCGTACGATGGCTTTACAATGAGGAAGGTACTGCCTCAGCAACAACCTCCATTTCTAAGTGGACTGTCTTTGGTGGCACACGTCTCAGTGCATGCGCGGGCGTTTCCGCCTCTAGTGTTGATTCCACTGGTGTACAGAGTGAAGGTGCTTATTATATGACAACAAGCCCCTTCGCGCAAGATAATGGGCCTTATGAGGGAAACTTAGGCAAGGGTATTAATGGAGCGGCGACACGCTGGTTCATGAGCCCCCGTGAAGTCACAGGTCAGTCTTTTGCTAAAGTTTCCCCAGACCGTGATAGCAATGCAGCTCCAGGAAGGTTAAGGTGGTGAATGATTAATAGTTTTTAGTTAATGGTGGTTGGTGAATAGTAACTCATCACCAACTACCAACAACCAACCATCCATAAAAGACTCACCCACAATCCCTGCGGTGCATAGCAACTGTGGGTGTCTGCCTTTGATAGTTACGCTTTCTGTGGCATCCCGCATTTTAGTTGTGTATCCAATGGCATACAACCAGCATCCGATGTGCCGTGGACCACATCCCGCCAAGGCACCGTCAGGCAGGGAAACAACAATCCGATAACTTTGGATGAATGAACAGAAATTTCACAGTAACTCATTTTAAGTGCCAAAAACAGAAACGCCCGTCCACCCATACCACCACTGCGTTCGCAGACGTAACAACCAGAACCTTAAAACCGTAATTTCACAGTTACGAAAAAATTGACAGGATTCACAACACCGCGAAAACCATTGCCACACCTTACTTCGTAGCGGTCCCCGAAACACTTTTTCATATCCTTACTGTGAAATTTCATAACTGCCATAGAAACGCAGACCCTTCCGAAAAAATTTCCCACTTGACACAATCCCCTTCTTGTGATAAAATAACAATGCTAAATCAGATACCAAAAACTAAGGATAAACCGATGAAATTATTAAAAATGTACGCATCTCTGCTCGTATTGCTTCTCCTCGTTTCTCCGATATTCGCTGAGGAGGAAGCTGAAACCGAACCAACGATTCCTATCAAAAAATATGCTGAATTCACACTCAGCGGCACCTACACCGATACCAAAGTCGTCAGCACCTTTGGTACCTCCTCAACAAAGACACTTCGCGGACTCTTTAAGAAATTAGAGGCACTCAAAACAGACGATGATCTCGCTGGCGTTATCTTCAAAATAGAGGGTGTCAGTTTAGGGTGGGCAACACTCCAAGAAATCCGAAACAAGCTAAACGAATTCCGGGCAGCAGAAAAAGAGACAATTGGCTATCTCGAAAGCGGTGGGAATGCCGAATATCTCCTCGCCGCGACGATGGATCGCGTCGTCCTGATGCCTACCGGTAGCCTTAACTTAACCGGTTTGCGTGCCGAAGTCCTCTTCTACAAAGGGCTGCTCGATAAACTCGATATCGAGGCAGATATGTTAGCGATGGGGAAATACAAATCCGGTGTCGAACCGTATCTGCGAGACGGTATGTCGGACGAGTTCCGTGAGTCGATGACGACTTTACTCGACGATCTGTATGCCCAACTGCTGAACCATATCGCTGAGAGCCGAGACGGTATCTCCACAGAAGATGCATCGGACTTAATAAACCGCGGTCCGTTCACCGCAGAAGAGGCGAAACAAGAGAAATTGATCGATGCCTTGCAATACTACGACGAATTGGTCGCGACCCTCAAAGCGGAAACCGCTGAAGACGAAGAGGTTCAGGTCGTCAAACCCGGCTCTGAACGTCAACGCAAAGTGCCGGATATGAACAGTTTCGCTGGGTTGATGCAGCTGATGAGTATATTAAGTCCGCCGCAACGGGCGCAGGCTAACGCAGAAAATCAGATCGCACTGATTTATGCCAGTGGTGCCGTTTTACCGGACATTGACACTATCTTCACCCCAATGGCGGTGATTACACCCAAAACATTAAAGAAAGCGTTTGAGAAAGCACGCACCGACGATTCGGTTCACGCTGTCGTGCTGCGTGTTGACAGTCCGGGCGGCTCCGCACTCGCTTCAGACTTAATATGGCGTGAGGTGATGCTCACACAACGCGAGAAACCGGTCGTTGTCTCTATGGGGAATGTCGCTGCCTCCGGCGGCTACTATATAGCGATGGCAGCGGGAACAATCGTCGCACAACCCAGCACGTTGACAGGTTCAATCGGTGTGTTCGGCGGTAAACTGAATCTCAAAGGACTTTATAACAAAGCCGGTCTCACGAAGGAGATCATCGCACACGGTCAGAACGCGACTCTCTATTCCGACTACGGCGGTTTTACACCAACGGAACGCGAACGCGTCGAAAAGATGATGCGAACCGTCTATGAAGATTTCGTCAACAAAGCCGCAGATGGCAGAAGTAAATCCTTTGACGACATCGACGACATCGCACAAGGACGCGTCTGGACAGGTAGGCAGGCGAAGGAACTCGGACTCGTTGATGAACTCGGTGGACTTGATGACGCGCTATCTATTGCGAAGGAACAGGCAGGTTTTACTGAAGATGATAAACTCAACCTCATCGTGCTACCGAAGCAGCGACCCTTTTTTGAACAACTCTTAGAGCAGATGATTGAAGACACAGAGGGTTCGATTCAGCCAGAAGATTGGAAGATTGGAAAATTGGAAGATTGGGGATTCCAACCTTCCCTCCTGCCTGCCTTCCATTCCGTATTTGGCACACAGTGGCAGTATATGGTTACGTGGTTGAGCCTGTTTGGCTTTAAAGACGGAGCACAAATCCTAACAATCTTACCTTACGATATTTCAATTCGGTGATTTATTATGAACTCCAATAACGATCTTCACATTGACGTAACTGACGAACAGGTCGCCTTCTTTCAGGAGAACGGATACCTGAGCATTCCGTGCATCACAACGGATGAAGAGGTTGAATGGCTTAAAGGCATTTACGATGAACTCTTTACCGGACGGACAGGCGAAGCCGAGGGACGCTATTTCGATCTTGCCGGTCCACGCGCACACACAGGGAAAGAGACGTTGCCCCAAGTATTAGGTCCAGAAGCACAATTCCCTGAACTCCGTGAGACCCTCTATTTTCGGAACGCGCATCGACTCGCCGCGAAATTGCTTGATGTAGAAACCGAAAAGGTCGGCGGCGGCGGGCACATGATCTTGAAACCCGCGCACTACGGCAACGAAACGCCGTGGCACCAAGACGAAGCGTACTGGAATCCTGAAGTCTTGCCACATAGTCTAAGCGTCTGGCTCCCTTTGGATAAAGCAACACTTGAGAGCGGGTGTCTCCAATTTATCCCAAAATCGCACAAAGGAGAGGTCCGTTGGCATCGACATATCGACGACGACCCGCTTGTACACGGATTGGTAACCGATGATGTTGACGTATCAGAAGCGGTCGCTTGCCCGATACCTGCCGGTGGCGCGACGTTCCACCACTGTCGGACGCTGCACTACTCTGCACCGAATAGCACCGCAGAGGCGCGTAGAGCGTATATCCTCGTCTTCAGCGGACCCCCGCAAAAACTGGATAAACCAGCACACCGTCCATGGCAAAAGGAAGAGCAGGAGGCACTCGCAAAATTGAAGTCATTAGCTGCAAGTTCTTAATGCTGCTTGCGCGCGGTAAAAACGTGCAGCTTGAAACGACGTGGAAAGCGGGTCTACGGAAAGGAGCATTAAACCTCGAACCCACCTAACCGAACCGCAAGGAAAGTTAAAAAGATGAAAATTGTTTGTACTGGTATCAGTTGTTCCGGACGCAAAGAATTGATGGCAAATTTCAAAATACTCTGCATGAAAAAGAAATTGAACATCGGTTTCTTCAATGTCGGCGATGTTATGCACAGTGCCGCCGCCGAGTCCCGTGTCCATTTCACAGAAAAGGTACTCGACTCCGATCCAGCAGTGTTATCATTAGCGCGGCGTACCGCTTTCTATGAGATCGCGCGCCGTGCAGAATCATACCAACATATTATCGTCGGGTTACACACCTGTTTCCGATGGCGTGGAAGTCTCCTCGAAGGGTTCTCCTTCAAAGATATTGAAATTCTCTTGCCAGACCTCTTGATTAACGTCGTCGATAATATCACCGATATATCCGCACGGATGAAGGAAAGCGTACAATGGTCAGGTATGGATAACGCGACGCTCAATGTCTGGTTAGACGAGGAAGAATTCTTAACACGGCAGATCGCACATTTCACAGAGAAGCCGCACTACACCGTCGCGCGGCAACACGATCTCGAAAATTTCTATGAACTCCTCTTTTCACCGAAGCCGAAATTTTACCTCAGTTATCCGATTACGCTCCTGAGAGATACGCCGGAAGAAATTGACAAAATCCGAGAAATCGGCGAAAGATTGAGCCGTTCATTCATCGTTTTTGACCCGCTCACGATTAAAGATATGGCACTCGTAACCGCTGGCGGAGATGGAAATGTCCCTGCGACCATGGGTGAGATGGACGATGGTGTGATTGAACAGATCAAGACACGAACAATCTCGCGGGATTACCAGTTTGTCCACCAGAGCGATTTTGTCGTCGTCATTTACCCGACAGACAAATTGTCTCCCGGTGTTCTCAGCGAAATGAACTACGCGACCCGTCACAACAAACCCGTATATGCAGTCTACACAGGAACACGGAGCATCTTCTTCGAGAACCTATGCGACCGAATCTTTGACACTTTTGAAGAGTTGGCAGATTTTCTGAACGAAACCTATAAAACAGATGAAAACGTATAAAAAATAGATGAAGATCGCCATCCTTTCACGGGGACCCCAAAACCACTCCACACTTAGCCTTAGCGAAGCTGCCCGCAATGCAGGACACATCGCAGGCGTTTTAGATCCGTTCGGTTTCTCTCTCTATGTCGGTGGAAAGCAGAACCGTATCACATATAATGGTCAACCGATAGAAGACTTAGATATCGTCATACCGCGACTCAGCCGCACAACTGCGCAATACGGCGAAGAAGTCGTGGCGCACTTTGAATGGATAGGGACATCTGTCATCAATCGTTCAAAAGCAATCGCAACAGCACGACACAAATTCCGCTCGCTACGTATCCTCGCACAGCACGGTTTACCTATCCCACCGAGTCTCACTGTCGGTTCCGCCGCATTTTTAGAAAACGCCGTAGCCGACATCGGAGAATATCCGTTTATTTTAAAACCGTTTTACGGCACACACGGCAGAGGCGTAATGTTGTTAGATACGCCGACATCGCTCACTTCAACTGTGGACGCACTCTGTGATCTCCATCACGATTATGTGATTCAGGCTTTCGTTAAAGAAGCCGGTGGCGTTGACATCCGTGTGCTCGTCGTCGGTGATGAAGCGATTGCTGCGATGAAAAGAAGTGCACCATCTGGCGAATTCCGTGCCAATATTCACAAAGGCGCATCAGGAGAAGCTGTCACGCTACCGAAAGAATATACCCATCTCGCTATAAAAGCGACAGCAGCATTGGAATTAGAGGTAGCAGGTGTCGATCTATTGGAAACAGACGAAGGACCCGTCGTATTAGAAGTCAACCCGTCACCCGGATTTGAAGAACTACAATCGGTCACCGGCATAGACATCGCTGCTGCGATTATCGAATTCGCAACGGAGTTTGCACAAAGGAAATAGTTATAAGTTATAAGTGGTAAGTTAAGAAAACTCTCTTACTGATAACTGTTAACTGTTAACTGTTAACTGTTAACTATTGTAGTCCGAAACGGAGTGGAGAACGGATCTACGGAGAGGCACCCTAAATGACCAACCCACCTAACCGAACCGCAAGGAAAATTAAAAAAAACGAACCGCAAGGAAAATTAAAAATATTGATGTTCAACCACGAATTTCCGCCGATTGGTGGTGGCGGCGGTTGGGTCAGCCACTTTTTAGGCAAACACTTCGCAGCAGCCGGACACGATGTACATCTGATTACCTCTCAGTTTCGGGATTGTCCGAGACATGAAGCGATAGAAGGTTTTCATGTCCATCGCGTGCCTGCACTTCGGAAAAGTCCTGACGTGTGCGCCGTCCATGAAATGCTAACCTATGCGGTAAGTTCGAGCCTCTACGGGTTACGGTTTGCGAAAAAGTTTCAGCCTGATATCGTTCAAGTCTTTTTTGGGATTCCTGCGGGGGGTGGTGCGTATCTTTTACGAAAATTTCGTCAAGTGCCATACATCGTATTTCTCGGAGGGCGCGACGTGCCGAGCCGCAATCCAGACCCACCCTATTATCGGTGGTTATACCTGTTGCTGAAACCGATCATCCGAGCGATTTGGGGTAACGCATCAGCCGTCGTTGCGTGTAGTGACGGCTTACGCGAACTCGCGCGAGAGACGGATTCGGATATAAAAATGGATGTGATTCCCGATGCCGTCGATTTGGAAACTTTTACACCTGTCCAGCGCGACGCCTATCCAGAAAAAATCCGAGTCCTCTCAATCGGCAGGCTCATCCCTCGCAAAGGGTTCCAATTTCTCATCCGCGCCCTACCCCAAATCCTTGAGAAAATCTCACAGAACTTTGAAATAGAAATTGTCGGTGATGGACCCTATCAACAAGACCTCCTGAGATTAGCAGAAAGCCTCGGCGTAGCCTCACACATCCACTTTTCGGGTTCGGTGCCCTATTCCGAATTGCCACAAAAGTATCGCGATGCCGACCTCTTCATCCTACCCTCACTTGCAGAAGGGATGCCGCTTGTCGTCTTAGAGGCGATGGGAACAGGACTCCCGATCGTTGTCAGTCGTGTCCAAGGGATTGATGAACTTGTCGTAGATGGCGTTAACGGCGCACTGTTTGATCCCGGCGATGTTGATGGACTTGCACACGCACTCATTAAAATAATTAACGCAGGCGAAGATCGCATTAAAATGGGGAAGGCAAGCGTTGAACGCGTCAAACCCTACGACTGGAAACACATCGCCGACGCTTATTTAAACCTCTATAAAGAAGTTTCCAGTCGCCAGTAACCAGTGGTCAGTTAAAGAGGTTCTTAACTGGTAACTGGTGACTCCTAAAAAAGGAGAAAACATATATGCTACCAACTAAGATTTTGGCTATCGGAGCAGGCGGCTTACAACGCGCCTTGACCCACGAATTCGTACATATCCTCAACCAGCGAAACCTCTACAACGGCGGTATCTTCGTCGGACAGCCGCGCGGTGCCGAAAAAGCCGATGCCTTTAACCAACAGAACGGGGTATACCATGTCGTCACATGTGATTTGGCGGGTATCCACGACATCCAACAAGTTTCAAGTGTCGTCGGCGCAACAACACTCGCCACGGAAGCCGGTCGTGAGCAGTTCTATGCACAAACTGAGAATCCGCTGGACCTTATCCTTATCGGCGTAACCGAAGCCGGAATCGCTAAAGGTGAACTCGCAATGGATGTGTTAGATGAGAGCCTCTACCGCTACTTTCGCCAACACGGAACAGGCGCGACACTCTGCGTTATCAATACCGATAACCTCCGAAATAACGGCGATGTCATCCGCGACATCCTCTGTAACGAGTATCCGAAACGGAGTAGTGATTACGCTAAGTGGTTAGAAACAAACGTCGGTTTTCTCAACGAAATGGGCGACAGACTCGTACCACAAGTCTACGCTGTACCGGACGCGGTTAAAGCAGCGGCACACGCACAAATTGAGACACCAGATGAATTGGTAACGTACGCAGAGGCGATGCCAGCAACGCCGCTTATTCTCGAAGATTTAAACGGTATGTTACGCGTCCCGTTTGGTGAACTGCAGGACTACGGTGTTATTGTGAGTCAAGAGAGCATCGAACCCTACCACGATTGGAAACTTCTTTTGGTGAATTCCGTGCATGTACCGGGGATTACGCATAAGGGGACACTCGCTGGGATTGAATACGTGAACGAAGCCGCAGCGCATCCAATATTCGCACCGCATTTGGAACGCCTGATGAACGGATACGCCGAGATCGTGGAAGCAGACATCCCTATCGCCGGTAAAAGCGCGAAAGCGTATACACTCGAATTCGTTGACCGTATCCGCCGCGTCAAAGACGATAATGCCAGGATTAACATCATTGAGACCGTCAAACTCCGCGAACGCGCCGCCGATATCGTCCGTTCACCGAACTACGATGCCAGCACCGAACTTTTCAAATCCGACTTCGCCTATTCCTTCGCAACGGTGCTTCGGTTTTTAACGCCACACGCAATCTCATCTCTTGATGACTACAGGGGTATCACCGATACCGCTACAGAATATGAAATCCGGGACCCTGATCGGACGATACAGGACGTTTTGAGAGGGGCGTTTGGCGCAAGTCAAATGGAGGTCAAAGAACGGATTGAAGATATTTTCTCAAATGCAGCCCTGTGGTCACCCGCTGGTGGGACACCCTTGCGCGGCTTACACGAGAACCGAGATTTTACCGAGCGCGTCGCAGACTATTATCATCGGTTGGTTAATGGGGAGACATGTCTTGCGGTTTTGGAAAGCATTAATGCCGAGTAGCCGTCAGCCATCAGAGGACTGGTTATCAGTTTTCAGAAAGAGACTTTAGAACTATCCAAAACCTCTGTTACTCGTCATCGGTCATCAGTTAAAGAGGGATATGGTTTAATCCACAACCTCTTGTAACTGACAACTGATAACTGATAACTGCTTGCTAAAGGCTAATAACGCCTTTTTTGCGTTGAAGCACGGCATCGTAGAACCGCATCGTGCCAACACAGTCTTGGATACTTGATACCGGTTCCCGACCCTCACGGATAGCATTAGCAAACTCAGTGAGGCTGATGCCGTCACCCGTCAGTTCGCCGTTACGTTCATCGGAGAAATTAGAGGTAAAAGTGTTACCAGATTCCGTGAAATGCTGGGCACCCCACAACCCGTCTAAAACGATGTATTCGTGTTGTCCGGTGATTTCGATGTAGTCGTAGTTACGCCGCCACAACCGTTGACTCGTGAGCTGCAGGCTACCCACTGCACCGTTGGTATACTCTACAGCAACAGCGAACGCACCTTGTCCATCAACCTCGTTGTGAAAAACGCAGAGTTCTTTCACATCAGCACCAGCGATGTGCCGCGCCAAATCGAAATGATGGATCGCAAAATCAAGTAGATAGTGTTTGACCGATCCATAAGCACCACTACAGAACGAGCAGAAAAGTTGGGTGAGTGTCCCGAACGATTCGGTCTGCATAATCGCTCTCGCTTGACGCACACCCAAGCTGAAACGCCGCTGGAAGTTCACCATGAGCGTCTTACCGTGTTTTTCTGCGGTTTCTGCCAAAGCGAGTGTTTCTTCAAGAGACGGTGCCGGTGGTTTCGGTGTGAATACATGATACCCCGCCGCGAGCGTTTCAAGCACGAGCGGCTGCCGCGGGTCAGGTCCCATAGAGATAATAACGGCTTCGAGGTCTTCTTTTTCAAACATCTCGTGCCGATCGGTGTAATAGCGACCTGTGCCGAATTTGCCGGCAGCAGCCTTCGCGCGATTCTCGTCTGCATCGCAAACCGCTTGTAAGGCGACAGGCGCAAGATGAAGTGCGGGATAAATAGTGTGCCGTGCGAAACCGCCGGCACCAAGAAATCCTATCCGAAGAGGTTCCATATCTGTTCCTTTTTTGGCTCTCGGCGGAACGGCTTTCGGCTGTCAACCGTCGGCTTTTAGGCACCTGTGGAAGTTATCACAAAAGTTACTCCGACAATATGTACCCGACTGATAGCCGATGGCTGATGGAAACCGATGGCTATTCTGCTGACAGCCACAAAAAAATAAAAATTTGTCTCCAATTTACCACAACCGCGGGGCAGTGTAAAGCGAATTTTTGTTACATCTGAAATTTCAATTCAACCTAATTCCGAAAATTGTGTCAAAAGATAGGGTGCAAAATTTCGCACGATAGCGCGTAGCCTGAAACGCAGTAGAAGAGTTTTTGCGTTAATTGGTTGTTAGTTGTTAGTTGTTGGTCATAAGTTAAAAACTTGTAGCAGTAACAGCATTGGTAACCGCCACAACACACCTCTTAACCTACCACCATTAACCATCATCAAGACGGAACTACGGAAATCAAACTCATCAATCAGAGCAACCTGAACGAACCGCAAGATAAATTAAAAAACATCGAACCGCAAGGAAAATTAAAAAACCAACGGCGAAACTTCCGATTTGCGCTGCTCCAAGGTGCCTTTATGCGTATTAACCTCGCATTTGCGGATTCGTCAACTGTGCTGCCTGCTTTTATTGATAAACTAAGCGGCTCCTCACTTCTGGTAGGGTTAACCGGTTCAATGATGGCAGCAGGTTGGATGTGGCCGCAACTGTTGATGTCGAACCTACTGGAGCACCGCCCGCGTAAAATGCCGTTCTACGCGCTCGGTATGAGTGTCCGCGTGTTAGCGTGGCTCGCCATCTTTTTTTGCACCATCACAATCGGTGAGCGAAACCCGTTGTTGCTCGCTGGCTGTTTCCTCGGACTCTATTTCCTATCTTCCTCCGCAATGGGTGTCTCAACGCTCCCTTACATGGACATCGTCTCCAAGGCGATAGAACCGCAGCGCCGCGCCCGTTTCTTCAGCCTCCGACAAATATACGGCGGTTTTTTCGCTATCTGGGTCGGATTCCTCGTGCGTGCGGTGCTCGGCAAAGAATCCGAATTTACCGGTATGCTCGGCGGGATCACACAAGCCTTCAGATCGTTCACCATGTACTTTATCGGCACGATCTGTAATATTGAGACCGACCTCGGTTTCCCCTATAACTACGGCTTCCTTTTCATCTGCTCCGTGACGGCAGCCTTCCTCTCATTCGTCAGTTTTTTAGGTGTCCGTGAACCGATTCATCCTGTTCACCCGACTCGCCAACCGATCTCCGAACATTTAAAACAGGGACCGCACTTCCTACGCACAGACGCGAATTACCGACAGTTCATCTTCTTCCGGGTTTTCGCACACTTCTCTGGAATGGCAACCCCGTTCTACGTGCCTTATGCGCTAAACGAACTCGGATTTTCGGACGCGACGATGGGCTTTTTTATCGTCAGTTCCGCCCTGAGCGGCGTGGTCTCAAATGCAATGTGGGGATACGTCGGCGAAAAGTATGGCGTGCGATGGGTACTGATTATTACGGCAGGTATGATGGGCATTCCACCGATGCTCGCTTTTTCTGCTGGCATATTACCCATTTCATTACAGATGCCTGCCTTTTTTATGATTTTCATCGTCGGTGGTATTTTAGGGAACGGCATGATGGTCGGTTTTATGGCATACATGTTGAATATCGCACCGCCACGAAACCGTCCGACTTACATCGGCTTTATGAACACGTTACTCATGCCTGTGAGCTTCGCACCGACATTGGGTGGACTTCTCCAACCGCTTATCGGTTATCGGTGGTTGTTCGCACTCTCAATCGGCTTATGCATCGTTGCCTTCCGCATTACGACAGGTCTCCAAGAAATTATGCACGATAATGAGGTAGAAGCAGAAACCGACGACTGAATGCCTGCATTGCCCTTTGTAAAATCCTTGAAGTTTAATGCCACCTTCGGTATAATATAAATGTTCATAGCCACACGTTTGTTACGCGTCGCGCGCTTCTACGTGCTCTTCGTCGTCAATATTTGCGTTAACTCTGCATGCTAATAAAAAATCTAAAATGGAGTTTGCAGCAATGGCTTATAGTAACTTCACCTTAGAAACCGTACAAAAAACGTTTCAACTTGAAAAGATTGAATCCACAGACATCTTTTCTCATATTGAGCCGGTAGAGCCAAGCGAAGACCTCACGAGGGAATTGGCAAAAAAAGTACCATTAGCGATCGCCATAAGAACAGAGAAAGCGCGCTCGGAATTGATTGTCGCTAACATTCTCGTTGAACTCCGAGAGCACTTTAAGCATCGCATCAGTTTCTTTTCCGGGATTGACTTCAGCGTTGATCCCGAAAACGGATTAACAGGTGTGTGTGATTTTTTGGTGAGTCTATCGCCAGACCAATTCTATCTCGAAGCTCCTGCCATTATCCTTGTTGAAGCGAAGAACGCTGATCCCGCAACCGGATTAGGGCAGTGCGTGGCGGAGATGCTCGCAGCCCAACGCTTTAACGCTGAAAAAGGAAATGAGATTCCTTGCATTTATGGAGCCACAACTACTGGCACTGAATGGCTATTCCTCAAATTGGAAGGACAAAAACTCTATGTTGATATGGGAGTTTACCAGATTAGACAGTGCAGCGAGATCCTCGGCATCCTCTCAAGCATGATTGACCAAAAGGCATAGGAACAAAAAATACAAATGGGCCCCGGTTTCCAAACCGCACCTACTGTATAAGTCGCTGGCAGGTATTCTATCAAGACACCTATTATTCCAGAGGAGCCTGATCGAATGAAACTCACCTCATTTCCCACCCTTTTAGTGCTGCTTATCGTTTCAACGCTATACCTACCCAGCAGCTTCGCCCAAGATTACACGCAATGGGGTTTACCCGAAGGTGCCAAAACCCGCATCGGTAAGGGCAGGATCAACGATATGCAATATTCTCCAGACGGCACTCTATTAGCAGTCGCGGGTTCTGTCGGCATCTGGCTCTACGACGCGGAGACGTATCAGGAACTTGCCCTACTCACGCGGGACACGGAGGAGGTTGAAGATATCTCGTTCAGTCCAGACGGTGCGACACTCGTAAGTACGGAGATGTTCGGAAGCATCGTCCTCTGGGATGTTGCCACAAGAAAAGAAAAAAAAGTAATAACAGATAGTTCTCGCTTTTCCACTGTTTTGTTTAGTCCAGACGGGAAAATACTCGGAACTACAGATTTTGAAACAGTCCATTTATGGGATGCGCGAACAGGCGATTCCAAACACACCCTCGCGGGGCATACAAATCGGGTCTCAAGCCTTTCGTTCAGTCCAGATGGTAGAACCCTCGCAAGCGGGAGTGGCGATACAACTATCCGCCTCTGGGATGTAACCACAGGAGCCCATAAAAAAACGCTTATGGGCCATACGAAATCTGTCAGTAATATCGCTTTCGGACCAGATGGCGCAACGCTTATGAGTGTAAGTACCATCAGAACAGTCCATGTGTGGGATATTACCACCGGAGAAATAAAAAAAGTGCTTGCCGATGGAGGTATGATAAAAAGTGGCGGAACAATCCAGCGCGCGGAATTCAGCGCGGACGGTGGGACGTTTGTGAATGTCAGTCACAACAAAACAATCTATTTGTGGGATACTGCTACAGGTAGCCTCAAGCGAACCCTTACGAATGCGTTCGAGATGAACGAGCAAGTCGGTGGAAAGGTCGTAAATGTTTCATTGAGTTCGGATGAAAAGACCCTCGTGATTTGGAGACAGGGAGAGCTAATTCGGTTGTGGGATACTGCTACAGGAAAATACAAATCTCTCACGAGGAAAGATGTAGGTTATGTTAGAAGTATTGCCCTCAATCCTGATGGAAGTACACTCGCGACCGAAAATTGGGTGGGATCCCTCCGCTTTTGGGACATATCCACCGGGAAGCACAAAAAGACAGTCGAGAATCAATACTTTCCAATTAATCATCAATATGTCACTAAGACTGGACAGGATACCATAGGTATCGCACTCAGTCACAATGGTGATAAACTGGCAGCTGGAGCCCGAGATGGTACGACCTATCTGTGGGATGCAATTAGCAGACAACAGCAGCCTCTCGTAGAAAACGTCTATGAGCCCGAAGATGTTTGGTTCATTAAGGTTTTGTTCAGTCCTGATGGGAAAACGCTTGCCAGTTGGAGTTTCCCCAGATATAGTACGATGCGTCTTTGGGATGTTGCCACAGGAAGGCACAAAAGGACCTTTACTGGACATACATCTATTCTCACCAGCGTTTCGTTCAGTCCCGATGGAGAGACGCTTGCAACGGGAAGTCAAGACAAAACCGTCCGCTTGTGGGATGTTGCCACAGGAATACACAAGCAAACCCTCAAGACGCATACTGCGGAGGTTAAAGCAGTTTCATTCAGCCCCGATGGGAGGACACTCGTAAGTGCCGGAATGGACAAAATTATTCGCTTGTGGAGCCTGGAAACAGGAAAAGCTAAGCAAACCTTTGTAGGGCATACATCTGGTATTTCAAGTATCGTATTTAGTCATGATGGACAAACGCTCGCAAGTGGCGGTATAGAAGGGGTTATCCATCTCTGGGATGTAGAGGACGGGATACAAAAGCGAACTTTTGTCGGCCACGCCGATGATATTTTCAGCCTCTCCTTCAGTGCTGATGATCTTAACCTCGCAAGTACGAGCACAGATGGCACCGTCCGCTTATGGGATACAAGCACAGGCGAACAGAAGAAAACCCTTGCAGCCTATGAAAACACCGGCTGGCGGACATCGTTCTATACGGATGGATGGGCATTGGCAAGTAGATTTGAAGATAGGCGCGTTTACACTTACGGGCCCCAGAGAAAAAACCTTGAATTATGGGATTTAACAACCGGGCAACGCCTGAAAATCCTCAAGGGGCATACGCGGAGGGTGGTTAGCGTTTTGTTCAGTACAGACGGGCAGACGCTGGCAAGCGCGGACGATGGTGGTATAGTGCTGCTATGGGATTTGACCGCTATACTTAATATGGCAAGTGAGACACAATAGTATGAAAAAAGTACTGCTTTTTATATTTTTCGCACTCGGTATCGTTTGGATCTTTGTTATGGCGAGTCTCCTGCCGAGACGGATTCTGCCAGAAAACTCGCAATGGCAGCTGCCAATAGGCGAAAACGCGATATTACGTACAAACGGAATCAATGATGTCCAATATTCGCCAGACGGCACCCATTTAGCCGTTGCCACTGCTATCGGTATATGGCTCTATAATTTAAACAGTGACGAAGAACCTGTACTGCTCACAACAGATACGGTCAATGTCTATAACGTGGCGTTCAGCCCCGATGGGAAAATGCTCGCAGGTGGACACGGAGAGGAACTCGTTCAAATTTGGGATGTTAATACCCGCGTATGCAAAAAAACTTTCATAGCCCACCATGGGCAAAATCTTCGTGTTCTATTCAGCCGAGATGGAAAAACACTCGCAAGTTCAGGACACCATGAAATCAACCTGTGGGATGTTGCTACAAGTACGCACAAAGAAATGTCCAAGGAATATGTATATTTTGCGAAGAGGATGTTTATTAATGGTGATAGTGGCACACTCGCCAGTGTAGACAGCAGCGATATCATTAGGTTGTTGGATATTGTAACAAGAGAAGAAAAGAAAGCACTTAAAGGACATACAAAGAGGGTCAAGAGCATTGCGTTCAGCCCTGATGGACAAACGCTTGCAAGTGGAAGTTGGGACAGAACCGTCCGCCTCTGGGATGTCGCAACAGGAAATCAGAAGAAAGTTCTCAAAGGGCATCGAAAGAGTATCAATGGTATAGCGTTCAGTGCCGATGGACAGATGCTTGCCACCGCAGGTAGAGACAGAACCGTCCGTTTATGGGATACTATCACAGGCAAGCACAAGAAAACGCTCAACGGGCATACTGCTGAGGTCAACGGTGCCACCTTCAGCCCTGATGGACAGACAATCGTAAGCTGGAGTAATGATCGGACTGTCCGTTTGTGGAATGTTAATAGCGGTAGGTTCAAAAAATCTCTCAAAGTTCCAAAATTTTAAATTATTTAGGACTTACGCATTTCAGAACAGCACTGTCAACCTTGCTGGCACTTTAACGTTACCTTATGGTGAAGGTCCGTTTCCTGCGGTGCTGCTCATCTCCGGCAGCGGTCTTCAAGATCGAGACGAAACCTTGGTCGGTCACAAACCGTTTTGGGTGCTCGCCGACCATCTCAGCCGTGCAGGTATCGCCGTGCTCCGTGTTGACGATCCCGGTATCGGCAAATCAACACCGCACCCAGAGCCGCCAACAACAGCAGATTTCGCGACAGATGTAGAAGCAGGCGTGAGGTTCCTCAAACAAGATGACAGAGTCGGTCGTGTCGGGTTAATCGGTCATAGCGAAGGCGGTCTCATCGCGGCTATCGTCGCAAGTCGCAGCGATGATGTTAGTTTCATCGTACTGATGGCAGGTCCCGGTGTTCCAGGTGCCGAGTTGCTCCGTAAACAGAACGAACGTATTTTCGAGGCAGCAGGAATCGCAGGTGAGCCTAAGCAGAGATTACTGACACTCCTTGATCAACTGTTTACGATCTTAACTGCAGAAGATATGGCGGAAGACGAGCGGCGACAAGGTGTCGAGAGGATTGTCCGTAAGCAGCTCGAAATTAACGGGGTTCCGCCTGCGAAACAGGACGATGGACAGGTACATATACTCGTAGAACAGGCATTTACGCCGTGGATGCGCTACTTTCTCACTTTCGATCCGCGGCCTGCGTTTGAGAAAATCCGTGTCCCTATCCTCGCACTCAACGGTGAACTCGACGTACAGGTTGATGCCGAGCAAAACCTCACCGCCATCACTGCGGCACTTGACAAAGGCGGAAATCAGGATGTCACTGTACATCGCTTGCCGAAACACAATCATCTGTTCCAACGCGCCCTTACAGGGTTGGTAAACGAGTACGGCACTATTGAGGAGACACTCTCACCAAAAGTGCTTGACCTTATCCGAGACTGGGTACTGTCGGTGACACAGTGAAAAGAGAACGCCATTCTACATCTTAGGAACCGCCAAATATATGGAGCGAACACATGGAATATCAAGTATTCATTACTGTTTTTGTCGTTGTTGCCCTAATATTAGCAAATGCACTCAGTAGTGTAATGGCAGCTGAATCCGAAGGACTTGTCGGTCATTGGGATTTTGACGACGGAACAGGCACTGACCTCTCCGGGAGTGGCAACCATGCAGTGCTCGGAGGAACGCAGATCTATTCACTCGGCGAAGGACGCGCCTGCATCGAAATGATGCCGGATACCGAGCCGATGCGGATTCCGGTGCCTCAGGACTCTCCGCTTGCGATGTCGCGCGGCACAATCTGCTTCTGGCTAAATACGGCGTGGGGGAAGCCCAATATCCTCAATTACGACAACGGGGCAGTTGAACTTAACAACTATCGCGGCTGTTTTCAAGTCCGCTTCCAAGGCGAAAACGATTTCCGCTATTGGGACGGAATACTTGATTACAACTGGCCACAGTACGACATGCGCGAATGGGCGTTTTATCCGCATCTGAAAGCCTCCGTCGGCGACTCCGAGTGGCATCTGTTTGCAGTCGCTTACGACGACAAAGCAAAGCAGATCGTAGGATGGCGTGATGGAGAACAGATCGCAACAATTGACTTGTCGAAGGTAAATATGGAGCCGCTACGCCGCGAGGGTTTAACGGAAATTCGCACCGGCGAAGGCTTTGTCGGCTACCTTGACGATCTACGTATCTACGACAGACCACTGAATGATACAGAAGTCCTACAGATTTACAACGCCACCAAAAACATCTACGCAGGTAGACTTGACACGAATCCCACCGATAAAGAGCAAAACATCTACAGATACCAAGAAACAGACCAGACGCTTTACAAGGCGTGGCTACAATTCAACCCACCCACCCAAAAATACAATCAGGATCTATTTAGAAATATTGTTGTTGAAGGCGAGAATTCAACCGTACAGACAGCCGGTGCTGAGTTAGCACAAGCAATAGAATCGATGTTCAAATTTAAGCCTTCCGTTTCAGAGGCGCATCCCATTTCCGAAACGACAAGGATTATCCTTGGGACAGTTGAAACCTCAAAATGGATCCGAGATTTTGCCGATGAACTCGCCCTCGATCGGATCGAACGAGATGGGTTCGTCATCAAGACGTTGAAAGAAGGTACAGATGTGGCAATTACCGTCGCTGGAAAAATACCAGCAGGCGTTATTTTTGGTGTGTTTGACTTAATCCGCCGTATTCAACGCGGACAGGACCTGCTGACGCTTGATGTGGTCGAAAATCCACAGGTGCCTATCCGTATGGTAGCACACTGGTCCTATTTCCGTGGATTTCTGGGCGATAAATGGCGCGGAGGCGGTAGAGACGCTTCAATTTTCTCTTGGGAAGAATTACGCACCGGTGATACCGAGTTAATCCGAGATTGGGTACGGATGCTGGCATCCTGCGGTTGGAACGCACTCTGTCCGAGCGAGATCAACTGGCACTACCGAAACAACTTCTTAGAACATCTTGATGAAGTCGAAAAACTTGCCGACATCTGCCGAGACTACGGGATCAAACTCTATTGGAGTCCGAATTATCTCCTCGCACTCGACCCGGGAACCGCCAACGCACTCTATGCCAGAGTTCCCGATTTCGGTGGATACCTGATGAAACTCGGTTCGGAAAAACAGAATGGCGATCCGCGTCCGCAGATGGTCAACCGAATTGCCGACACACTGAAGCCGTACGGTGGAAAAGTCCTTGTGCGTGCATTCGTCTACGGTAACCTCCGATACACACCAGAACCTTACCGAAACCTAATCCCTTATGACCTCTTTGCACACGAAGATGGCAACTTCCGAGACAACGTTATTATAGTCCCTAAAGGCAGCCCCCTAGACTGGGACCTCGCAGCACCGATTCCCGCACTGGATGGCGCAATCCAGAAAAACTTATATGGAAGTGAACTCGTTATCGACAAAAGTTGGCCCGTCTCTTGGGTCAAGAAGTGGAAATGGTGGTTTGAGCAGGATACCTATCGTAACGGACCCGGGAGCCTCAACAAATTTAATGTCCATTGTATCATGGGCGTGTCCATGATTGAACCTTCGCCAGCGTGGACAAAATCGCCATTGAACGCTGTGAACTACTACGGATTGGGACGACTCACATGGAACCCAGACCTGACGGTGGACGAGATTTACACGGGCTGGATCCAACAGACCTTCGGCGATGACCCTGAAGTACTTAGGACAACCAAGACCCTCTTGATGATGCTCGAAGAAGTCACGCGCAAGACCTATAACTACCGTGGGTATCGCGGCATCTGGCTTGATTCCTCCGACCCCGGTATGGCACAAGTCAAGACCCCGTATATAGTCAATAAGGAAGGTGTAGGCGTTATAACACCGGCGTTGCAAGAACGTGTGTTAGCACAATACGCTCCAGGACTGCGCGAGATATATGGAGACAGGTTACGCGGGGAAGTACATCTCACTGCCTTCCACTTCACAGAACACGACCAGCGACTTTCTATCGGCAGAACCCTCATACAAGACATCTACGCTAACATGGAAGAGGGCGTTGAAATGGCTCGACAGGCAGCGGAACTTTGGAAAATACTTGAGGGGAAAATAGATCCACACAGACATCAATACACGCTAAAAACCTTAATAGACTATGCCGCGTCCGTCCGCAGCATGACCCTTAAAAAATGGATAGCGAACTTTGAGGCACATACAGGTAGGACGCGCAAGCAGACGCTCGCAGAACTCACGCAAGACGCACTCGCGAAAGTCGGCACATACAACGTGCGGCATTTCGGTGCTGCCGCCGATGGCAAATCCAACGATGCAGACGCAATCAACAAAGCCATCGCTGCCTGTAACGCCGCTGGCGGTGGCACCGTTTTCGTGCCATCTGGGGTTTATGCAACCGATTCTATCCATCTGAAAAGCAACGTCACACTCGCACTTGATGCAGGAGCAACACTCAAGGCTTTATCTGATACAAATGTCGCGCTGCTTATTGCAGAAAACCTTGAAAACGTGAACATCTACGGACCCGGGACCCTTGATGGAAAGGGCAGCAACGGCATTCATCTGAAGCACTGCAAAAACGTTGAAATCCGAAACTTGAACGTCTATAACGGTGGTGATGCTGCCGTTCTTACGAACGGATGCGACGGTGTACGGATAGATAATGTCAGTATCCGAACCGATCACGATGGAATCAATATCTCCGAATGCCGAAACGTGACGGTTAACCACTGTCGTATTGACGCAGTGCAACACCTATACGGAAGACCTGTGGGCGGCGGCACCGCAATAAAACTTGATAGCGAAGTCTCTTCGTCCGACAATATCACTATTCAAAATTGCTTCCTTTCTTCCAAACCCTCTTCTGATCCTACTGTTCGAGCCGCCGCAAGAGATAAGATTTGGTGACCGAAAATTGCTTAAGGGAGGCGGACATTTCTGTTTCGGTTGCAATCCTCAGTCCGTGTTTGATATACTATTCTGTGGAGAACAAGTCAATTTTCAATTACGATTCGTAAAAATAAATGGTTCATTTTATGCACCTTTTTGGCATATAAATTGCGTCACTAATAATTGAAACCTTTAAGACAACGTGAGTTTGATAAATGCTTGAGGCAGACACATTTGCTCTTAAAGTCCCCCTGATAAGGGGGATTTAGGGGGTTGTATTCCTAAAAATCGCCGCTTTTTCAGGGAATATATTGTTTTTTGCTCAATTTGCGTCCACCTCGGAAACCTCTAATATTTTTTTTCAAATTGGCGTTTAAGACACCTACACGTTTTCGATACGGAAATTTTGCCCGATTTCGTGCAGTTAGGCATAAAACATGCCCGATTGTGTGCAGCCCCTGCCGAAATTTTACAAAAAGTCCAACAGGACTGTTGCCCAAATCGGTATAGAATTTGCTGAATAAAATTTGCTGATATGGGTTGTATAGAATTGGACAGTTTATCATTGAGTCTAAAAAAGACTTTTTTCCTATCTTTTCAAGGATCCATGTCTCTAAAAAATAGAGGCATTCAGTGTGTCGATTTCTGGAAATTATCTATTTTCAAGAAAATCGAAGCCACTTTCAACAAAGATAATAAGTTAGGACTTACGCAATTCGTCTTAAAGTCCCCCTGATAAGGGGGATTTAGGGGGTTAATTCCTACTTTTTCCGTCTAAACGTCCAATATTTTCTTAATTTGCGTAAATCCTGTAAATATTAAACACCTGTTGCCACAGATGCGATCAAAATGGCCGCAAGAAAACGGAATATCGACATCCTTTATGTTCCGTGAGGACATAATTTCACGCCAGTAACGCGAAAGGAATTCAATGAACACGACACAAAATACCGATACAATGCACGCCGATGACGTTGCTGCGATTGACGAACTCCAAAACGTCTACGCCCAATTAAAACAAACGCTTGCGAAGATCATCGTCGGTCAGGAGCAAGTTATCGAACACTTGGCGATCTGTCTGTTTTCGCAGGGGCACGCGCTGTTGATGGGTGTTCCCGGCTTAGCAAAAACGTTGTTAGTCAGACGTTTCGCCGAGACGATGACATTGGGATTCAGTCGAATCCAATTCACCCCCGACCTCATGCCGATGGACATCACTGGAACCGACATCCTTCAAGAGATCCCCGGCGGTAGACGCGAATTCGAGTTCGTGAAAGGTCCGCTGTTCGCAAATCTCATTCTCGCAGACGAAATTAACCGCGCACCCTCAAAAACACAAGCTGCTATGCTCGAAGCGATGCAGGAATACAAGATCACCGTCATCGGCAGAACCTACTCCCTGGACCCACCGTTCTTCGTACTGGCGACACAGAACCCGATTGAACAGGAAGGAACGTATCCGCTACCAGAGGCGCAACTCGACCGTTTCATGTTCAGGATTGAGGTGGACTATCCGGCACGTTCCGAGGAGATAGAGATCGCTCGTACCACAACAGGTATGGCACTGCCAACACTGGAATCCGTTTTAAGTGGTGAAGAGGTACTCGCCTTTCAAGACCTTGTCCGTCGTGTCCCCGTCGCAGAACATATCTATGAATTCGCTGTCGATTTGGTGCGTAGCACGCGTCCGAAAGGCGATGCGACACCCGATTGGTTGAAGCCGCTTGTCGCTTGGGGTGCCGGTCCTCGAGCAGTTCAATACCTAATCTTAGGGGCGAAAGCACGCGCAGCACTCAGTGGTAGCTACATGGCACGGCTTGAAGATGTCGTCGCTGTCGCAAATCCGGTGCTGGCGCATCGCGTCATTACATCTTTCGCAGCGGAATCCGAGAACATTACCAGCCAAGATATCGTCAACCGTCTCGTCGAAGAGTTGTCGGAGCAAGGAGGTTAACAGTTGTCAGTACGGTTTTCAGTTACAAGAGGGCTTGGGTTAATTACAAGTCTCTTGAACTATTAACTGATAGCTGACAACTCATAAAAAATGGCACTGCAGCTCAGACGCGATTACCTCAACCAACAGGTCCTTGAACGGCTCTCCACGCTCCAACTCCACGCTCGGTTGCCTATGATCGGAAATGTATCTGGTAAACACCGGAGTCCGATTCGCGGCTCCAGCCTTGAGTTTGCTGAGTACCGTAAATACGTCCCAGGCGACGACACACGGCGACTCGACTGGCGTGCTTATGCGCGGAATGATCGCTACTATATCAAAGAATTTGAGGCAGATACCAACCTACGGATGTGCTTGGTCGTTGATACCAGCGGCTCAATGGGATTCGCACACACGCCATCCGCTACAACGGAAGGCGACCCCGATATGAGTAAACTCGACTATGCACGCCGAATCGCTGGCACCTTGGCGTATATAGCCGCATTACAAGGGGATGCCGTCGGACTCTATTGCGCAGGCAGGACATTCCATAAAGAAATCCCACCCAAACGGAGTGCAACGCATCTCGGAGCAGTCCTTGATGAATTAGGCGCGATGGAAGCATCAGGCGAGACCGGACTGGCTGAAGTCCTCCACGAAACCGCCGAACGGGTACCGCAGAGAGCGTTAATCATCGTCATCTCAGACCTGTTCATCGAACCCGGAATCGTACGGAATTGTTTTGAACATCTTCGGTTCCGTAAGCACGATGTCGCCGTATTTCACCTCATGGAACAGAGCGAACTCGATTTTGAATTCGACCGTCCCATACGGTTCGTTGACATGGAAGGCGGAGAACCGATACTCGCAGACCCAACTGTCATCGGCACGCAGTACCGACGCGCGATGGGGATGTACCTCGAAAGTATGGACGAAGTGATTCGCGACACCGAAGTTGACTACTATCGCGTCTGTATCCATGAGAACTACGGGGATATATTGGCACGATTCTTGTTGGGACGAACACCAAAAAAACGTAAGTGAGGAGTCGTTATCAGTCGTCAGTACGATTTTTTCTACGAAAAATCTTTCAGTTAAGAGAAAGCAATTACCGACCAAGTTTATCTCTTAACTGAAAACTGTTAACTGTTAACTGTTAACTACTAAAAAATATGAGTTTTTTGCAACCGCTTATATTGATCGCACTTCCGCTGATGGCATTGCCGGTCCTCATCCATTTAATTAATCAGCAACGGCACCGTACCATCCCGTGGGCAGCGATGATGTTCCTGATGAGCGCGAAACGTATGAGCCGAGGGATGGCACGCCTACGGCACCTTCTTATCCTACTGATGCGCGTTCTCGCTGTCGGAGCCCTCATCTTTGCTGTAAGTCGTCCGCTATCCGGTGGATGGTTAGGAAGCGTCGGATTGAGTAAACCCGATGCCACGCTCATCCTCCTTGACCGTTCCGCGAGCATGGAAATACAAGACCTACAGGCTGGTGAGTCGAAGAGATCCGCGTCCCTCAAACGGCTCGCTGAATTACTGGAGCAAGGCGATTACGGGACACACCTGATCCTAATTGATAGTGCCACCGGTCAGATGCAAGAGGTAGATTCGCCGAAAGCACTCTTGAACCTACCTGTGACCGGTCCAACTGCCACCACCACAAATATTCCAGCGATGCTTGAAACGGCGTTGGCGTATCTTAAAGCAAACGAGTCCGGACGCACCGAAATCTGGATCTGTTCGGATTTGAAAGAGAACGATTGGGATATTCACAGCGGTCGCTGGAACGCCATACGTGAGGCGTTTGCCGAACTACAAGGCGTGCATCATTTCTTGCTCGCCTACGCAGACCCGCCTTCAAGCAATTTATCCGTCAGGGTGGAAAACGTACAACGGTGGCAGCGTGGCAGTAATGCCGAACTCGTTCTCGATGTGATGGTTCGCAGAACCGATGGCAGCACTAACACACGACAGGTACCGATTGAATTTGAAGTCAATAATGTTCGTTCCGTGGTTGAAGTGGAACTTGACGCACTCGGTGCCTCTTTGCAAGGACACCGCATCCCTATTGATGGTAAACTCAATTCCGGTTGGGGGTCAGTCCGTTTACCCGGCGATGCCAACCCATTGGACAATCGGTTTTTCTTCGTCTTTTCGGAACCACCTGTACGGAAGGTGGTCGTCGTTAGTGATGACACGAGGGTGGGCGAAGCGTTCAGTCGGGCACTCGCGATTCCGACGGATGTCCGATTACAACACCGTGTTGATGTGATTCCGGTAAGCCGTGTAGCCGAAATTGACTGGGAAAGCACTGCACTTTTGGTCTGGCAAGCAGCACTCCCACGCGGGTTGGTCGCTGAACAGATTGCGCATTTCGTCAATACTGGACGTGTGGCGATGTTCTTTCCACCGGGACCGGGCGGTGCTGGCGAACAACTGTTCGGTTCACAATGGCGAAACTGGCACGCGTCCGGTACTGAGACAGTTTCTAAACTCTCATGGTGGCGTGGCGATGCGGACCTGTTGGCACACGTAGAGAGTGGTGAGGCATTGCCTTTGAACGAATTACGCACCTACCGGTATCGCACGCTTGAGAGTACAGGAACGCCGTTGGCAACGTTTGACGACGACGCACCACTATTAAACCGTGTAGCGACAGACCACGGGGCAGTCTATTTCTGTAGCACACTACCGACAGCACAATTCTCTTCCCTCGAACGCGACGGTATCGTGTTTTATGTTATGTTGCAGCGGGCGTTGACGGACGGAAGTCGCTCACTCGCTGTCGCCTCCCAACGCGATGCTGGACTCGATGTACTCGCAGACCGGGAACAGTGGACTGCCGTCGCACCTGAAGAAGACACCGCATCCCTCTCGGAAATCGGATTGCATGCTGGCGTTTATCAAGACGAAACGCATTGGGTCGCCGTCAACCGCAGTCAGACTGAGGACGGTGCCGCAATATCGTCTGTTGAGGCAGTGGATGCACTGTTTGATGGGTTGTCATATAGAAGAATTGATGTTGATGTCGGTGATACATCTGCCTTAGCGAGCGAACTCTGGCGTATCTTCCTCATCGCAATGGCATTAGCACTCATTGTGGAGGCAGTGTTGAGTTTGCCAAGCAGGAAGACCACGAACGGAAGACAGGGAGAAGGACTGGAGGGAGCCAACCTGGCATAACTTTTCCAACCTTCTAATCTTTTAGGCGATTATGTT
>JAAXHL010000052.1:487-65490 GCA_012270865.1 Candidatus Poribacteria bacterium | reverse complement strand
CCGCAAGGAATCTTCTAATCTTTTAGGCGATTATGTTAGCCTGAAACGCAGTGGAAGGCGGGTCAATGGAGAGTGCTTCTTTGCCAAACCCGCCTCAACGAACCGCAAGGAACATTAAAAAACATGCAAGAACAACAAGGGAGTTTAGAATTTCTTTCAAGTGGTTCCATCACGATCTTGGGACTGTTGGTAATCGTTGTGACAGGTGTCATAACCTGGTTGGCATGGCACCGCAGCGGCTATCGTAAACAGGTCGGATGGCTTGAGTTACTGCGTTTCGTGTTGGTCTGTTTGGTCGTTGTTACCCTGAATCAACCGGAGTGGTTTAAAACGCAACCACCCGATCGACGCTCAACGCTCGCTGTTCTATGGGACCAGTCAAAGAGTATGGAGACACGCGACGTTCTTGACAGTGAAAACGTCTCCGATGAACCCAAAAGCCGCGCTGAAGCGATTCAACCCTTGATGTCCGAGGCGGTATGGAAAGGCAACTCCGCTGATGATACCGGAAACACGCAGGATACGGATGATCTCAATGTCGTATTTGAGCCGTTCTCTTCAGCGTTAGAACCACCAGAAGAAGCAACGGACCTGAATGCCGGACTGTCACACGTTCTCGACAGCCATACCAATCTGCGTGGTGTAGTGCTCCTCTCAGACGGCGATTGGAACGTCGGCAACTCGCCAGTAGAAGCAGCCACACGCTTCCGGATGAAAGGGATTCCCGTGTTCGCCATCGGTGTCGGCAGTCGGGTACCGCTCCCCGACCTCGAATTAGTTCGCATGGATGCCCCGACTTTTGCAGTCGTCAATAAGCAGATTCGTATCCCCTTTGTTGTCCGTAGCACCTTAGGACAGGATCGGGATGTCCGTGTCACACTCAATATAAATAGCCGACAGCCAACGGTTTCCGACAACCAACAATCAACGGTTTCCAACAACCAACAGCCAATTACGAAAGTTGTCCGTGTTCCCGCGATGCGTCAAGCGCAAGATAACATCGTCTGTACGTTGCCAGCGACCGGGGAATACACACTAAGCCTGCGTATCGCCGAAGATGCTGAGGAACTGATCCCCGAAAATAATGAGATTTCCGCGCCCATATCCATCCGTGAAGAACAATTGAGAGTACTCGTCATCGAATCCTATCCACGATGGGAATACCGGTACCTACGGAACGCTTTAGAACGGGACCCGGGTGTTGAAGTGACCTGCCTCCTTTTTCATCCCGAATTGCCGAAAGTCGGCGGCGGTCGCAGTTATATTGAGCGTTTCCCTGGCGAGAGAGAGTTAAGTAGTTACGATGTCGTATTCCTTGGCGATGTCGGCATCAAAGAAGGGCAGCTAACGGTTGAACAGACACAGGAATTAAGGAAGTTAGTCAGTGCGCAGGCTGCCGGACTTGTCTTTATGCCAGGGCGCAAAGGCTCGCACGATTCCTTGGTCTCAGGACCGCTCGGTGACCTCTATCCGGTCGTCTTGGACCCCGCGACATCTGAAGGTGTCGGGTCAAGTGCCCAAGGATATTTCTCACTTACCTCCTCTGGACAGCGGAGTTTGCTAACACGCCTTGGAGAGACCGATGAGGATAACAGCGAAGTGTGGCGGAAGCTTCCGGGATTTTTCTGGTACGCCGGTATCAAGCGCGCGAAGGTCGGCACCGAGACACTCGCAGTACACGACCAAGTCACGACCGCTGCCGGACGCGTGCCGCTAATCGTAACCAAAACTTATGGCACCGGCAAAGTACTATTTATGGGGACTGACAGTGCTTGGCGGTGGCGACATGGCGTTGAAGACAAATACCACTATCGTTTCTGGAGTCAGGTCGCACGCTGGATGGCATACCGACGACAGATGGCACAGAGCGAATCAATACGGCTCTTCTATTCACCAGATCGACCCAATGTCGATGATGTCTTGACGTTGAACGCCAACGCTATCGACAATGTAGGGGGACCCTTGGATAGCGGCACTGTCGTGGTACAAGCAATTTCGCCATCCGGTAAAACGCAGACAATCCGATTACAACCCGGCACAGAGGATTTAGCAGGATTGTTCGTCGGTTCGTTTGTACCGAAGGAACCGGGGAACTATCGTCTTGTTGCGAGCAGTAGCGAAACCGGTGCCTCTGTACAAACAGACCTTTCAGTGCAAGGCTTAAATCGGGAGCAGCAGGGACGCTTGGCGCGCTTTGATGTTTTAGAAGAAATTGCCAAGATTACTGAGGGAAAACTCGTATCGATCTCTGAAGTACCGAATCTATTAGAATCCCTCGCAGCCTTGCCGGAACCCGAACCGACTGTCCATCGGACACGGATCTGGGCACACCCTATTTGGGCGGGTATCCTAATCTTGCTACTCGGTGTATTCTGGGTCGCCAGAAAGATGACAGGCTCAATATAAATGGACGTATCAGGTAGCGGTTAGGTTCCCCAACCCCTACTGCAGCTCAAAATGTAAATAGACAACCGTCGGCGAATATGGTATCATATCTTTTGGAGCGGCGAATATAGGAGCCAAACCAACATTCCATGCATTAGCCGTTAGCCTTCAGCAGTCAGCAGATTAGCAATCAGCAATCAGCCAGAGGACTATGGTTTAACAAACACCCTCTTTGCTGAAGGTTTCCGATAGCCAATAGCCAATAGCCAAAAGGGATTTTATTATGAGCGATACCTATAAAATAGCAGTCGTCGGTTGTGGTGGGATTTCTCACATGCACACCGGATGGTATGTCAGAGAACCGAAAGCAACACTAACCGCTATTGCCGATATTGACCAAGAACGTGTCCAAGCCTACGGCGAACAGTACGGTGTCGAAAAACAGTATACCGACTACATTGAGATGCTCGAAACAGAGGATATTGATATTGTTTCGGTGTGTACACGTCCGAAGCTGCACGCACCCGTCGTGATTGAAGTCGCAAAACGCGGTGTCAAAGGGATCCTGTCTGAGAAACCGATGGCGGAGAACCTCGGACAGGCACGCGAGATGCTGCAGACGTGCGAAGAACACAATGTGAAGTTAGCGATTGACCATCAGGTGCGGTTTTCGGCACCCTATGTCGCCGCAAAACAGATGATCGCTGACGGTCAGATCGGCGAAATCTTCCGAATCCATGGAGTCTGTGGTGGCGGCGACCTGAAAGACAACGCAACACATACCGTCGATCTTATGCGGTATATCTACGGCGACCGTCCTGTTACTTGGGTCATAGGTCAAATAGAACGGATCGGCGCACCGATGAAATATGACCTGCACTCCGAGAATTTCGCACTCGGATACTTCAAATTTGAGAGTAATGTCCGCGGTATCATTGAATCCGGTAGCGATACCGCGCCCGGTTATCACCATATCTATTGTTACGGAACAGATGGGGAAATTGAATTGGCTGCCCCAGGGGGTCCCTCGCTCCGTATCCGAAACGAGCAATCCAGCGGCGCGTGGGTGACACCCGAATTGCCTGCGGAGAGTAACCCCGTCCAGGACCTAATCGCAGCGATTGAGGAAGACCGCGAACACCGTTCAAGCGGACATCAAGGCTACGCCTCCTTAGAACTCCTTATGGCGATCTATGAGTCGTCCCGAAAACGGCAGCGGGTTCACCTACCTATGGAAGAGATGGAATCGCCATTAACACTGATGGTCGATGACGGATGGGTGTAGCTAATAGTTGTCAGCCATCAGTTGTCAGTTCTTAATGGTGGTTGGTTATAAGTGGTTGGTGGTAGGTTAAGAGACTGATACCAACCGAAACCCTCTTAACTTATAACTTATAACTATTAACCGATAACCATTCACGAGGAGATTTTTCATGAACCGAAAACAGGCAGAACCGCGCACACAAAAGGATACAATCAACTTACCGCCACGTATGAAGGCGGCACTTGAAAAGTACCAGAAAACAGTATGGATCATCAAACTTATTGAAGGAACCCTTGCGGCGATCTTCGGGCTTATGATCTCCTATCTCGTCGTCTTCGGCTTAGACCGTCTCTTTGATACGCCTACGCTTTTGCGGGTACTCCTCCTAATAACCGGAATGGTTGGCACGGTCCTCTTTTTGCCGCTGAAGTACTATAATTGGGTATGGAAACATCGGCAGTTGGAGGGAATCGCTCGGTTACTGAAACATAAATTTCCACGTTTTGGGGATCATGTTCTCGGTATCGTGGAGCTGGCATCGAATCGTTCGGATAGGTCAGCGAGTCCCGCCTTGATTGAGGCGGCTATGCGTCAGGTCGATGAAGAAGTCGCAAAGCATAATCTCGCGGAGGCTGTCCCGAATCCGCGACATCGTCAATGGGTCTATGCTGTGATTTTGCCTCTGATATTGGTTATCGTTGGGGTCGCTGTGATTCCCGCAACGAGTCGAAACGCACTTGCACGATGGCTAACACCGTGGCGCGATGTCGAGCGTTATACTTTCGCACAGTTGGAAGGCGAGACCGACCGACGCGTTGTCGCGTACGCCGAACCCTTTGACGTTCAGGCGCGTCTAAAAGAAGATTCACCATGGAAACCTGAGTCGGCGGAAGCGCGGTACGCTGATCAGGAACCGGTGGTCGCGACGATAGACGATGACACCTACCGTTTTGAATTGCCACCTCAGACAAAGGACGGAAGCGTCGCACTTCGGGTCGGCGATGCCCGTCGTTCTATTCCAGTAGAGCCGAAATTACGTCCTGCTCTCACCGAACTTATTGCCAAAGTTGAGTTGCCGACCTACCTCCAACGTCAAGAACCGATGACCGTCGATGTACGCGGTGGAATCGTGAGTTTGGTGAAAGGGAGCGCTGCTGTGCTTGAAGCCACCATTACACGGGAACTCGCAGAAGCAACGTTGAACGACCTTCCACAACACGTTGAAGGAACCCGCATCACGACTGCACCAATCACGGTGGATACAACGACTGAAGCACACCTGACGTGGCGAGACCAATTCGGACTCTCCGCAAGTGAACCGCAAGTACTACGGTTTGAGGCGGTTAACGACGCAGCACCGACGGTCGCACTAAACAAATTGAAGAACAATCAAGTCGTCATTACCGAGGAAGTCCTCACCTTCGAGATTCAGGCATCGGACGATTTTGGTGTCAAAAAGATCGGCTTGGCGTGGGAGGGTATCCCGAACCCGGTTCACAATCCGGAACCCACCAACGGCGAGAAGACGGTATCCGCAGGCACACCGACGGCTGATAGTTTGGTTGTCGCTGCGACATTTGCCCCAACACGTGAAAATGTTCGACCACAGAGCCTCCGATTGCGCGCATACACAGAGGACTATCTACCGGATCGTGAGCGCGTCTATTCACCACCGCTTGTCCTCCACGTGCTTACACCAGCAGAACATTTCAAATGGTTGGTCGGGCAGCTCCAACTTTGGACGGAGGCTGCAATGGATGTCCACGACAAAGAATTACAATTGCACCAAACCAACCTCGAACTACGTGACCTATCACCAGAGGCACTCGACGATCCCGCACAGCGGAAGAGAATCCAAGAACAGGCTGCCGCAGAACGCGCAAACGCTGCACGGCTTGATAGTTTAATCGAAAGTGGCGTAGAACTCCTTAAAGAGGCAGCGAAGAACGAGGAATTTGATGCAGAAAATCTTGAGTCCTGGGCGGAAATCCTTAAACAGTTGGAGGAGATCGCTGGGCAGAGGATGCCATCTGTCGCTGAACTGCTTTCGCAGGCTTCTGAAGCACCAGGATCACCCGCTGAACAAGAAACTTCACCCGGTGAGGCTACCGAGAATACGAATCCACAGCAAAATCAATCAACTCCCGGACCCCAATCACCTACCAAAGGCGAGCCAAATGATGCCGAACAGGTAGAAAAATACGGACCTGACAATATAGTACCCCCTGAAGATGCGGACGAAATACCGGAGGATCCAAACACTCCGGGCGAAGGGACAAGCGTTGATCGAAGCAAACAGCCAGACGGTAAACCCGGATTTGCGCCTGCCAATCCAACACCTACCGTCTCTGACGTTGAATCGGGGTTCAATAAGAGTGAACCAGGGGAAGGGCAACCACCACAGATGGTCGGTGGACTCGGTATCCCTGAAACCACGCTCATGGGGAGCGGTAGAGAAGAGAAGGATGAAGAAGACGAACAGACAGACGAAACCCCTGGGGCAGCAGACCTCGTTATAGAGGCGGTTGAAGAACAACAGGAATTGCTTGACGCATTCGCCAAATTGGCAGAAGAGATGGGAAGACTCCTCGTCAGTTTTGAAAACAGCACCTTCGTGAAACGCCTAAAGTCCGCATCAAGAAGGCAGATTGACATCGCAGTAGACCTGAACAACCTCGACAGTTTCGGTCTTGAACGCAGGGAAGCAGACAACCCGCTCGACCGAGAGCGTTTAGCGGAACAAGAGATCAACGAATCTGAAACCGTTTCGACGATCATCCAAGACATGGCGGCTTATACCGATCGCAGACCCTCACCGAACTATTTACGCGTACTTGCGGAGATGCAGGACGCGCTCGTATCAAACCAAATGGAAGAAATCGCAACAGGGATTAGGAAAAATTTTGTCGGGTTGTCTACCATAGATGCGGAATTCTGGGCAGATACGCTTGATCGGTGGGCAGAGCAATTGGTGGACCCGCTGCCCGAGGGACCTCCCCCAGAAGGCGGATTAATGGAGCTACCGAACCTGCCACCGGAGATTGTCCTTGAAGTCATGCGTATCATTGACCGAGAAATCCAGCTGCGTGAAGAAACACGAGAGGTTGAGCAGGCGAGGGAAGCACTTACCGCCGACGAATACAGCGAGCGCACCATCGCATTATATGATACACAAATTACAATTACCGAGGATACCCGTGAGGTCGCAGCGCAGATTAGCCTACTACCTAACGCGCAAGAACCCTTAATCCAGCAACAACTCGCAAAGGTCGCACAGGCTGCAGATATTATGGGTGAAGTAGAGGACATCCTCGCGGAACCGAATACCGGACCCAAAGCAATTGCCGCGATAACAGACGTGATTGAAACCCTGCTCCAAACCAGACGGCTACCAAACACGCCTATGGTAACGACAGCACCACCGCCAACGGCTTCCGCTTTGATGCTCCTCGGATTCGGGGACGACAGCGGCAGCGCCTTCATCGAAAACCGGGCACCCAGACAGGCAACCGGTAAAGCAGGACGCGTCTTACCAGAGGAATTCCGTCAAGGGTTAGACGCTTATTTCAACACTTTAGAGGGACGATAGACCTTCTAATCACGCTTGTAGTCTGCTAACCATTTATTAGCATTAACAAAAAACATAGCACTAATAGCCTGAAACGAAGTGGAAGGCGGTATATACGCAATAGCATGCGAAACCATCAACCCGCCTAACCGAACCGCAAGGAAAGTTAAAAAAAATGACAGAGGCAAACAGAGATGCGATCCCATTTGAGGTGTTCGCCAGTTTTAAAAGGATACGGACAGGCAATCCGATTATCGCTCTGCAACCGCCGCTCTGGGCTGCAGCAACCCATGCAATTATTGTCGATAAGACAATGCATTATATCTGGTGTAAACGGGATATTGGCGTTCGATGGCTCATCATGCACGCAACCGCACCCATCGATGACATTACCAATATCACACAGGACCCGCGCAACCCGATCCTTGAACCTGCAGCGGAAGGTTTTGATGATCAAGCCGTTGAGTACCCGTTTCCGTTCCTGAACCCTGTTGACGGCAAGTTTTACATGTACTATCGCGGCAAAGGGAAAACGACACCTGAACAGACAGGGTTGCTTGTGAGTGATGGCGACCTCGGCGAGTGGCGACGCGTCCAACAGACACCTGTCATTCCTGCAGATACCGAACACGAACGACACGGATCAACGCACCCTTCGGTAGCGGTAGAAGGCGACACGATTCACATCATTTATACCGGAAAGGCGACACGATCTTTCGGGGAGGGACTCACGATGTGTCACGCCACCGCACCGACAAGCGACCCGGCAGCGGTCAGAAAAAATCCTGCAAACCCCGTTTTCACAGGAAGCGGAGAAACATGGGATAGCAAATCTGTTCGTGAAACCGAATTGTTCAAAGGTCCGCAATACTTCCATGTTATCTATGGCGGTTTCGATGGCGAAGTCTGGCGGCTCGGACATGTACGGACTCGCGATTTTCAGACCTTTGAACCGAACCCTTACAACCCTATATTTACAACGTCAAACGACCCTGAAGCGTTTGATCGGGACGGTATATTGACAGGTCAGATCCTCGAAATCGGTGGCTCCTACGTCATGCTCTACGCAGGCAAAAAAGGACAGGAGTGGCAAACCGGTCTCGCTACGATCCAAGAAAATTAGGGAGATTTACAATGCAACGCAGAAAAACGCACTATTATGCCTTCATACTAAGTGTAGTCGCTTGTATTTGCGCGTTTATAGCGACCTCTTTTGCCGAAAATAACGCTGCGAATGGTGGCACACTCCGAGGCATGATTACCGACACAACCCCAGAACAGAACCCGATCGAAGGTGTTGAAGTCAAGATTTATGATCGAAACGGGGAACACGATTTTGTAGTGAAAACAGATGCCAACGGCGAATATAAAAAGGTAGGTATCCCCGCCGGACGCTATCTGATGAGTACATCTAAAAGAGGGTATGGCGATCGGACCGGCAAACCTGTTACAATCGTTGACGGCGGCGATCACTTGGTTCCCCTCAAAATGACGAAAAAAGGCAATGTGGCGGATCGGTGGAGCGCAGGGTTAATCCAGCATATAGCGAAAAGTATCGGCAACCGTTACAACCTCGAAGCACCAGTTGTTGAAGCACTTCACCGCTCAATCCTTGAAGCACTTGAGGCAGTGCTGGAACAGAACAACCAGGATGTCAGTGAATTCGTAAGGACAGGACAAGAAGGCAGCCTCGGATTGATTGACGGGTTGTTGTCTCATCCTGATTGTAAGGCAGCATTCGCCAGACATCTCACTGAAAAGGAACTTCAAGATTATATTGCATTCACCAAGAAACTGCGCCACCAAGATCAACAAGCAGCCGCACAATATATAACAGCATGGATTGACCAAGAACTCATCTTAACAGAAGATCAACGCAAAAATCTTGAGCAATCACTCCTTGACGCGACAGCGAATGAAGTCTTTCCAGTCTCAATAAGTCTACTGGAAATTGATATACTGGAGGCATTACAGCTGGTCAACGAGGGGTTAAAAATTTCGCTGGATGGACTATTGACCCAAGCACAGTATTATCTTTTGCAGGGTATAGCGGGCAAAAAAATGGCGAAAGGGAACAAAGTCGAGGTGGAGCTTCAACTGAGGACCTTCGCTATAGCTAAGTTAAGAGCACATGCCGACTTGTTAGACCCACTCGATAAGAAGGCTTCTCGGCGGTTGGCACTCGCAATTGACGGTGTCGTTCAACAATACATTGACGCACAAGACACAGACCCCGAAGCAACATACCGCGAAACCGCAGCAAAACTCGCGCTGGCAGTTGAGTCCGGTGGAATAACGCAAAAACAGGTAGATGAGAGACTCAATACCCTGAAGCAAGAGTTATGGGGCAAGAACGGCGCAATACGATGGAGTGAACCTTGGGGTGATATTACAAGGCACCCGCTTTTTCAAAAAACCATTGAAGACGTGCTTTCTGAAGAGGCATTCGCGCAATATACCGCGCACCAAGCGGAAAAGGAAAATTCGCATCAACAGGCTTTACGGAATTTAGCAGTTACCAGCTTGGGTACACAGCTGATTTTGGACGATACGCAGCGAAAGCAGCTAACAGCGATAGCAGCAGAACTGACCGTTGACCTATTAAAAACAGATGCCTCACGGGACCTGTTCTACCAACTTCTCCAGCGAACAGATCGCGAAATGTTAAGTCCTTGGCAGCGGGAAATTTTCGCATTTATGCAGGCTGGTTTTGAACGTCAGTTTGGTGAGCAGATAGAAAAAAGATAATTATGGGAAACACAAAGAAGGTTGGAGGTTTCTGATGAATAAACAAACATTCGTTATCGGGTTTTCGAGTTTTCTCTTGTTGCTCGGCACATTTTCGATGGAAATGGAAACCCACGCACAAGACCCCACCATCCGCTACGGCACCGGTGTCCCACCAGCCGTTAGAAGCATTAGTGACCGAGGCTTACGCTATCTCGCGAGTACGCAACTTGAGGACGGCAGTTGGCCAGGCGGACAAAACGGCGCAGGCATCACAGGGATCTGTGTCATGGCGTTTATGGCGAGCGGCGAAGACCCAGATTTCGGGCCCTATGCCACAAATATCCGTAAAGCCTTGCGCAATATGATTGTGAATCAGAACCCGAAAACAGGATACATGACCGGATACGGACACGGATCAATGTACCATCACGGTTTCGCACTGTTAGCACTCTCCGAGGCTTATGGTGCCGTCAGCGAAGACCTGCTCTGGAAAGGAACGAATGTGTCTGCGGAGCGACGACGCACCATCGGTAAGGCTTTGGAACTCGCTGTCGGGTGCGTGTTGACCGCACAAGAGAAGAACCCTTGGGGGGCTTGGCGGTACTCGCCGACATCCCAAGATGCTGACACGACTGTTGCCGGAACGGTATTAATGGGCGTTCTCGGCGCACGAAACGCAGGGATTGAGGTGCCGAACGAGGCTGTGGATAAGGCGTTGAATTTTTTTCAGACCTGCACGATGCGAGGCGGCGGGGTCGCTTATCAACCTATGAGCAGCCACGGTGATGGTGTCACTCGCGCAGCAATCGCAACGCTTGTTTACGCAATCGGTAAAAGAAAGGACACCCCAGAATACAAAGCCACTGCCGAATACATCAAGCGACGGATGGATCAGAATACACGCGGTGGGTACGCCTTCTACAATCTCTATTATATGGCACAAGCACTCTTCCAAAGCGATTTTGAGGCATGGCAGGCATGGAATCGCCGCATCATCGAGCGACTCCAAGGGATGCAACAAGAGGATGGCAGCTTCACAAGCAGCTACGGGAGTGCCTACGGAACCGGAATGGCTATTCTCACTTTGGCATTGAACTATCGCCTACTGCCTATTTATGAGAGGTAGATAGTTGTCGGCATTCAGCCATCAGCCGTCAGTAAAAGAGATATTGACTTAATCAGACACCTCTTCACTGAACGCCGGCAGCCGACGGCTGACAGCCACCAAAAAAAGGAGGAGAAAACGATGCGGGGCAACAAAAAAAAGATACTTTTCGCCATCACGGTGCTAACATTGGTATGGTTTCCAGTAGGGGTTGGGTTACCCAACCCCTACGAGACAGAGGCACAGTTACGTTGGAAAAATGGCGACACGCTTCCCGGTCACTTATTAGAAAGCGAATCCGAATCGCCATCGGTGAATGCAGACGGTGGAAAGGTTCGTTGGGCATCACCCCACTTTTCAGATGACCTGATTGTTGATGCCAGTGTATTAGACGCGATCGTTTTTCCGAACCGGGCAGCAAATCCACCAACCGAGGCGTTTCGCGTCGGCACAATATCAGGAGACATCTGGATAGCCGACCTCATCGGTTCAGACGACAACGCGTTTGTCTTTTCCAGCAAACGGCACGGCCAATTTCGCGTGAACCGAGAGATGATTTATACCTTTGAAGGACGAGAGCATTCTAACCTTCTCTTTGACGGTTCTCAACTCTCAGCTTGGACACTACCAGAAGCAGATAATGGCGAGAACGCGGTGCAGCACCTCGGAAACACACAACCGAGTTGGCACGCTGATCGCGTCGGACGACCGAGAACCAATCAAGCCAAGGCGAATATCTTCTACGCACTCGACTGGCCCAAACGTTTTGAGATTGATCTCGAATTGGCATCTGCCGCACGTCCACCAAGTTTCGTCGTCGCATTCGGTAAAAACCTATATGAGACAGTACGACTGGAGACTTGGGTCAACGAACTCGTCGTCGTTCAAGGCACACTATTTGAATCTGTACTGAAGATCCAACCAGACCGACGGAATTTCCGCCTGCGAATCACCTATCATGAGACGAGTGATGCGAACGCTGGTGTCCTGAGAGTCCTTGACCTGAATGGCAACGTCTTGTTGGAATTGGATGAGGTTCGTCCGACTGTTGAAGCAGCCGGCATCTATATTTATAACCGAGGTCAAGACCTAACCTTAAATCGATTAAGAGTCTATAAACAGTCGACTCAGGTCGAAAACTTAAAGTTTGATGCTTCCAAACCCAGAGTACACCTGATGAACGGAAAGATAATTTCGGGTAAATTATTTTTAACCGAAAACGCGCGCATATCTTCAAATAACGGAAATAGCGTTCTCGGTCAAGCGAACAATCAGAGTTATGTCCTTGATACAGACGGCACACGGACAGATATTAATTTATCACAGATTGATCGCGTTGTACAACCCGGTATCACGTTGGCTCCAACGCCCGTATCTCATGAATCACTGACGTATATTGATGGATCGGTACTCCGCGGACAGATAACGCAGTTGCATCCGGATCGCGTCCTGATACAGACGGCGTTCGTCGACGAGCCTTTAACCTGTTCCCTTGCAGGTGCTTCTTTGCTTCAGTTCAGCACAGCAGCCGAAACGCAAGCATCCTCCGAAGATTATGACAAACTGTTTTATGAATCTGGCAGTCTCCTCGGTCATGTCTTATTTGATCTAAAAGGCACCTCTAATTTGCGGTGGCGGCCTGTAGGGGCAGTCGCACCTGTCCGACTCGCGAACGCTCGCGGCGCACGTGTTGAGAGGTCTTTACAGCGTGTATCACGGCAAAAGCCTTTTGATGCGAAAAAATTTCCGCATCTGTTACATCTGAAGAACGGCGAAGTCGTACCGTGCCAAATTTTGTTTTATGACGAAGAGACCCTCGGTTTCCAATCACCCTTCATGGGTGTGCAGCACATCGATTCGGAGTATCTAAAAGGTGTTGAATTCTCAGGCAAAAGAGGGAGTACAAGGACCGAAAACCGAAATCCGATTACGATCACGGGCGGGAAAGGCAAGCATCGCATCATCTTGGAAAATGGTCGAATTTTGAACGCTGTAACCCGGCGCACGAAAGATGGGAAAGTCGAAATCGTTGTACTACCTGAGAATGTCGGAGAAGAGCCTCCGAGAGTTGTTGTCGTTGATAGAAATTTTGCGGAAAACGATGCTGCCGCTCTCAAACGCGGCGTTGAACTCATGTTCGATCCCCTTGAAACACAGACGAAGAAACTTGATGCGAAATTAGAGCGTGCGTTAACCGTGCCGCGTTTCAACCGAGATAATCCGCCAAACCATATTCTCGTGGCGAAAAACGGCGATTTGAAGCGAGGAAAACTCTTAGGAATCAACAGGCAAACCATTCAGTTTGAATCAAAATTGCGCGAATTCTCTATGCCAATAGATCAGGTCGCACGGGTCGTTGATGTTAGCGAGAATAGTTCTCAGTCGTCAGTTGTCAGTAATCAGTTAAAGAGCGATTTGATTAAGTCAGAAACTTCTTCAACTGAAAACCAAAAGCCGAAAACCGATAACGCTGTCCAATCTGAAGTCCGCGTCAGTTTAATTGATAACCCGCTCATGATTTTTGAGCCAATTACGGTTGAAAATGGTAAACTCTTAGGACGCTCATCAATCTACGGGGATATCTCAGTACCGGTTGACAGTATCCAATATCTCCACTTCGGAGAGAAGGCAAGATCGTTCAGGTCTGTCTTTGAGGAATGGGTCGTCCGACCAGCGGAAGAACCATCGTATGGCGACGCTGAAATCTTACCTGCCGACCGATAATTGCCAGAGTACCGGTTAACAGTTACAAGAGGTTTTGGATAGTTCCAAGGTTTCCTCTTTCTGAAAACTGAAAGATTTTTTTCGTAGAAAAAAATCGTACTGAAAACTGGTAACTATCTAAAGGAGAAATGTAATGCGAAAATATCAAAAAAAGATATACATCTTCCTCGCGGTCGCAGCGATTTTATGGTTGCCAACGGTACAGGCTCAAGAAATAACAGGACTGTTAAACTGGAAGAACGGCGATGTTCTGCCGGGGCGATTACTCGAAAGCGACGCAGGAACAATCCGCTGGTCGTCATCATACTTTTTAGACGACCTCGTTCTGGATGTCAAGGTATTGGATTCTGTCGTATTTCAGAAACTGGATGCCCCACCCGTCAATGGAAACGAGCGAGTGCCAACGACAGAGACATTTCGGGTGAGTACGCTATCTGGCGATGTCTGGATAGCCGACCTCATCGGTTCGGATGACGACACCTTCCTATTTTCCAGTAAGCGGCACGGTCAATTTCGCGTCAAGCGTTCAGCAGTTTATATGCTTGAACGTCGAGAACGTCCCGATTTCCTTTTCGACGGTTCCCAACTAAAAAATTGGAAATTACCTGAACCTAAGAGAGAAGCGGTTGATCCCGCATTGCCGTTCGACTTTGTCCGGCGTTCCGACTGGTTCGCGGACCCCGAAGGCCACCCAAAGACATGGATAGACAAGGCGGAAATCTTCTACGCCTTCAACTGGCACGAGCATTTTGAAATTGAATTAGAAGTAGCATCCGATAAGCACCGGCTGAACTTTTCTTTTGCTCTCGGTAAAGACCTTTATCAAACATTGCGGTTAGAAATCTGGAAGAACGAACTCGTTGCCGTTCAAGGTGTGCTCTTTAAATCCGTTTTACCGATTCATCCAGAACAACGGAGCGTCCGTTTGCGACTGACGTATCACGAGGGCACCGGTGTACTGAAAGTATTTGATGCCACTGGTAATTTGTTACTGGAATTAAAGGGTGTTAAACCGACAATCAAAGATTCCGGTGTCTACATTCAGAACCGAGGTGAAGATTTGACAGTGCGAAACCTAAAGGTCTATCGCCAACTTAAGGAACCTGCAGCCCAACGAATAAACCTTTCTAAACCGCACGTCTACATAACGAATGGCGAGAAAATTCAGGGCAGATTGTTTGTCCAAGAAGACAATGCTTATGTCCTTGACACAGACGGAACACGACAGGAAATCGATCTACAAGCACTTAACCACATCGTTCAACCCGGAATTCCATCGGCAGGATTCAGGGAAATCGTTACGCTAAAATATCCCGATAAAGTTGTTTTAAACGGCAAACTTATGCAAGTGAAATCAGATAGTGTGATCCTCCAGACTGCATTCGCCGACGAGCCTGTAACCTGTTCGCTTTCAGATGCTATACTGCTCCAGATTGCTGTAAACCCTTACGTTAGCGAAACAGATAATGATAAAGATCAGTTGTTTTTGGCTTCTGATAGCCTAAGCGGACGCGTTGTATTCGTTGAAGGTCAACGAACATCGTCTATACAGTGGGAGTCCGTCGGTGCGTTAAAGCCAGTGCGGTTGGCGGAGAAACGAGCCTTTCACATAGAACGGAACGATAAATCTTTATCAAAAAACTCGGCATTTGACACGGCACAATTCCGACACACGTTGCATCTGAAAAGTGGAGAGATCTTTCCCAGTCAAATCGCCGCCTACGATGGAAAATCTGTCAGTTTCCAATCACCTTTTATCACCGCTCAGCACTTAGATGCGCCAGACCTGAAAGCACTTGAGTTTTCTGGCAGGACACACGCACCGAATATGGATAAAACGCAACCCGCAAACGACTTCTATTCCTTCCGTCTTACGCAGGCAGAAAAAGAAAATGGGGTTCGAGAGGTTAAAGTGCAGGTGGTCGGGAAGGGAAAAGATGGTAAGCAATTTGTAATAAACGCCAACAACATGCCGAAAATCAACGATGGACAGCCGTTATTGATTATTAATGAAAAGCATCGCGGACAAGAATGGATTGAAATCAAAAACAGACGGGCAAAGGCTATCCAGCCGAAACTGGGTGATGAATGGATTGTAGGTGATGAAGGGATTGTAGCCCTGACCACGTCCGCACTGCTACCCGACCCCGAAAAGGATAAGTCGCATCTGGAATTGGAGCGAGCACTAACCGTACCGCGCTTCGCCAGGGATAACCCACCGAGCCATCTATTGGTCGCGAAAACAGGCGATATGAAACGTGGAAAACTATTAGATTTCCAAGGACACGCAATCCAATTTGATTCAAAATTGCGGGAGTTTTCCATACCGATAGACCGTGTCGCACGGGTCGTTGATGTCAGCAAAGACAGTGGCAGCCGTCAAATGCCATCCAATCAATCTGAAGTCCGCGTCACATTGACCGACGGTTCAATCCTAATTTTCGAGCCGATTGAGGTACAAGACGGCAGACTGATCGGACATTCGTCAATCTACGGAGAAGTATCCGTTCCGGTTGACGGTATCCGGTCCCTCCACTTTGGAGAAAAGGCGAAATCGTTCACCGCTGCCTTTGAAAAGTGGACCGTCCGCCCAGCAAAAGAACCCACGGACGACGACAATCCGTAAAGCGTTATCAGCTTGTTGGAAATCATATCTATAGCACCTATAGATGTCCTTAATTCTCTGGTGCTTCAATAGTTTCCCATTCGGGCCAAATCTCTATCGCAGATGCCGGTAAAATCCGCAATTCCCTCTCTGGGTTTGCCTGTCCGCCTTGCACTCGGTTCTGGCGCGCACGAATCACATTAAACAGAGGTTGGAAGGCACCTGAACCCGCAATTTCAACCCTTAAATGATTTTGTCCGACACTCTGCTCCAACGGCAACAGCCAATAGGCGTGATACACGTCCCCATCAATATAACCGCCGACGCATATATCTTTGATGCGCTGATAGATGATGTTCGCATCCCCTTGCAACTTGTGGAGCGTTTTGCCATTCTGCTGAATCCTGAGCGTCAGCGATTCGGAAATCGAATTCAACCACTCCGCCCGAAGAAAGAGAATCGGTTGACCGTCATCGGTTGTTAATTCAAAAGTTGCTTCAAGGGCGTTCTCTTTTCCTGCTGTCAAAAGGACTCTATCTTCGACCAATGGACGCTTGGCGAAAACTGTCTGAGCAACACCTTGATGTAGATGGGCAAAGGGTGCACCGTAAGCGTGCCAACCAAGAAAAGTCATCAAATGTCTATACGCATCTCCCCTAACAAATAAAACTTCCGATTCTTCAAGTTCCAGTAACATCTCAGAAAGACGTGTGACATCAATATATTTGGCGCGCGCAACGGTAAGCAATTTCGCTATTGACCATTCCGGATGCATTTCGTAAGTGTCAAGAAAATGTATCACTAATTGATTTGCGTATCGCGCGGGGGTCATTCCCCATACGGTTGCAGTACTGCCAATATAGGCGCGGCAACCGTTGTTCAAAAAAGCACGTAACAACGCTGAACCCGGGGGTGTTGTGGCGCACCCATCGACAATCGCGATTGGATGACGATTCAAGGCAGGCATACCTTTTGCTGACAAAAACGTTTCACCGAACCGATTGCTTAAACGCTGAGGACTGCCGTGCCCGAAATGAATAATCAAGTCCGACGTTGGCAGCTGTTCCGATCCACCTCTTCCCAACACTGTAACGTTATGCCCTTGTTGTGAAAGTGCGTTGAGGAAACGTTGCGTTTCCAAATGGATACGGGTGTCCTCTGAGCATAGAATCGTCGCCGCGGGCCCACCAATTTCAGTGGTTGTGCTGAGTTGTCGCTGCATCGCTTCAGCGTTCCCAAGCACTCTCGTCATCGCAACCTCTGGCATGCCATCGCCATCCAGATCGGCGTAGAAAGAATCCGTATGGATGTGTTCGTTACCCAAACGGATTTCCCACATCGGAATAATGGATTCGTCTCCGACCAATATAAGTGTATCCAACTGTCCATCAGTGTGCGAAATTATTTCAGATTTGATCTCCTTTGCCATTGCCGTCAGCGCAGGGTTCGGATATGCCGGAACTGAGAGATGCTGTCCGGTTTTTGATCGGTAGACTTGCCCGATATCAAGCACTTGCGCATTATGCCTCTGCGCAAAAGTTTCAACTGCTTGTTGGATATCCAATGCCGCCTTTGGATAGGTCTCCGTGAGCGCGTACATATTAACAAGTATCAACGTTTGCATCGAGTTCTCCACATTTTCCTTTGGGTCTATATTTTTTAAGGTAATTTGAGAATAATTGCAACTATTAATAATAAGCAGGACTGCCAGCATGATGCTTCCGGTGATTAAAAAATTTTTACAACGCATGATTACTCCTTCTTTACGTAACGCCAGTTTGATTAATCATTTCGGATGGGTTGCAAGGTCTATTTCCGCATCACAGAACCGTAAATCCTAGCACAAACTGTTAGTTTGTGGCGTATACAGCCAAAATTAACAGTGGACGCTACATAAGTCCAACTTTTATCAAACTCGCGTTAGAATTATTAAAAACCTCTTGTAACTGTTAACTGTTAACTGTTAACTGAGTACTACTAAAACTGAAAACCAATTCCCAGATTTTTGTTAATCTAAAACTGAACATTTGATAAAATAGTTGACAGTATTTTTCTTTTTACCGCCAAACCTAATAACGTCGTAGCCATCAACCGGTCGCAACTCGGAAAGGAACCGTAATAAAAATGGAAAAACGTCCAAATATCCTATGGTACTGTACAGACCAGCAACGTTTCGACACCATCGGAGCGTTAGGAAACCCGCATGTCCACACACCGAGACTCGACGAATTTATGGGTCAGTCGGTCACATTCACGCACGCCTATTGTCAGTCCCCTATCTGTACGCCTTCCCGTGCAAGTTTCATGACCGGTATGTATCCGTCAGCCTTGAGTGTTACTGGGAACGGCAACTCCGTATTTCCTGAGCATTACGAAGACCGCTTGATTACGCATGCCCTCGCACAAGACGGCTACGACTGCGGATTGATCGGTAAACTCCATCTCGCAAGTGCCTTCGAGGCACAAGAAAACCGCGTCAACGACGGCTATCGTTACTTCCAGTACAGCCACGACCACGGCAAACCCAACGCGCTCGGACACGAATACGCAGATTGGCAACGCGGACAAGGTATTGACCCTGCAGCATTGATAGCAGGGAAAGCAATCTCCCAAAAGTATCCAAACAGGAGGGGACGCATACAAGAGCCGACGCAGGAGACCGACAACGTCCCGCCGCATCTTCACCAGACCTACTGGTGCACCGAAAAGACAATCGAATTTATTGAAAAAAATCGACGAGAAAATCAGCCGTGGCTGCTGAGTCTTAACCCTTTTGACCCACACCCACCGTTTGACGCACCTTGGGAGTATTACCAACGGTATGATCCTGAAACACTACCGGGTCCCCATTTTCAGGAGAGCGACATCGCTTTTCAGTCGAAATTAACAGATGCCGGTATCGACTTCCAATCGCAGGCGAAAACACCCGCCGAATGGGACGACAAAAAGATGCAAGCGTCTTATTACGCCATGATTGAACAACTTGACCACGAGTTCGGACGTATCCTCGACTATCTGGATGCCCAAGGACTTCGTGAGGACACGATTATTATCTTCACATCCGACCACGGAGAGGCACTCGGAGACCACGGACTCGTGTACAAAGGATGTCGTTTTTACGAAGGATCGGTACGCGTACCGCTTATCATTTCATGGCAAAACCATTTCTTGCACGATGTCCAAAGCGAAGCACTGGTTGAACTGCTCGATATTGTCCCGACCTTGTATGATGTATTGGGAGTAGACATCCCTTACTATGTGCAGGGTAAATCGCTCGCGCCCCTCTTACGCGGTGATACACCCGCCAACGAGCATCGAGAGGCAGTTCGTTGTGAATTTTTCGATGCAATCTCAATGCCTGACCAGACCCACGCCACGATGTATCGAGACCGACGCTGGAAACTCGTTGTCTACCATCAGAAAGGGATTTGCGAACTCTACGACCTCGACAACGACCCATGGGAACACAACGACCTTTCCGAACATCCCGATTATCAAACCGTCAAGTGGGAATTGATGCAAAAAAGTTTCGATGCGACCGTCTACGCGCACCCACAGATGATACCTCGTGTCGCTTCGCATTAGTAAGGGGTTTTGCTTGCGGTATTTGATAAGATAGTTGTCAGTACGATTTTTCTACGAAAGATCTTTCAGTTTTCAGTTAAGGGACTTCGGTTAATTATAAGTCTCTTTAACTGACAACTGTTAACTGATACCATTTCTGTTAATAAATCTCTCTTTATGTAGAACAAACTTCCCAGTTTGTTCCGCATCACTGCACATTCCATGAAAACCGGTAATGCAATATCATTATTTAGAAATGGTATGACAACTGTTAACTACGGTGATATGTCTATAGGGGAAAATAGATGCGCGTCAGAACAATCCTGATCGGTTTGGCTCTCGTTATCGTCCAAACAGCCATTACACCGTATAACGACTACTACCTCCAGGGGACAGACATTTCTGGGAACCATTTCCCTTTAGGGGCAGTCTTTACGCTGATTGTTCTGACTTTGCTTGTCAATCCGCTACTAAAGAAAATACTTCCTCGGGCGGTGCTAAGTCCAGCGGAGTTGATGGTAATATGGGTGATGATGGGCGTAGCTTCAGCGATCCCATCGAAAGGGATGATCGGGTACCTGCTCCCGTATATCGTCGCACCGGTCTATTTTGCGACACCTGAAAATGAGTGGGCAGAAACGCTGCATCCGCACTTCCCCGAATGGCTGATTGTGTGGGATACGCACGCCGTTACCGATTTCTATGAAGGCGAGTCGCTTGTCCCGTGGGGATTCTGGATAAAACCGCTTATCGTCTGGACGGTTTTTATCCTACTGCTCTATGCCTTGACCATCTGCGTCTCAATTGTCGTCCGAAAACAGTGGGTTGAGCGCGAACGGTTCATCTTTCCCCTCGTTACGGTACCGGTAGAGATGGTTCAGCAATCTTCAGTGAACGGTCGGACAGTTGGTCTTTTCACGAGTCGGCTGGTATGGGTAGGATTTGGCATCGCCGCCGCATTTCATCTGCTCAACGGATTGCATGAATATGTCCCCTCCTTACCGACAATTCCGAATCGGTACGACCTGTATACCCCATTCACGGAACGTCCATGGATCGTGATGGGTTGGTGGCCCCAATTTCGCTTTTTCCTCTATTTCTCTGTTATCGGTATCACCTATTTTCTCGCGATGGAGGTGTCGTTTAGCTGCTGGTTCTTCTTCCTATTCTTCAAGTTACAGTACATCATCATCAACGCCTTTGCGATCCCTATCAGCCCGTGGATTTCGGCGAGAGGCCAAACGATGGCGGCTTATGTTGTTATGGTACTCGCCTTCCTGATTAACAGTCGCGCGCATATCGGGGACCTCCTACGGCGAACCTTTCTGGAATCTGCGAAGTCCAAAATGATAGACGATTCAAATGAGGTGTTGCCCTATAGATGGGCAGTTCTCAGAACGATTTTCAGTTTCATATTGCTCGCTGGACTTTGTGCCTATGCGGGCATGTCACTATGGGTCGCTTGTAGTATTATCGTACTCTTTTTAATTGCTTCTACCGCGCTGTCGTGGATGGTCGTCAACGGTGGGATGCTACTGATTCAGGCACCGATGTATCCCGTAGAGTACTTTGAGATTATCGCCGGTTCAAGGATCATAAACGCAAGCAGTTTGTCCCTGTTAGGGTTTCAGCGTGTAATGATGCGCGACTGGGGTGGTATTTTGATGCCGAGCGTTCTACACGGGTTCAAAGCGGCAGACCCGTTTCGACTGAAGCGAAGGAGCGTCCTCAGCGCGATGGTACTCGCCATTATTGTCGCTATCGGTGTCTCCTACGCTGCATCGCTCCCCTTGATTTATGAAAAAGGCGGCTTGAATCTCCAGAGAGGCCCCTTCGTCGGTTCACCGAGGTATTTTAATCATATCGTTTCACTGATTCAGTATCCGAAAGACCCGAAGTTAGGAGAGGCATACAGCATGCTCTTGGGGGCAGGCATTACCGGCTTCCTACTGATTATGCAACGTCAATTTATGTGGTGGCAACTCCATCCGATTGGCTACGTAATGGGAGCGGTCTACTCCTCATATTTCCTCTGGTCTTGTATGTGTGTCGGCTGGTTTTTGAAGTATCTCGCACTCAAATCAGGGGGCATCGGATACTATCGGCGGTTCCGACCCCTCTTTATGGGATTAATCATAGGCGAGTTTGGTATCGTCGGGTTTTGGATGGTACTTGGGATGTTCACGGGTGTGAATTACCAAGGGGCATTACCTGGATAATTTTTACTTGCAGTACCTATGATTATACTTTAATTCTTATGCTGTAAGGAGTGCGACCTCTTGATATGTTGTTGTATCGTAGATCCAAATACCGATACCTGTCGCAACAACGAGAAGTGCCCCATCGGAAGAATACCGTATTTCACTTATCTTACCTTTACCGAGACGGGCTTTAGCATCTTTTGGCAGATTCCATTGCGTCGATTCTTGTGCTGTATTATTTTCCATAGACTCAGTTCCTGTTGGTAGACCTTTGTTGCTGTTTCTACCGGGGATAGTATCGCTTCCAACTCGGTTTTGCACATCAGGTTTTGATATGATATTATGGATAACGGGTGCATCAACAATTTCAATCGTAGGTTCTGATTGTGCCTCAAGGCTATAAGGCTGCTGAGAACGCGCGATGAATTGATTGCTCGCACCTATCAACAAACGCCAACACTTGCAATCTATATCTATTTTCGGCTCAAGAGGTCGCTTATAGGCATATATTCGCTACTTTGCGTTAATTCTCTAACAATGGCGCGCCCATCACGCTTGAAGAGTTTGTATGCCTTGGCATTCGAAGTAGAAGTAAGCACGCGGTAATCGTCTCCGACAATCTCAATCGCCGCGTTGTTGTCACAAGCGATGCCGATACCACCGCGCTTGGCAATCATCTCTACAAAGGAATCTTCCCGCTTTTCATGGTGATAGTGCGGACAGTATACAGCGTTGATGAACCCCAATCCACTGACACGGATATAATCCCACGCTACACTGCTTGAGAAAGAACGTGAATCGCTGTGACCATATTTGAACCAGCAGATCGCACCTGCACTGAGTCCCGATAGGACAATACCGCGGGACGCTGCCTCCGCTAACACAGTATCCAGTTTCAATCGTCGCCATATTTTCATCATTCGGTAGGTATTTCCACCACCGACATAAATCAAATCCGAGTCCAGTACCAACGCTGACATCTTCTCAAACGCAGGAGGATTTTGAATTAACTTGAGGACGCGCGTCTGACATCCGAAATGCTTGCCGTAACATGCCTCAAAGGTCTCTACGTATCCATCAGGGTCGCCGCTGGCAGTCGGAATAAAGAGTGCTTTAGGTCGTGTTTTACCGGTCAATTCAATGATACGTTTGTCAATATCGGCGGTTTCCAGCATTTTAAGTTCGCCACCGCCAATGGCGACGATTTTTCGTGTTGTTTGCACCAAATTACCTCCGAAATAGTTTTGCGTGTATTGACAAAAAAAATCAATTATATTGCCCCTGTTGGGCATTCATGATAACATAGCCTTTCAGATTCTGCAATAGCGATGAGAGGAGTTCAGTTGATGACAGATCAAGAAATCAAAATCTCTTATGAACGTGAGGGTTACGTGGTCCTCAAAGATATTATCAACGACCAAGATTTAGATCCGATCCGCGACTTCATCAAAGCAAAGGTTGATGCCTATAGCGATGAATTGTATACAGAAGGCAAGTTGTCGTCGCGCTATGAAAATGAGTCTTTTGAGAGGCGATATGCTGCGATCTGCGAAGAATTAGACATACTCCCGCGCAACTGGTCTTTTGGCATGTTCGGACGCGAATTTTATGATCTCTATAATCTCCCCGGTGTTCTCAGTGTACTTCGTCTTCTCTTGGGTCCTGAAGTCTCGAATATCGGCACGCCTGCGCTACGGACGAAGCTCCCACGGAGTGTGATTACCTCATTCCCGTGGCATCAAGACAGCCAATATCTCGACCAGTCAACCGTCGGAAAGAAGGAGAAGCACACCGGAAATCTCCACATGGTTACGGTGTGGGTGCCGCTGGTCGAAGCGACAGTCGAAAATGGATGTTGTTGGGTTATCCCCGGCAGCCACCATTGGGGTTTATTGGACGGTGCACGCGGTGCTGACGCAAACGTCCGAATGGAGGAAGATGTCGAAGCCCGTGGTACGCCGGTGCCTATTCCACTCAAACCCGGCGGTGCCTTGTTCATGTCGAATCTCTGTGTACATACCAGCAAAGTGAACACGACACAGAAATCGCGTTGGAGCATCGACTTCCGCTATTTTCCGACACCCGATCGCGCCAATTTGACGACTGAACAGCGTGCAGCCGCCGAGTTCGTGAAAAACAAAGCATTGGGGGGAGGTAGAGTACCGCTCGTCGTGCTCACTGAAGGCGACAAACCGACGTGGGAAGAATGGGAGGCACAAGTCTCGGCGCAGCAGGCGCATCGGTCAGGTTGAGATGATCGCACGAAAAAGAAAGGAAGGCAAAGCATGGAACCGTTTAACTGGAGAGTTGGAACAAAGGAAGGCTGGAAAAGATCCGCCAACCCTCCAATCTTCCAACCTTCCAGCATGTAATTACGTTAGAAATAGGCATGTATGCCCATTCCTACGTAGACACCAGCGAGACCTTTAGATTCGGAGTCGATTTTTTCCCTACCAAATCCTTGACCGACTTCCACGTTCAAACCGAGTGGAATCCCGCCAAGTGAAAACACAAGTTCGCCGCCAAAGGCGATGCCACCGCCTAACGTCGTGGTCGTGTACTCTCTCGTTTTTTCGGGCTGCATGGTAATTTCGGACTCTGGGGTAATGAAGTCCATCCCTCTTTCATACCGCCAAGCACCTTCTAAGGTAAAATAGAGGCGGGATAGATTCCATCTGCTTTGATGTTCAAATATAGCATACGAAATACCAGCACCTAACATGTGGTCGCTGTTTTCATCCGTGAGAATAAAACGACCAACGGTTTGAAGATACACGGGTGCGAATCCCGTGTAGCGAAAACTGACACCACCAAATTCGGGTGTCGCGCCTTGAAGTCCAATCCCAAAATTTTTGTTAAGATTCGATTCTTGCGCCTGAACTGAGAGACTAAGGGTGATTCCTACGAAAATGCAGATTAGCGAAAAAATTGTACGTGTCATTGTTTTTCTCCTTTTTGTTTATCGGGCGATCAGCAGTGCCACCCGATGCGGATTAGTAGTGGATGGATAATGTATGAGAAGGTCCCGTTTGTTGTCCTTGTTGAGGTCCACCAACCGAGCGTTTCGTTCATCGTTAGGCATAGCGACTGCCACCTTTTGCGGTTTCCGCGCGAACAACTTTGGTCCGGGAACGCCGAGAAAGACGTGCAGCTCTTCCCAGTGCTTTCCAACCAGCAAGTCTAAGCGTCCATCCCCGTTCACATCGCCAAGCAGTACCACTGGAAAAAAGACTCTATCTGTCTCGAAGATGTCTAAGTCCGGCCTGATTTTACGCTTGGTAGTCGATTTATCGGGATTCATGCCGTCTTCCGTGCGATAGAATTCGAGATCTATCGCAATTGACTTTCCAACCATTGCGCGGCTCATCCCGACAAGCCCAGTTTTTACATCTTTGAACACGATGTCGGTCTTACCATCGCCATTGAGATCTTGGAACCACTGCGACGAATAGCCCCAAGGTTGCAAACCTCCAGCGGTACCTCGTGGTCGGATTGTCATACCGACATCCAGCGCGAACGCGGTCCCGTCCGGTGTTGGTGTGCCGAAATGTACTTCATACAGACTCCGCTGTTTCCCAAGACTCCGTCCCTCTAACGAATGGATCACAAGGTCAGCAACGCCATCGCCGTTCAGGTCTTGGAACGTGTGCAGCACCCTCCGCTTCGTTTTCTTCCTAAAGCCGAAGATGAGTGAAAACATATTCTCGCCCTTGAAATCAAAAGCGATTGAATAGGCACCATCAGTATCAAATGGGATGTCTACAGTGAAGGTCTCTGCCACCGTCGAAAACATTCCATTAGCATCTTGGCGATAAACGTCGAAATGGTCCACGTTCCAGAAGACGAGATCGCTGCGTCCATCTTGATCGTAGTCCATCTGGTGGAGACGGCTCAGATACCAGTGGACAGTTAAGGGGGTTATCCCGACTTCGCGGTAACTGTGCTTATCGTCCAAGGCAATCTTGTCGAGAAACGGGTCGGGCGGTCCGAGTTTTATCGGGTCCGTAAACGATCCATCGCCCAATTGCGTGGCTATCCAGAAGCCGTCAAGGTCTGGGACTATCAAGTCGTCGAGACCATCGCCGTTTAGGTCCCGAGTGATGTCAACGGCGGGGATTCCACCGACACCCGTCGCATTGTAGTTCGTAGTGAGCTCGACCAGCACCTGTTCTACCGCCGAGTCCAAATCAAACCAGTTCAGACGACCCCGCTTGTAGGTGATTAACCGATCGCGTCCACCGATGTTTGCAACATCCACGAACAACACTTCAGAACGCAGTGGCGCGTCAAGCTTGGATACCCAACTGCCCCCACTGAACCCGTAAATGTGCAAATGCCGGTTCTTATTTTTTTCGATACTTACCACAGCAAGTTCAGCGAAATCACCATCAAGAAAGAATCCCGTCAAAACAGTTTGGTGTTGCGCTGTGCCGGTGACAACCTCGTGCTGCCCGAAAGTAAATTCCGTAGACGCAGGTATCATTGTGGGAGTTCCTCCTTTGTTGGATCTACCCGAGCAGCTTGACAGGCCTACACCCAAAACCAGTATCAAAAATAGACTCCGTCTGGCTGCGGAAAGAAAGCGTTTGTGGAATAGGTTCCGCTTTTTCATTTTATTCTCCTTAACATAGATAAGTAAGTTAACAGTGTTAAGTTATAGGTGAAGGTTTTCGCCAAGGAAAATTAAAAAAATTTTGAATCTATGCTTTTAAACCCTCAATCGTTGTGTGAATTACCGCGTCAATTAATTTGTCTTTCTCAGCCCAAGGGAAATCAGGGAAATCAATCAGAAGCAGTGTAACACCGTGAACCGCTGACCATAGGACCTGACCGGTGGTCTCGACATCGACTTGGCGGAATATCTTCTGTCGAATGCATTCAGATACTATTTCACGCAAGTAATCAAACACCTTTTTGCCTATGGACCCTTCTTGCAGACGCAAACCTTTCTGGAACTGTGGACGGGTAACAAAGGTGAGTTTATAATCTTGCGGATATTTCAGACCGAACTCGATGTATGCGCGCCCACTTTTTCTTAGCGTCTCAACGGGATCGCTTATATCACTTTTTAATTGCTCAAGTGTGTTCAACAGGTTTAGGAGTGTTTCTTGGCAAACGAAATCTAAAAGATCTGCCTTATCTTTGAAATGAAGGTAGATCGTTGTCGGTGAGTATTCGATTTTGCTGGCAATCTTCCGCATAGAGACGTTCTCATAACCTTCATTGACAAACAGCTCCCGCGCCGCAGAAAGAATTTGTTGCCGCAACTGTTCTTTTTCTCTGGCTCTCCGTTCTTTAATACCCATTGTTTTACCTTTATTTACGTAGTTATTTAACTTAACACTGTTAAGTATAACACATATTTTTCCCTTTGTCAAATTTTTAAATGAAGATTGATTTTTTGATTCGGTAATATCGGAACGTGCGATGAATCGCACGACTACGAACCTGCCCGTTTGTAGTAGGGAAACCATTCATGGTTTCCCGTCAATTACCGAAACATTTTATCAAACTTCATAAAAAATTTTGCCTCCGCACGCTTTTTTGGGCAAGTTTTGTAGAAAATGATAATGTGGGAGCGGAAGGAACCTCTTTGTCTGTGACCGAAAGCGTCTCACCATCATTGAAGTTATTATGCTTGAAAAATGGTCTAAATTCTGATAATATATCGTCTAAATGGAAAAGAGGATCCATGAAAAACATCCTTTTGGCAGATGGGCGAGAGAATCTTTGGGGAAACACCCAAGCAAAACCCCTACGAACTGTTTTCTGTTAGAGAAAAGCGTCTATTTAATTGTTGATTTTACAGGCCGATTTAGTTTTCGGTTTTGACTTGATTTTCGTTTACATAAGTTAACGTTTTTCACAAAAATCGCGAGCACAGCTCGCTCCTACCGGGGAAGTATATTCACATAGATAAAGTGAATATTTAAAACTAAATGGCCCTGGTTGATTTTACTATAAATTTGACACAGGCGTTAAATTAAGGTATAATATAATTATATTAGGACATATTTTTAGATATATAATATATTTATAATATCTCTTTATATAAGTTTAATGCTTGGTTCTGGACTTTTGTTTAGACAACAGTCCAGGTTTGATATAACGTGAGTCTTGAAAATTGTTCAAACTATAAGTACAAGGAGAACAGAGATGCAAGTTAAAAATCAAAGTAGATTTTTGTTGGTTTGGTTGATGGTTATCGCTTTCGGATTGGTATGGACAAATATAAGTCGTTCTGCTCCTATTGATATGAAAACTGTTGAGGTCGCCTATCTCTTCGACGAAGGGCAAGGCAACGTTGCCAGAGATATTTCTAAGAACGGTAGAGATGGGGATATATCGGGGGCAGGATACGTCAAAGGTGTGTTCGGGACGTGTCTGGATTACGATGGCAATGACGACAATCTCGTTGTTACCGGCTATGCTGGCATCGGCGGCACGGAACCCAGAACAACGGTCTTCTGGTTTAAAGCCGGAGACACAAGAGAGCATTCATGGGTGAAATGGGGACCGAATTCCCCAGGAGAAAAATATTACATCCGTGCCCACGTTAGAGGGGCTGAGTGCAATTTACGGGTAGAAGTTAACGGTGGAAATAACTTTGGAACAGACAACGTCTGTGATGGCGAGTGGCATCACATGGCTGTTGTTTTTCCCAAAGGTTCAGACGCTGTTAAAGATCATGATCTCTATGTCGATGGTGAACTTCAAGTCAAGGAAGGGACCGAACATGCCATGAACACAAATGATGAAGCCCAAGAGATCAACATGGGCGACTTTCTGGCACACCACACTTTCATGTTCGGTCTTTTTGATGAAGTCGCTATTTTCAATGTAGACCTGACTGAAGATCAGATTGAAGCAATCATGGATAATGGACTACAAGCGGCACTCGGTGTTGATCCGCAAGGGAAATTAGCCACAAGTTGGGCGATGATTAAGACGTATTAATCCCACAAATCAAGTCCCAACAATTTTCGTCCCAAAGGTGTGAGCTCCGGCGATCCGTAGTTTTTCGCTTCCCAACCCCTTGCGTCACCGGGGTAGGGTCCACGTCCTAACGCTCTGCGCTCCTGCCACAGTGTAATCCGTTCTTGCCGCCGATCTTCGTTCATAGGATTCGGCGCGCGATAATAGTTCATGTATTGTGCTAACCGCGGTTTATCGGACGTGTTACGCCCGTTACCGTGCGGGAGTGCCACATGCCAAATCAGCAACGACCCCGCTTTCGCTGGGACCTGTATAAATTTTTCCCTATATGTTTCCGGTGTGAGTTCGGGGACCCACGGGTTCTCTTCATCAATCAGCGACTTATGTGCACCGGGCCAACAGACAAAAGACCCTTGATTGTCCGCTGTGTCCCTAAGAAACAGAACGCCTTGTGTACTGAACCTTACGGGTAGTTTTGAAGTGTCCGCATCCCAATGATACATACCCTTATGATCCCACTCAGGGTGGTCGGGATGTTTCGGCGGTTTCATGTTGACTCTATCAATATGAACCCAGATCCGCTCTGTGCCGTAGACCTCACTATAAATCTGATGGATGGGCGGATGTTGATAGACGTTCCACATCGCTTGATGAAAATACATCTCTACCATACCTGCGCCGGGTTTATGCGGCGCGCTATACCAACCATTCGGATTTGAAGGATCCATCTCTAAGAATGCGAAGATAGCATCAACGACTGCCTCGCAAAGTTCGAGCGGGACGGCATCCTCTATGACCATGTAGCCGTATTCATCGAAGTGGTCATGGTGTGCTTGTGTTAATATTGCCATTATTTTCCTTTGATGTCAAACCTTCTTATAGTTTTGGTCGAGGAACTCAAGAAGTGCTTCCACCTTCAACGGTTCATCGTTCTTATCGTGAATAGAGATCTCTTTGTCTTCTATTGCCTTGTTTAACTGCTTCTGAAGTTTATCGCGTTCGCTTGCGTTCCCGGCTGCGATCCCTATGATGAAACCTCCACCAAAACCTATGCTTAAACCTAAGGCGAAACCTTCCATAGTAACGTTCCTTCCTTTCTCTATTTGTTGAAAAAATAAAAACGGGATTCTAATGGCTATGAAACCGACAGTCCGGTTGTTTGTTATTCCAGTCGCATCAGATTAAAATGATAACAAATTTAGCAGGCAAAGTCAAATCATGACCAGAGAAAATACAGGGCTATTTAGTTTTCGGTTTTTCGTCCAATTTTTGGTTATACCTCAACGCGCACAAACGCCATATACGCACCTGAGAATAAAACAACAAAAAACAGAACTAACAAGAGTAAATCTATAACCGCAGCATTGAAATCACGACTTAGATTGAGTGTATCTTCAAACTTTGGGATCGCCTCCGAACTAACAGGCTTCTCGGACATTCCCTCACGAACCCCAATGATATGGAGACTGTCCGGATCCGTTCTGTCCATATCTGTGACAAATTCTCGGTATTCACGCGCGTAACGCTGCGCGTTCTCCACAAATTGTTGATGCCGTTCAAAGCCTGTTCCAGCAAAAACCTCAAGAAGGTACTGCACAATCGCAACCGGTGAGATACGAGTGACGGAACGTCCGAGTTGAATTTGGGCGTGCTGTTGGTCTAAAAATTCTTGACTCAAACGTTCCCGCGCTGCTGCGTCTTTAAGGACATATTCACCCCCTAACGCTATTCTTTTCGCTGGCTGCTCACGCGCGTCTTGCAAACGCTTATCATATTCATCCCTGAGTTCAATCTTAAGTTGTTGTCGACGCTCCTGGAATTCATCATAAGTCATCGGCGTTGAAAATCCACTTGCAATGGAAGCGAGTGTACTCGGCATAAAAACGACAAAAGTAACCCATGTCAACAAAAGTATCACGAGACTCGCCGCACTACGCTGCACACGCGACGACACTAACAATCCTAAGGCAAGAAACAGACACAGGTACAGAATCGCAATCAAAAAAATAATGCCTAAACGGTTCCACGCATCGGAGTCAAGTTGGACATCGCTGGATGTGGAAATTACCAGCAGGTTCATTAATACCGCAAGCATAAATGGGACGCTAATACTTACCAATGCGCCCAAGAATTTGCCGATCAACACGGTATGACGCGGTATCGAGTTCGCCAACATCAAACGTAGTGTGCCGTGCTCGCGTTCACCGGAAATCGAGTCAAACGTGAATAGGATCGCAATAAGACTCAAGACGTACCCAATCACAAATCCCCAATCTACTTTGATAGTGTCCGGACGAATATTTCTTGAATTGTGGGTTGCAGGCCGATAATACAACTGCCAGAAACCTCTTAAGTCGTCGGTAGCCCAAGCATAAAATCCGCCGTTGATATAATCTGACAAAAACGGATCACCGCCATCTGCACAGAAATGGAGAGGCGATGGCTTTTTGTAAAGCGATCCGGGACCCCGTTGCGCAATGTCATACAAATTCGTCCGAGATTTTAAGCCATTCTGTGATTCTGTGAAGGCATCATGATATTTCTGCATCCGCATCGGGTGTTCCCGGAGATGCACAACGGCGTTCGTCAGCATCAAGCCGAAAAGCAGGACTGTTGCCAGCGCAAATCGGAGGCTATTGAGGTTATCATAGAGTTCGCGTTTCGCAATATGCCAAATCATTTTGTAGTTCTCGGTTGTCGGTTCCCAGTTTTCAGAATACTGGTTATCAGTTTTCAGTACGGTTTTCTGCGAAAACCTTTCAGTTATCAGAAAGAAACTTTGGAACTATCCAAAACCTCTTGTAACTGACAACTGAGGACTGATAACTGACAACTACCCTACACTTCACTTCTTTGGAAAATTAGAAGTATTACGATAAAAAGAAAAAGGTTCATCATTAGCAGCAGGAGTAAATCTGGTAATGCCCGCGCTGCATTTATTCTCACATCGCTTCTCTGAAAGGAAAACTGAGGCAAACTATCCCAATCTACCGCGCCCTTATCTGCAGAAAACCACTGTTGAGACCCGAAAACCTTCTTATCGTAGTAATAATCGATCAAGGTCCGTCGGTATTTTCGCGCTACCTCAAAAAAATCCCTGAGTCCGGGCAGGTCTGTCCCCGCCCACGCTTGCGTCGCAGCATCGTACATCCCGACCGGCGAGCACCGCAAAAGAATCCGATCAATGATCGCTGGCTGAACGAAAATACTTTCGAGTGCCTGTTTTCGGATAAGCCACGCCCGTTCTGCGGTATTAATGGTCTTCGGTCCGAGGTAGCGGTAATAGTTCTTCGCGTACGGCACCTGAGATTTGGATGCCTCAGTAAGCTTCCCGATGTTTGAACCGGCGAGGTAGAAATACTCAAGTGTTGATGGTCTCATATAAAAGTATGCGTAGTTGAAACCAGATCCGCCTGTTATGCCAAAATGTGGGCCTTCCCCTACCATACCAAAATGCGGATCCTCCCCCGGAACGCCATCATTCGCAAGGAACTGTTTTCGCTCCCTGTCGAATTCATCCCAGATCTGTTTAATTTCCTCGTAAGTGGAAACCATACGCGCTTGCGAGGTCTGCGGCGGGGCAATCGCGGCAAGGATCACATTCGGATACACCAACACCCAAAACCCCCATACGAACATCGCAAGCATCAGCGCGGTCCCGGTTCTGCGGGTTACGGCTGAAATTAGCATACCGATGAGGTAGAATACCGAGAGATAGACAATTGAACTCAAGATAATCCCACCAATACGCAGGAGATCACCGATGCTCAGAGAAATGGCAGTGGACGTTGTCAGCAAAATCGCCGCGAGGAGTAGGCTCATCAGCAGCGGAACAAGCAAGCAGGTCATCGCAGAGATGTATTTCGCAAGCAGAATATGCCCGCGACGCACCGGATGCGTTAGCACCAGACGCAAGGTGCCGCGTTCGCGTTCCCCCGCAATGGCATCGTAGGCAAAAATTAGTGCCATTAGGCTCAGAACAACCTCAAAGATAAAAACAATATCAATCGACGAGAAGAGATTGAGAAGTGGATTCGTCGTCCCTTGCATCCGGGCATCCCACAACGTCGGCACAAAACCGTAAGATATCCAAATCTCGTTGCCCAGCCGTTTATCCAACCCGACATTAAAGATACTCAGCGGATTTGGCGGGCGAGCAACGTCCAAGGCGCCTGACGAATAGGTTTTCCTTTCCCGCAACTGCTGACGCTCTGTTTTCAGAGCAGTGTTATAAGCCGCCAAGCGTCGCTCGTAATCCTTAATCAGCACAAAGGTATTCGCAACGACAAGCAGTAACATAATAAAGACTGCTGCCGCGAAGCGGAAGGTCATCAGGTTGTCGAGGAATTCCCGGCGGATCAGTGTTATTATCATGAAGTTTACCCTAATTCAGATGTTTTTCAAACCAATCAATAATACGTTCCCAGCAATCAGCACGGTGTTCAGGTCGCCAATACCTCACGAGATGCCCTTCACCACGATACCACGCAAAAGTCGCTTTCTTTTCGAGTCTGCGTAATCCGGAGAAAAGTTCCCCAGATTGCGTGTAATCAAAACCATCATACCCTTCACCACAATAGATTAGAACAGGGGTTTCAACCTTATCTAAGTGAAACAGCGGGGAGTTGTCAATATATCGTTGGCGTTTTTCCCAGAGCGAACCCCCAATATCCATCTGATTCTTGCCTTCTACCCAATTAATACCACGACTTCTTCCCAGTTTCGTAAGATCCCCGTAGATTCTGGTCAAATTGTAAAAGCCGCCACCGGTAACTGCAGCTTTGAAACGGTTCGTTTGTGTAATCAATCCGACTGTGAAATATCCACCGGAACCGTACCCCGTTATTCCCAAACGATCTGCATCGGCGATCCCCATTTCAATGACTTTATCTACCGCGGGTAACACGTATCTGGGCAATTCTTGCGGCGATTTGCTATATCTTGACGGCACATCGACACCAAGCACAGCAAAACCACGTGCAGCAAGGAGTTGGAAGTTCATGACATATTTATCGAACCCAAAACTATAAATATACATTGATGGGTGACTGCCCGGATAGACCCATGTAACTAAAGGATACTGTTTGCCCTCCTCATAGTTGGCGGGTAGCATCAAAACACCCCGTAAACGCTCCCCCTCCTTAGTTTCTGTTTCGACGAAACGAGTGTCCCCAAATTTTAAGTCGCGCAGATGCGGATTGAGATCGGACAACTGCTGGCGTTCTCCTGAGTCTGTATCAAACATCCAAACTTCCTCTGGATGTGTCGCATCTTGCGCTCTGTAGACAATCTGTGTGTCGTTACTGACAACCTTTAAATCGTATTCGTCTGCTATATGACGGGTTATGCTAATCGGTTCTTCAAACAAGCAAGTCGCACGTGCTTCCGCAGTATTTATCAAATAGAAGCCATCTTTCTTTGTTTCTGGATCATGCGTCTGGACACAGATAGACGCTGCATCGCTTGACTGCCAGATGATGTTGCTATTCACTTTCTCGACCATACCCATGATGTGTTTCTTGAATGTTTCTGTGAGTTTTCGGGCATCGCTGCCGTCTGCTGCGAATTCCCATATATTTCCGTCGATGCCGCAGAAAAACGAGTCGCCTGATGGTCGCCATAACGGACGTGCGTAAAATCGCAGTTTCTCAGTGAGGTCTGCGGTCAAGTTCTTCTGTTCACCATCTTGGATTGAAACAATAAACAAACCCTCCGGCTGCGCATATATGAGGTACTTACCGTCTGGTGACCAACTCACGAATAGCGCACTTTCCCGGATATTTGTCGCCAAACTTCGGGCGGGTGATCCATCTACAGGCACTAATAACAACTCAAACAGGGTTTCTTGAGATATCAACCCCTCTTCTCGTATCATATTGAACACAGCAACTGCAGTATTATCCGGAGAGATTGTAATTTTTCTCGTAAACAACCCTCGTGTGAGCACTTGCACTTCACCTGTGCCAACGTTGAAGACCCCTAAATCCCCTTTGACCCACACGAATGGGTCTAAATCTTCACCTAAAGAAGACTGCTCATCCGTATCCGTATGCCAAACGTTTATCGCTTGTGGAATCGTTTTCGCTGAGATAATTGTGGAGATGTCCATATCTTCGGGACGTAACTTTGTGATGATATGTTTTCCATCTGAAGTCCACTGCGGTGTTTCAAGACCGTGTGTCGCAGTAATCGGCTTTTCGCTAACTTGGCGCAGTTTATTTTTTTCCCTATCCCAAACCCAAAGATGCGGTGCCCCCATTCGGTCAGAACAGAACGCTAAGGCGTTTCCATCTGAAGACCACCGTGGTGCCCAGTCAACCCCCACACCTGCTCCAAGCTTGTAGGTTTCCTTCGTGTTGATATTGGTAACCTGTATCTCCTGGCTATGATTTTCAGTCAATGCGCCAGTCAGTTGATGCGGCGAAAATTCAGTGGACTGTTGTTCAAACGATGATTTTCGGTCGGGGTCTACTACGACATAGGCAAGCCATTCTCCGTCTGAGGAAAGTTGCATGCGTGATCGGTCTGATAAGGACTTAATTTTCAGTATATTCGAGCTCATTCTATCTACCATGTTGATTTCTCCTTCTAACGGATGTTGGAAACTGGACCCCTTTCCAATCGGACGCTCTATTGTATCCTGAATTAATAAATCGTGTTGTCTTAACCTCTGTTTTGCCCGTTGCAGCCGACTCTTAATCGTATTTTGTGGGACACCCAAATAGTTGCTTATCTCAGCAGATGTCATCTCTTCAAAATAGTGGAGTGTCATCAACTGTCGATCACTCTTCTTTAGTTTTGAGAGCAGCCTTTGTGCCAATTCGCGTTGTGCTTCAACAGTATCCCTTTCGTTCTCTAAAGCCACATATCGTGAATATGTATCTGTATCTGTTTTGATCAGATGGTTCTCACGTAATAATTCAGACCTGGATCGATTTTTTCGGAACCACGCGATACACAGATGATTCGCAATCCCAAAAAGCCATGCTGAAAACTTCAAGGGATCTCTCAGACTTTCGAGATTTTGATACGCTTCCACGAATGTTTCCTGTGTAATATCCTCAGCAATATGGAAATCCCCAGTTCTCCGCGAGGCGTACGCGTGAACCTGCTTCTGATATTTACTTACTAAACTCGCAAAGGCAGCTTCATCACCCGCAAGCGTCCATTGAATCAACACAACATCGTCCGTTTTCATCTGACATCTCCAGAAAGGTTTTATTCGGTAGGATTATAGCACAAAATTTGTGAAAAGTACATACACATTACCTTGTATGCCCTGACTGAATACCTGACGCGCGTTCGACGGTGACCTACCGTATTGTAAGCGCGCTGTCGATTATCTTCAAATAATTGTTGGTATCACTAACTGGATAATACGTTTCAAGGTAGGCGTACTTAGAGGTACGAAGAAGGTCTGATTGATGATTTTACTTTTCGCTATATAATGTCGCGAATTAGTTGAAAAAGGGTGCATAATTTTAATTTAACGCCAGTTTGATTAATCATTTCGGATGGGTTGCGAGGTCTATTTCCGCATCACAGAACCGTGAATCGTAGCACAAACTGTTAGTTTGTGGCGTATACAGCGTAAATTAACAGTGAACGCTACATAAGTCCAACTTTTATCAAACTCACGTTAATTTAAAGTTTAGATTATTCAAACCGAGTTCAGTAGGATGCTCGGTAAATCAACCAATCTCCGTGTGCAGGAAAGAGAGGAAAGTACTAACAAACAATACCAGCAAAAACAGAGTCAGCAGTAACAGATCGGTAATTGCGGCATTAAAATCCGCACTAAAACGGTGGCGATCTTCAAATTTGGGAACGGCATCGAAGTTCACCGGTTTTTGAGAGGTCCCTTCTGGGATACCCACTGCGTGCGGGCTTTCTGCGTCTGCCCGATCAGTATCAATGAGAAACTGTCGAAACTGTTTTGTATATTGGCGGGTTTGGGAGATAAAGTCCAGATGGCGAGGCAAACCTGTGCCTGCAAGTGCCTCAAAAGCATACTGCACAATCGCTGCTGGTGAGATACGGGTGAGCGACCGAGCCGTTTGGACCTGACGAAGTTCCGCAGAAAGATAACTTGCATGCAAGCGATCGCGTAACGCTGCGTCTTTATTGATATATTCTGCTCCTAACGCCGTCGCGATCGTTGCGGGGGTTTCTCGTCGCGGCGGTTCTTTAATCCGAGCAAAGTAGCGTGTTTGTAAATCTTCGCGCGAATCCCGAGCCTCAGTCATGAATTCCTTGGCTGTAGGACGCGGTTCCAAACGGGTACCAAGAGAACCCAAGGCATTCGGCATCAGCACCACCCAAACCGTCCAGATCAGTAACAGAATTGCCAGACTCACTGCGGACTCTTTGACGCGACTGGAGATAAGGATTCCCAAGAAAATAAAAATTGAGGTATAAATCAACGCGACACAGAGGATCGCACCCAATCGCATCCAATGGCTACTCTCAAGTTGAACGGCTTCAGAGAGGTAGATGATGGAGAGGCTTACAATCGCTCCAGCCAAAAACGGAATAGCGATCGTCAGAAATGCGGCGAGAAATTTGCCGCAAATCACAGTGTTCCGTGAAATACTGTTTGACAACATCAACCGCAGCGTACCTCGTTCTTGCTCACCGGAAATCGAATCGAAGGTGAACAAGATGCCCATGAAACTCAATAGGACAGCCGTAACAAACCCCCAATCAATTTTGATATAATCTGGCATGATACTTCGCTCTTTCGGTATCTGCTCTGCAATGAACATTATATCGAGGTGCGGTGGATAGGCTAACCGCCAGATTTCTGTGAACTCGTAGGAGACATCCGTATCGTTCCAGAGACGAGTTCGACCGTCGGTACTACCGTGTACTTCCGCAAATAAGAGTTGTTCTCCACCGTCGGCACAGAAAGCCAAAGGACTCGGTTTTTTGTAAAGGCTGCCCGGACCCTTTAGCACCAGTTGATATAGACTATCACATCGGGGTTCCAACCGATTATATGAGGCACGAACCCGTCTCCCGTATCGGTTCATCCGTTCCTTGTATTCTCCAACGGACGTGACAGCGTTAACAATCATCAGTACCAAAATTAAGAGTGCTGTCAGCGCGAAACGGAGACTGCTCAGGTGATCATAGAGTTCGCGTTTGACAATATGAAAAATCATCTTGTGTCCTCAGTGGGAGGCGGTGTTTGAAGTGTTGGGTTTCACTCACACCTTTTCGGGGTTTGGGACCTCTGTTCAGTTCCGTTCAACCCAACCTACAGTTAAATTTCCTGCCTGACAAAAATTGCGAAGGTCGCCAAGAACAGCACAACGTTGAGCAACAATAGTATCTGCATATCCGGGAGTGCCCGTGAAGCGTTGGTCCAAAGGTCAACACGTTGGTACCCAAATCTTGGCAGATCATCCACATCAATTGTCCCCTTATCGCTGGCAAACCACTGTCGGCTTGAAAAGGCATCTTCGTCGTAAAAATAATTAACCAGTGTCCGTCGATATTGGCGTGCTGCCTGAAAAAAATCCTTGATGCCATAAAGATCGGTACCTGTCCATGCTTGTGTTGCCAGATTATACATCGCTGCTGGCGAAAGTCTAAGCAGGTTTCGGGCGATTTTGGCTCTCCGAAACCGAGTTTGCTCTAATGCTGGCAGACGCTCCAACCCAATTTTTTCCGCTGCCTGAAACTTTAACGGTGTCAAAAATTGATGGTAGCGGATAACGAGAGGGATGCGGTTCTCAGATTCGGGGTGAATGAAACGCCAGTCATAAGCTCTGAATTTTATGTGTGTCGCCGTGCCTCCGTTACTTAAACCGACATTTAAACCGTTCCGGTTTCCTTGCACGTCGAAATGCTCACTCTCTCCGTCAAACCCATCGTTCATAAGGTATTCCCGCCCCTCGTCCTCGACTGACTGTAGGATTTGCTGAATTGCCCTCTCACCGGAATATATCCTGCTGCCTACCGGGTTCGTCAATTGATCAACCATGGATACGCTAAAAGAAGGATAAATCAGCACCAGCACCACCCAAACAAACATAGAAAGCATCAGTGCCGTGGCGGTACGACGCGCCCAAGCAGAGATAAACAATCCTATCAGGTAGATAGCGGAGAGATAGATAATCGAAGTCAATAGGATGCCTGCAATTCGTAGAAAATCATTTCCACTCAAGACGATTGAACCTGTTGATACGATCCAAATCAAAGCGATGATAAAACTCATGATAAGCGGCAGGATTAGACACGCCATCGCGCCGACGTACTTCGCGCCCAAGATAGTCCCACGTCTTACTGGGTTGCTCGTGGTCAGGCGCATCGTGCCGCTTTCACGCTCGCCTGCAATCGCATCGTAGGCAAACAGCAGTGCCAGTAATGAGAGCACAAACTGGAAAATGAAGATGAGGTCAAGGCGATAGAAATGATCAATGAGGGTATTGCCTGAACTGTGGACGTGAGCATCCCATAAAACGGGAACATTCGTGTAATAGATCCGCAACGTATTACCGAGCCGGTTGTCCATACCAGCATTAAAGATACTCAGCGGATTGGGTGGTCGATCGACCTTCGGCATTAAAAAGGAGTAGGTTCGCGTCGACAGAAGTTCATCGCGGTTGGCATCTCTGGCGGTGTTGTAACCCGCCAACCGTTGCTCGTAATCGTCAATCCTGATGAGCGTGGTTATGACAACAAGCAGTAGACAGGTAATCACTGTAACTGCAAAACGAAATGTGATTAGATGCGCGAGAATCTCACGCCTTAACAGCGTTAGAAACATCGGACGATTCCTTAATTAATCCTGGGAGTGATAATCTTCAGGATTTAAATAGACGGTTACCATACCCACAAAGTTTAGAAAATAGAAGATCGCATCGTTTTTCGGTTCGATGAGATCGTCTTCCGTGCGTTTCACCAATGCTCCGTCTATTAACAATTCCACGGTTTCCGCCATCTCACTTTCTGAGATGCCGCACCCGTTTGCCAAGTCCGCGACCGATTTCTTACCGCTCACTAACTGTCTTAAAACAGCGACGACGGTGGGGTTCGTAAAGTATTTCGCAAGTTTCACGATTTCGGCATCCGGTGCTTTTGATAGGAAGCTATCCGTGCCGGTCGTCCAGATGGAGCCGCGGCTTGACCGCTGTCCAGAAGCGGCACGATAAGCACCGCATAGCACCACGTGATCGGATCTTGGGCATCGCTGCGGAGTTGGAGTAAGGCGTCAAGAGCATCTCTTTTACCTAAACTAATAGAAGCGTTTGCGTTAGAGGCAATGGTATTAACCTGTTCTTGCAAGTCGCTAATCTGACGTTGCATCACTTCTAACTTTGCTTCAACCTCGGATGGGTTTCTCACTTCGTCTGACATGCTAACATCTCCTTTTAATGGTTGTTTCCCTTCAATAGGAACGTCCAATACCTCTTGAATCATGGATTCATACTTCTTTAATTGCTGTCTTGCCCGGTGGAGGCGGCTCTTAATCGTATTTTCGGATACGCCTAAGAATTCGCCTATCTCTGCAGATGTCATCTCTTCAAAATAGTGAAGCGCGATAACCTCTCGGTCCCTCTCTTTCAACTTCGTAAGTAGTCTTTTGACCAAATCGTGTTGCGCTTCAGCGGTTATTTTTGCGTGCTCCGTTGCGATATACCGAGAGTACGCTTCTGTCTCTATCTCTGAGATGTAGATCTCTTGCAACGCTTCGGTCTGTAATCTGTGTTTTCTGTACCATGCGATACACAGATGATTCACAATCGCATAGAGCCATCCCGAAAACTTTGTTGGATCGTTTAGCGTTGCGAGTTTCTGATGGACTTGCAGGAAGGTTTCCTGTGTAATATCCTCAGCAGTCTGAAAATCGCCTACTTTCCGAAATGCGAGCGCGTGCACCTGCCGTTGATACTTTTCCATCAAAGTTGCGAAGGCGTTTTCATCACCTGCGAGGATACGTTGAATCAACGCGACATCATCGTTTCTCATCGGACATCTCCAGAAAGGCTATTTTCACCAAGCACATTACACGTTTCTTGCAGGACGATTTAGTTTTCTGTTTTTTCGTCCAATTTCGCACTCCCAGGCCCGGTAGGTGCGGTTTGCAACCGCACCGGGACTGGAAAGAGAAAATCAAACATCTATGAAATCCAATAATTAAAACTAAATAACCCTGCGTCTTCCGAATAGATGTACAACATGCTATCCGTTCACTTCACTATATAATGACGCGAACTGAGAAAAAAGGGTGCATAATTTTGGAAAATGGGTTTGAAAGGAAAATATTTGTCGGAAGGATAGTCTAAAATGTAGTGTTGCAGTGGCGAAGGTTAGAAAAACCGTGTTTCTGAAAATCATTCGCCGATGGCAACCATTGCGAACAGTGCTCTGATTGCCACGACGAAGGGTTCAATGAGAATCGTTTAGTCAAGCGTCCGGTTAGGAATCCAAGCGCATTGTACAGAGGACGCAGATATGTCCTTCTTGACCAATCGGTTTAACGACGATAGGTGTCATCGCATTCGTGAATGCCAGCGATACAGATGCCGTTTCAATATGGGAAAGCGTCTCTATCAGCATCTGAGCATTCAGACCGATACGGACGCTTCCAGTGCCAGACTCCGCTGCTAATGTCTCATGTATTTCGTCTGTCTCGGAGGCCTTCGCCGAAATCCGAATCTGTTGCGGATTGATTTCTAAACAGACCCTATTTTCTTTCGGATTTGCGCGTGTAAAAATTTCGCGCGTTCTGTCCATAAGAGATGCTTTCGGCACCACGACATGACCCTCAAAGGATTTTGGGATGACCTTATCATACTCTGGGTATTTAGCGTCCATCAGCCGCGTCGTCAACGTGGTGTCCGTATCTGCAAAGAGAACCTGATCCTCAATACGTGAGATTCTTATCTCTGAAGCGTTGGCAAAGGTTCGCTCAATTTCTTTGATCGCTTTGAGCGGTACGATGAACCCATCTTTATCCTGAGACAGTTTAAGCGGTTCACAATGTGTGAGGGCAAGCTGGATCATATCGGATGCAACGACTTCGGTTCTATCTTCAAGAAGATTAAAATAGAGACCGTTTAGGGAGTATCGGACATCGTCTGTCGCTGCGGCAAATGTGGTTTTGTGAAGAACCGACCGTAGAACTTCCCCATCAATAGCGAATGCTGCTGTATCGACAATAGGCGGTTTTGGGAACTCCTTGTCGGGAAACCCAACGATTTTGCGAACCCTGTCACCACAGGTAATTTCGATGTGATCGTCTGTTGTCGTTGCCAAGTCTATCGGTCTCTCAGCGGGCGACGTTTTAACAATATCCGCCAATTTTTCGGCAGGAACGAGGATTGATCCCGCTTCTTTGACGGTCCCGTCAACCTTCATTCTGATGCCCATTTTCGCGTCCGTTGCCATACACTCAATCGTGCTCCCCTCCGCTTGGATGAGAACATTTGAGAGCAGCGGCGCGGGATCCCGCTGACTTATAACACGCTGTAGGGTTTGTAGGGACGATAAAAGGTTGTCTTTTTCAAAAGTTAACTTCATCCGAATACCTCCGTTCAAATCTTTAGTGTAGTGATCTTCCGATCCAATCGGGATGCCTAACACCTCTCGGATTATAGATTCGTATTTCTTGAGGTGCTGCCTCGCGCGGCGGATCCTGCTTTTAATGGTGTTTTCAGAGACACCTAAGAGTTCGCCTATTTCTGAAGATGTCATCTCTTCAAAGTAGTGGAGCGTAATAACCTCACGATCGCTCTCTTTCAACTTTGTGAGGAGTTTTTCGACGAGATTGCGCTGTGCTTCTGCAGCTATTTTCGCGTGTTCTGATGCAACATATCGGGAATACGGTTCTGTCTCTATTCCTAATATACAGACCTCTTCAAGCGGTTCCGTCTGCAACCGATTTTGTCGAAACCATGCGATACACAGATGATTCGCAATCGCATAGAGCCACTGTGAGAACAGCGTCGGATCGTCTAAGGTTTCCAGTTTCTGATAGACCTGCAGGAAAGTCTCCTGTGTAATATCTTCAGCGATCTGAAAGTCCCCAATCTTCCGCCGTACGAATGCGTGGACCTGCCGTTGGTACTTTCTAACCAAACTCGTGAAGGCATTTTCATCACCGGCAAGGATACGTTGAATCAAGGCGACATCATCGTTTAGCATCTTATCTCCAGAAAGACTATTTTCATTCATAGAACCCGTAGCGTTTTCGTGTTCGTGGCTGGATAGGCTGGCAAATCGCAAAGAGGCACCCTATCAATTCACTTCCCTATAGTGACGCGAATTGAATTAAAAAAGGTGCATAATTCTGAAAGGTAGGTATGAATTCAGAGACGAGACGTAAAAAAAAGTATGAGTACCCCATGATCGCACTGAAAAATGGATAGATTATGAATCTTTTCCATCGGTGTAGGCTTGCCAAAGTGCTTGTGGGTTCTCAACAGAGAGACCGACATTGCCACACTCACCGCAGACGGTTGCTCTCAACGCTTCCCTGTGTGTTTGTTTAAAGATCAAAGCACGCGGGTTTCTTTGGAATTCGACTTCTAAATCTTGCCCCATGCCTGCCTCAAATCGATCCCGAATCCGTAGATTGGCCATGATTTTCTCGGAACCGCACCTGCCACATTTCATTGTCGCCATCTCGATGTCCTCCTTATTTTAAAATTTTAGTCTCATTGACAACCTCGTATAGGCTATTATACGCCAAATTTCAGTCAGGGTCAATCTTCTAAAAATCAAAATTTAATTTGACAACCCACTATGTAATAGTGTATAATAATTACACGTAATTAAATTAAATGTATTTCACAAAAAAGGAGATTAGAAAATGTCAAAATTTGGTCCGAAACAACAAGGCAGAAGACCGCGTGAGAGACGCGGACCCCGACGCGCAAGAGGTCCGGGGAGAAGAAATAACGTCGTTATGGTTAGAGTTGATGCGGAGAATCTCAGTCGGATTGATGAACTCGTGGCATCGGGGCAATTTAACAGTCGTTCCGAAGCGACAGCGTTCCTCATCGGTGAAGGTATCAACGCCAAGCAGGAAATGTTCGATAAGATAGCCGAAAAAATTTCTCAGATCCAAGATTTGAGAACCGAGCTTGGGGAGATGATTGCCCAAGATACGAAACCGTCCGAAACTGCTGATCAAGGTACAGATAACGCCTAATAAGGATCGTGTAGCGAAGGCGAACCCAATTACCTATTCCAACCGTGCCTACACGGCTATTTCAATGTAACTTGGGGATCGTCTTTGTATGCCGAATCTATTTGAACGAGACGCTGTAAAATCAGACAGAACAGTCCGAACAGTGCTTTTAGTCGCTCAGTCTCTTTGATAATACCGACGCATTGAAAATACAACTCGTCAACCCCTTCGGGAAAGTCCGTGCCGAACCAGCCTTCATCATCCTTAATGCTGAGATAGATTCGTGGCTGTGTTTGGCATAACTCCTTGATTCTATCATCCGCAAGCAGCAGTTTGATTTTCTCTGGATCGTTGCCTTTGATGACAAACTGCTTGTCAAAAAACGGGTCCTCTATTTCGATGTCCTGCATACCAAAGAATTTGCCGATTGAACTGAAGAACCCTTCACGAGATATCTTGAAATAGAGACCGTCTTTGTTTATAAATGGTGCGCGCATCCGAGTGTATGTCGTTGACGTTGTTGTTGTTCCGGTGGAGGTTGTAACCGTGTAGGTATCAAGTAAAATTTGCCATTCACCGTGTTTGTAAATCAGGACATCCTTGCCCCAAAAGCCACCGTCAATAAACTCACCACCTATATCTGTGGCAATCTGTGTCCAAATTTCATCCTTAGAGGGACCGAAAATAGATTTGCGTTTACTCACCTTTTCCTCCATAGCGTTGATTTTTTAGAATAGTGGACGAAATAGCATTGATGAAGAGATACTTTAACGCTTCACCGCGACGGAAACGCCATCCCGCAGCGGAATAATCGTCGTGAATACATCTGGCGAACTGTAAAGAAGCCGTGTTAACTCTCTGACACCGATTGTGGCGGCGTGAAACCACTGCTCCCGCTCATCAAGTCCTTCTGGATTACTGCCGGGTTCCTGCGTAACGACGCGTCCACCCCAAATCATGTTATCCGTAATGAACAGTCCCCCACTCCTAATCCGTGGGATTGCCTTATCGAAGGCTTCGGGGTAGCCATCTTTGTCGATGTCGTTGTAGATAATGTCAAACTCGCCTTCGGTTTCATCGATGATTTCAAGCGCGTTACCGACGCGATAGTCGATCCGATCCGCAATACCACCGCGTGCAAGATACCCCGCCGCACGCTCGGCGTTCTCCTGTGAACCGTCGGTACAGATGATAGAGGCTTCCGGTTTTTGAAGTGCCTTCGCCATCCAATACGCCGAATAACCGAAGCCTGATCCCATCTCGAAAATTCGTGTCGGGTTCGTCAGAAGTACCAATTGATGTAAGACGCGCCCGACAAGCGGTCCGACAATCGGGAACCGATTTGCGCGTGCGTGTGCTTCCATCTCTGTAAGTACTTCATCGCGTTCGGGAATAATACCGAGTAAATAATCGTCAATTGACGGGTGAAGAATATCCAAACGTTGCATAGATAGATGACTCCTTGCTGGCGAGGTTTCATGAAATAAAAATATTTCGGTAATTGACGGGAAACCATGAATGGTTTCCCTACTACAAACGGAGCTGCTTGTAGTCGTGCGATTTTGCGGCGTACTCGCCCAAATGCGAAGTGCATTATCGCACGTGGGGGGTGCCTTCCTCTCTTCTCCATCTTTCAAGTGGATGTTCGCGTGGCGTGAGCGGCATAGGCACACGAGCCTGTTGACGATGCGATTCCCACGTCGCATGAATCATTTCGAGGCAATCTCGACCATCTCTACCGCTTGCAAACGGATCTCGATCCTCCTCAATGGCTTCAATCAGATCGCGCAGCATCAAGCGTTGCAAGAGCAATCGTATCGATCCCTTGTCTCGTGGATTGCCCTGTTCGTCAAGGTCCTCGCTGGAAAGGTGCACCGGTTCCCACGCTTCTGCGGGGGTCTTATGTTGTCCTTTGTGGATAAACATCGTCGTACCGACGCTCTCTCGGATGGCAATCCTGCCTTCGGTGCCGATAATGTCAATACCGTAAGCATTATCATTGGTTTGTGGTTGGGCGAGGAACTGCACATCGGCATGGATACCGTTCTTGAAGCGGAAAGCAGCGTGTCCACGTTCTCCAAGCACAAGTCCCGCGTCTCGGTCATGCGGGTGAACTTCTTGGGTATGTTTGATGTCGTCAACAGTTGACTCGCGTCCATCCATCTGCACGAGGTGCGCGTGTGTCCATTCGACATCGTCGCCGAAGAGTCGGAGCCAATCGTAGAGGTGCGTACCCATCTCCATCAGTGAGTTTCCCACCTTGCGTCCGCCTTTGTCGGTTGCCTTCATCAGCACGACATCGCCGATTTCGCCTTTCTCAATCAGCGAAAGAACGTGACGATTATACGGACTGGCGCGTTTGATATGGTTAATAGCAAACTTGACGTGATTTTGATCGCAGGTTTCGACCATTTCGTCGGCTTCAATAAGGTTTAAGGCAGTCGGTTTTTCGCAAAAAACGTGGATGCCGCGCTGCGCCGCTGCAATTGTTGGTGGATGATGCATCGGTGCCTGCGTTGGGACGATAACGATGTCGGGTTGTTCTTCATCAAGCATCTTTTCGTAATCGTCATAGATGGCTTTGACCCCGAACCGTTCGCTCCATGCCTGTGCCCGTTCTGGGTTGATTTCCGCGCCAGCGACGAGTTCGCAGTTCGTCTCTAACGTTACCGCTTGGGCATGAGATCCACCCATCCCACCCAAGCCGATAATCGCGATACGATAGTTGTTCATGCTTGTCTCCGGAGTTTACTAAGAAAAGTGTGTTCGTTTGCAACTATCATAGCAACTTCAAAGTCGGAGTGCAACAAAAAAGTTGAAGAAAATACTGCAAATATAGTTGAATAAAAAAAGGGATGGGTTATCAGGGTATTTAAAGAAAATATAAGGAATACAACTGGGTAACACGTCTGTTAGGAACACTTTTCCCAAAGCATTAGAAACCGACCATCGCTCGAACAAATGTTGTATTACTCGTCGTCCCTTGAAACAGATTTGTGGTCCTACGGTGCCCCGAGAGAATAACGATATAGAAACCGATCCAATTGCTTCTGTTGATGGCTTGGATTTCAAGAATACGGGTTCGCAGGTCGGAGCGATAGAGGCTCGGAACGGCAACGTCCGTTGGGAAAGTCTGTAGGTAGTTCCTAAAGTTTTTATCCCGATTCGTGAACTTCCGGTATTGGAATCCGCCAATAATACTTAACCGCTGCGTAAACTGATAATCCAGACGAACACCGAGAGCGTCTTCTCGACTCCGACGATTGAACCGCAAATATTCAACCGGTTGATCATCGGTCGGCAGAAAGAGGTCTGGATTGAGTGTTTTCGGAATTTCTTCGGCAGTTCGATCAAACGCGCGGTCCCAGACATATTTAACCATCGGTGTTAGCACTAAACCTTTAGCAATTTTGTTGACATAAGGGAGTTTGGCAAGCGGAATCTCGTATCTCGCCTTCAAAATGGTGAGCTGATTGCGGATGTTCCGTTCGGGATAACGGCGTTTTCTCCAATTCGCAGCGTTATAAATTAAACCGGTGTCCGTCGGGTCAAGTGCGTTAATTCCGTGATCAGGATAGAACGCTCCAAGCCGGACCTGATTAATTGGCACCATAAAGTCAACGCGTTCATCAGGTTCAAAGTTCTCTGATACTGCGTCGTATTCAATATCTCTAAAAAGTGCCTTTTCTGCCGCTTGTTCAAACTGTTTTTGCATGACAACCAAGCATTTAGCTTCAAGGGTCAAGTTAGCCACTGCGGTATAGATGGCTTGGAGCGTTGTTGTATTCACCCGGGCGTTATAAAAATCAAGTTCGTCATTAATGTGAACCGGCTGCAATTCTCCAATAGGCAAGACGATTGTGTAATCCGGAATATCATCGTGTGCGCGGACCCATCGATTTTGGAAATCAAAGCTGCCAAAATCGCGGATGTCACGTTTATACGTAACGTGTATGTATTTGGCGTTATTTTTTCGCCGACTCGAAATTTCGCTCTCGTTTAACCAACCGACTTGAATAGCGAGGTTGTCAAGCAGGTTATATTTCGCTTCGAGATGATACCCCTGACGGTCTATCCCGTATTCATATTCCGGCTCATAGTCATCCTCAATCGTATCAACGGTCCCGTTATTGTTTAGATCAATAGGGTTGGTAAATACAGGTGGGTCAGCATCAAAAATGAGAAAATCTTCTTGATAGTCTAACACCCCGTTCTGGTCTCGGTCATCAGTGTGTGGAATTACACCATCGAATTCAATGCTATCGGGATAATCATCGTCATCATCGTCATCTTCAATCAGTGTATAATTGATTGCGTCCCACGGAATTTGCTCTTCTGGGAGTTGGTCGTCTACCAAAGGCACACCAGGTCGCCTTTCAAGCATATAAATTTGATCGCGGTTCGGATGTGCCCCAAAATTGAGGTAGTTGGTTGTATAGCCTGGGTCAATATGATACAAGACACCTTCTAAGTGGAGTTTACTAAACCGAGTCTTCAGTTGGATGAACCATGCGGTCTCTCTACCGAGTTTTCCGTCGCCATCTTCATCAGTCCCGTCACCGCCTAAAAAAGCCTCGAAACGTTCGCCTTCGGTCTCCGAATAGGTCGGGATGCCACTGGCATCAACGGGGAGTCCGCTGCTGATGTCAATAGTGACACCTGTTGACTCCTCGCCATGTGGACCTGGAATAGTTGTTTGGGTTCGACTAAATCCGATCTTATCCTTCGGGATAGTCGGATACTGTTTGTATTTACCGTTAACAGAGTAGTGTGTCCTGATAAAAACATTGCCGACAGTACCCTCAAGGTCGAGTCCGTAGAGTGCTGCAGCGCGCGCGGCACCATAACGGTATCGCACTTTCCGAGCTCTTCCTTCACCTGTCCATTGCGTCGGGTTGTCAGCAAGTTTTTTCCTGTTTCTGATATAATCCAGAGATTGTCCGTAATTCCCCGGTGCCTCAATGATGTCGCGATACGGCATCTGAATGCGTCCATCGGTGGTTTTTATCCATTCTTGAAGGTCCGGGTTTTCTGCTGCTCTATTTGCTTTACTGAAACCGATAACCGCAATATTGTAATCGCCTGCGACAACCATATCAAATACAACGGATTTAACCGTTCGCGGGTCAATGTTAATCTTCGCATCCGTTAGAATCAGGTCGTATTTCATTTTATTGAAACCGTTGACGATCTTCCACTTCCCATCAACGGAATCTCGGATTTCGGAAGGACCCCCGGCGTGATCAACCGGCACAAGCTCATTCGCGTAGACATCGAATCTGTGCGTCATTTCAGGTAGCGGCTCGGGTTCAATGCCTTGCTCTATATCTGTGCGGATTAATTCTTCAAGTTCTTGTGTGACGATCGTAACCTTCATGCTTTTGAAAGCTGCACCGACACCCTCTTGGATATGATGGTGATGCCCATCTGGATCATAAGCTTCAAAATCTGTGAAGGCACTCGTATGATTATCTTCAGGCGAGTCGTCACGGAAAACGACAGATATCATTTCAGGCGGTGTATTCGCAACGGTTCCCATAGGTGAGTTTATGAGACGTTCTGGGTGTTCTTTATGCAAATTCACATAAGTAAATCCGACGCGGAACAATCCGCCTAAAATACCTTGTCCTCGAAAACCGATGAGTCGCGCGTTTTCGATGTTCCTGACCCCTGATGCCGCGTTCAACCCGTTTCTGCGTCCAAGGTCCCCTGCAAGTCTTTGGGTTAAGGTCTCATCTGTTAGTTTAATAGGATTAGAAATGCGTGAGTGGATAAAACTGAAGAGGTGATGCTCCTGTGCAAAAGAGATGTCCCACCGAAGTCCATCAAACTCACTTTTGTATAGAATATATCGGTTTGGAAACAGGGTAGCCGGTTTGAAGCGTAGGTGATCGCCAATCATAAACTCGGTATGTCTACCGAGAAAACTTTCTTCAACGATGATTGTCCGATCTAATTGCGTCGTGAAGCGAAGACTATCGAGTTGTCCGCCCCACCCGACAACTAATTTACCGTTCTGATCAAATTCTTTCTGGTCGGTGTATGAATTGAGTTCGTTGCCTTCTACGATTTCTTTACCGTAAAGATCATAGAAAAATTGCGGTTCTTCTTCCAATTGGAATCTGTTTGAGAATTTCTCTTCGCTTTCAACGGCAGGCAAGAGCGGTTTATGCGGTCCGAGACTGCTTGCACCACAACCATAGAACACAGATATGCTCAGGACGCACGTCCCGACAAACATGAAATGAATTGCCTGTTTTAACGCTTTCATCGGTTTGTGCCTCGCCTTTCCATCAAACTGTCTTACTTCAGAATGAGCATTTTACGGGTTGCGGAGAAATCGCCTGCGTTAATTGTGTAGAGGTAAGTACCACTACTCACAGGTTCGCCGGTCTGGTTACGTCCATCCCAATAGACGGCTTTTGCCTGTGAGGAATAGTCGCCTGCTGGCATTACACCCGGCGATAAGCGACGCACCAATTGACCCGTTGGACTGTAAATCCGAATCGTGACATGGCTTTCGTCTGCGAGCCGGAACGGAATCCATGTCTCCGGGTTGGAGGGGTTAGGAAAATTTTGCATCAGTTGATCCCGCTTCACCTCGCCTAATATCGCAAGCTGCTTACCGTGAGGGTTAATAGTGCCAGCCTGTGTAGGGAGTAGTGCTTTTCCATCCCATACTTCGATTTGCCCAGTATCGGCATACGAAACTAACACGGATCCATCTCGACTCACGGCGAAATACGCCGGGATAGATGGATAGTCCATCTGTGTCTCCTCTCTCCAATCCCAAATTTGGAACTTGTCATTTCGATTGGTAAAGAGATAGCGGGTGTTTGAACTAAAATGCACTGGTGCCTCTCCATCGAGTGTTTTTGAAAGTCGTGCATGATTTGGCAAGAGTTTCCAGATTTGGATGCTGTCGCGGATAAATACGGCTAATATCGTATCGGTTGCAAAGGTGAATGTTGGGTGTGAACTGTTATAAAGTTCTGGCACTTGCCACTGGTATTGAAAAACGAAGGTATCCCCTTCACGTTTCCATAACGAAACCCAGTGGCTATCATCTTTCGCCTCACCGGCAGCTGCTAAGTATGTATCATTTTTACTGAAAGCAAGTGCATAATAAATGTGAATTTTTTCTTCTTGAATCTGCTGAAATCTGTTTGGGTTTTTGGTATCTAAGACGAACAGGTCCCCCCAATCTTCCTCCATCGCAATCCATTTTCCTGACGAACTGAAGGTGATTTCATAAGAAAATCCGACGCGATGTGGGAATTGTTTTTCAACTTTACCGGTCCGAAGATTTCGGACCTGCACCCAAGGGTCTTGAACAACAGCGAATTGTTTGCTATCGGGAGAGATGACAAATCCTTTAAAGAGCTCTTTTTCAGCAGAAACAAGTCGCCGTAGCCGCCCAGAAGAAACATCCCAAATCTTAATAGAGTCCCGGGTGACACTGAGCAGGGTTCTACCATCAGGACTCAGTGCTGCGTCCAATCCCCAGCCATAGTTAATAAAATCAGCCGATACATTTAAAGATTGTTTCTTCTCAATATCCCATAGCACAACAGCATCGTGATAGTGTAGAAGCGCTGTTTTTTCATCTGGTGAAAGTATCACCGATTCCAAGCGAGTGAACTCGGTACCAAACGCGTCAATCTGTCGGCCAGACTTAACATCCAAGACACGCACTTGATCGTCCCAACCCAACCACGGACCATAACCCGACCTTCTCAGCCGGGATGTCTGTGTTGTAAAATACAGACGCTCGCTATCCGGACTGAAGTCCATGCTTGAAATCCTGCCTTGACTACTTGTTTTTTTCCATAACAGATGTAGCGTCGCTACATCCCAGACATAAACTGAATTTGAATTTCTTTCAAATGTTGCAATAGTTGCGCCATCTGGACTGATAACAACGTCCTCAACCCAGTTACCAGTGTGTCCTTCAAAGCGTTCTTCTAAGCGGAGCGTTTCGATGTTCCACAACTCGACATCTGGCTGTCTGGAGACTATCAGGAGATGACGACCGTCCGGACTGAAGGTCATGGCGCGTTTCGATGCAAAATTTATACGCACCATCGTTCCAATCAACTCTCCAGTTTGCCAGTTCCATAGATGGATCCCATCTTTAAAGGATGTTGCCAACACCGAATCCGTTGGACTAAATGCTACAAGGCTAACGCGGCTTTCAAAATTCCACGTTATGATCTGCTCGCGAGTGTTGACATCCCAAATGTTGACTGTTGTCGCTCTCGGATCGCCAACGTGATTCAAAATCGCTAAATGCGATGCAGTCAGACTAAATATCACATCACTGTAGTCTGTTCGTTCACCGAACTCATCAATCACTGCCCCTGTAGGCAAATCAACAACCTGAATGTGCGTCGGGACAACACGTAAAATCGTATCATTGGAAAGGAAAGCGTGCTGTTCAGGAAGCGGCTGCCCAATCGTACCGATCGGTTCAATCGCGAAAGCAGAACAGGAGATACAGATAACACAGATGATTGTGATATAGACTCGCAATTTTTGCGCGAGGGGGTTGGTGAGTGTTTTCATAAAATACCTCGCTTAAGTTGTCCCCATGTTGTGGTGAGTTTCCTTTCTGCTTCAACTGCCCAAACGCCAGTTCTCCAGAGGTCATATCCGTTCCCAGATGCATCTTTGAACTGTTTTGATCCGGGTGCTTCGTTGAAGTGCCAAAGTGAAATGGTATGTTCGTCGACTTTGAATTTCCCTTTTGGGACTTCCCATTCTGGACCGACGTATCGCACGACATTGGAGATTCGGACTTCATCAATATACCCGCGGACTTTCAGATTGTCCCCGACAAAATGGCTCCGATTAAGATTTTGTGGGACGATTCCACCAATCCGAAGCGGCTTGTCCGATTTGATGAGATGTCCACCCGGGCAGCACCAATTGCCGCCCTTACCGTTAAATCCCTTTCCTGCTCCAGCATCGTAAATCGCTGTGACGTGTATCCATTTCTTTTCAGGTAAGCGGGAACCTCCGCTGATCAATGATCCCGCTGCGTCTACAGCGTATCCCCATGCTCCTAATGTATTCCCGTTGCCGTGAATAATCAAATTGAATCGTCCCTCTTGCCCAATAATTGACCAGAAAGTGCCGGGTACAGGCGGTTCTTCGTAATATATCCACGCTTCGGCAGTCAATCCCTCAAATTGTTCATCGGGAAACCACGCGTTTGTGGTAGCGACGAAATCGTGTGTTTCATCCAGTCTTAACATCCCGCCGCCAGCAGGTGAAGCCGGCGGCAACGCTTTAGCACTCAGCGCAATTAATATGAATAAACAGAAACTGATAAATATTTGTCGGTGTAACACTTCTCTCACGGTTCTATCTCCTTAAGCATAGGGCACCAGATTATAAGTTGCACAAAAAGGAGCAAAACGGTCTAAAAATGCCCGAAGAGGTGCAGCCTTTAATTTTCTTTATCCGCAACCGTGTAAAATTGAACCGTCTCAATGTTACCGGCTCCAGTCATTGCGTGTTTTATAATTTTGACGGCATCTGTCTCAACGATCAGTGGGATTTCAAACGGGAATTCGATGCCCCCCGGGACTTTCTTGACAGGTTCCCATTGGTTTCTCTTATCGCGCACATGGATCTCAATGTTTCGGATTTTCCCAGAGCCGAGCAGCACAATTTTCCGAATATCCGCTCTCTCTGGGAGTGAATAAATTTCGCCATTGAAAGTCACCTTTTCACTCACTGGACGGTCAATCAAAACATACACCTGTTCCGTAAAAAGTGCGGCGCAGCCGATCTGTGATAAACAAGCGAGTATAAAAAGTAAACATTTCCACCTATTCATGATCTTTTCTCCTTTGCAAACAGCACTGATGGATAGAGGGAGCGATGCAACAATTGAGAATCGGAAAGCCCATCGCATCGCTCCGTATTTCTCCAAGAAGGAAGGCTTCCCATGGTTCCCTCAGCATCTTAGAATATACATAGCAATTCTCATGCCAAAGACAATTCAGGCACAGAACACCTTTGAAAACGGGTTTTCACCCAATATTAGACAACTCCGTTGTTTTTAGTGTCCAATTTCTGAACGGTTTTATTCAAAAATCTGATCTTCCAGAAGTCCTTGACATTTATCGGCTCTTCAAGTATGCTTAGTCGTAGAAGATAACTTTCACGGCTGCTTTTTTTCTAAGTATGGCAGCTACCGTGAATGCACAAAAATCGGAGATGAATATGGTTGAACAGTGGGGAATATACGAAGTTACCTTAAATGGACCCGATCAAGTCAATCCGTTCACTGAGGTCGAATTGACAGCAGAATTTAAACAAGAAGGTCGGACTTTTGAACCGCACGGGTTCTACGACGGAAACGGAATCTACAAAATCCGATTCATGCCCGACGCAATCGGTGAATGGACGTACACAACGAAAAGTAACCGCGCCGAACTTGACGGTCAGACGGGGCAATTTACATGCGTTGAACCATCCGAAGGGAATCACGGACCCGTCCGTGTCTATAAAGATTTCTATTTACAATACACTGATGGCACACCGTACCACCAGTTTGGAACAACCTGCTATGCGTGGGCGCATCAAGGGAATGCGATGGAGGAACAGACGCTCAAAACCCTCGCCGAGGCACCCTTCAACAAGATGCGGATGTGCATCTTTCCAAAAGATTACGTCTACAACAAAAATGAACCCGTCTACTATCCGTTTGAAGGAAAACCGCTAAAAGATTGGGATTTCACAAAATTCAACCCCGAATTCTGGCAGCATTTTGAACAACGTGTTTAAGACCTTTTGGACCTCGGTATTGAGGCGGACATTATTCTCTTTCATACTTACGACCGATGGGATTTTGAGAATATGGATGCCGAAAGCGATGACCGATACATCCGATATGCCGTCGCTCGGTTAGCAGCGTTTCGGAACGTCTGGTGGTCCCTCGCCAATGAATTTGACATCATGCCAGCCAAACAGGAATCCGACTGGGACCGGTTTTTCCAGATTATCCGAGATCATGATCCATATCAACGGTTACGTGGAATCCACAACTGCAGGCGTTGGTACGACCACAGCAAACCGTGGGTGATGCACACCAGCATCCAAACTTCCAACATGGCACAAGGTATCCATTATCGCGAGCAGTACGGCAAACCCGTTATCTATGATGAATGCCGTTACGAGGGTAATGTTCCACAGGGATGGGGGAATATCACCGCAGAACAGATGGTGCAACACTTCTGGGCAGGGACACTCTCTGGATGCTACGTCGGACACGGAGAGACCTATGAACACCCTGAAGACCTCCTCTGGTGGGCAAAAGGCGGTGTGCTGCGCGGTGAAAGTCCACCGCGGATCGCGTTCCTCAAAAACTTCATGGCGGACGCACCCGCATTTGATACGCTTGAACCGATCGGTGATGACAAGGGACAGTATATCCTCGCGAAGCATGGAGAATACTACCTTACTTACACAACCGCACCGCAGACGATAACACTAACTTTGCAAGGGGAGCAACCCTATAAAGTTGATCGTGTGGACACTTGGAATATGAAAGTCGTCCCCGTCGGTACGGCGCAACCCGGAGCGTATACATTCGCTGCACCGCACGGTGGGTCTGCCTATCGCTTTACACCGTACGCATCGGGTGAGAAACTCCGTCCGGAAGCGAAAGCATCCGCCGATGTGATCCAAGGCAGCGCACCGCTTACGGTGAATTTCTCAGCAGCAGGCGATCTGGCACACCATTGGACTTTCGGAGACGGAGCAATCTCTACCGAATCAAACCCAACACACGTCTACGAAAGCCTCGGTCAATACGTTGCAACGCTCACGGTGATGGATGAGGAAGGTGACACGGCAACGACATCCCTCGCAATCCATGTATCACCGGAGGCACCCGCTGACATCGGGACGCACACAGAATTCCCCGGTTCACGTGATGGACTCGTTTTTCTCTGGCACGGCACCCTTGAAGGCAGTGGAGGTATTGAACCCCGCGGCGACGCGAAAATCGGCGATGATGGACAGATGGATTTGACCGGTGGGGCATTTCTCACCGAAGGCGTAAATAACACGCTTCTCGCAGCATGTCAAACGAGCAATCAATTAACACTTGAGTGTCTCGTTACAACGGACAATCTGGACCAGAGCGGTCCCGCGCGAATTATCTCCTTCTCAAACGACATTACGCATCGCAATTTCACATTCGGACAGGACGGAAACCGTTTTGCTATGAGAATCCGGACACCGCAGACCGGCGCGAATGGGTTAGGTGGCGAGTTCTCTTTCGGTAGGATTACGCCTGGGAAACCGACGCACATCATCGTCAGTTACTTTGAGGGGAATGTCTACAGTTATATTGACGGCGAACTTGTCCACGTTAGCAACGGTACGCAAGGCGATTTCAGCAATTGGGAGCTCTATCCGTTGCTTTTCGGGGACGAAGCGAGTGGCGGCAGGAACTGGGAAGGCAAACTCAGCAACATAGCAATCTACAACCGTTTCGTCGGCGTAGAAGAAGCTGCACATAAATTTAAGTTGATTCAAGGCGAGTGAAAGTTAGAACACCGGACCATTGATTCGGCGGCAGATTCGGATATCCCAGTATTTTCCAATTTCCGCTGCACCATTGGCTGGGTCGAAACTGTACCCACCTAACGCAATCAAATCAGCATTGCCTTTCGGCGCGTTGTCAAGGTTGCTTGGGTTAACAACAAAAACGGGTAAATTTAGATCCAGTGCCGCTTTAGCAGTAATAAAGGTTCCACTCAATTTACCTTCCGTATCCCGCTCAGGTCCAGATTCAATAACAACAACCGCTTTAGAGAGCGCACACACAAGCTGATTTCGCTCCAACGCATCCCATGCGCTCCGCTCGGTATCTGGGTCAAATTGTGAAACCGCAAGCACATCTCGGTCCCAATTGAATTTCTTAAAGGCACTTTTTTGACGCAACTGCTTGATGCCATCAGATAAAACGATAGTCGTCGTTCCGCCTGCTTCTAACGCACCTAAATGCGCCTCTACGTCAACACCAGCGACATATCCAGAGACGATATTGATCCCCTTACCGACAAGTTCGCCAGCAAGTTTTCTCGTAATACGAACCCCTTTGTCCGATACATCCCGCGCCCCGACAATCGTGATGCTATCTGACCTGAGACGTTTTTGTTCTCCTTTAACAAACAGAACCGGTGCAATCTCAAGGAGATGTTGCGGAAAATATGGATGTCCGGGATAGATAATATTGATCCCGTGATCTTTAAGTTCCTCGTACGCTGCGAATATCTTTTCGCTATCCTCTTCTCGGATTTTCGCCAATTCAGGAAATTGCGCCGAGAGATCGCTTCGGTTGTATAGCAACATTTCTGGTTTTAGATTTTCTGCCTCCAATATTTTGGCAATAGAACCCAGAAGTTTCGGACCAATACCTCGCGTCTTAAAGAGTCGGAACCAAAAATAACCGCTGTCAATGCTCATTTTTTCATCCTTAGGACTTACGCACTTCCTCTTAAAGTCCCCCTGATAAGGGGGATTTAGGGGGTTTATAGCAAAGCCCATAATTATTTAAACACATCAAATCGAAGTAATTCCCATCTTATTCCCCCCTGATAAGGGGGGTTAGGGGGGTTATCTTCGGACAAGTGTTCATTTATTTTCGGATTTTACTATAAGAGCCCGGGCAATATCAGATATGCAGCGTTTGCATCCCACAATTCGGGCAAGAATACTCGAAAAACTGGAAAATTTATGCGCAAATTGGGAGGCATACCCGAAAAAAGCATTGAAAAGGATACACAGAGGCAAATTCAGCCTCACAGTTGCCAAAGATTATCGAGTCCTGTATTCTTTCAATACAAGCACCCAAGAGGTTTTTGTGCATGAAGTTGGACATCGTAGTAGTGTCTATTAGTTATCTGTCCAAATCAAGGACGTACAGGATTAGATGTTTTCGCGCTTCCTCAGATATCTATCCGATACACACGAACGGCAGTATCATGAAACAGCGCAGCGCGTTCATCAGCCGAATACCCCGATGACAACCGTTTGAAGGCGTTATACATTACATGATAGGAGAACGAGACCTTATCGACCGGAAAATTGCTTTCAAACATACACCGCTCCGGACCGAACTGCTCGATGCAATAATTCATAAAGGGGGCAATAGATGCTGCCAATTCTTCAGAACCTATCGGTTTCTCGCGTTCGTGCCAATCAAAACCGGTGCGCGGCATCCCGATACCACCGAGCTTGATGTTAACGTTCGGACACTCTGCCACAGCAGCGATACCGCTCCGCCAAGTCGCTAACACTTCATCATCTCTCCCGCCATAAGGACCGACCCGCAGCAAACCGCCGATATGATTAAGAATAATCGTCAAATCCGGTACCGCTTTCGCAAAATCAGCGAGTTCAGGAAGCTGTGGAAAATACATCCACCCCTCGAAAGACATTCCCATATCAGCCAACACCCGCGCACCCGCCCGGAAATCATCGCGCCCCAGTTGTCCCGCTGTCCTATATGCCGAGGTTCCACCTATCTCAGGGTGCGGATCCGAGGTGACAGAGTGTCGGATACCGCGAAACCGGTTCGGACTCGCCGCCTGTAAGGCTCCCAGTACAGGCTCAACGCGTTCACCCAAGTTCAAGTTCGCATGCCCGACAATCGCAGCGGCAGCACGGCTCGTACCGTACAGACCGCTCACACTCGCAGCGGCTAACCCTTGCACAAATTCGACTTCACCCACAGGACGCATCTCTTCCGGTCCGTCGGCGCGATACATCGCGCGCGCCTCAACAAACACAGTGGAACGCACGTTATGTCCGCTGTCAATATCCGCAATCAGTTCGTGGAGCAGATACCGTTGATAAGGAATACGCTCGGTTCGGAAATCCCAAAAATGGTGGTGCGGGTCACAGATCGGGATGTCTGGTTCAAGTGTCGGTTCTTCCGTTAAAGCAAGCCAGTCGTTGCCGCCATAAGGCATTATGAATACCTCCGTGTTATATTCACCAAGTTGTGCATTTTGTTTCTCAAATATACTGTAGGGGATTTATAGATTTTTGTCAAATGCGTTTTGATTCTCTAATTGCGCTTTTCTTGCTTATAAAATGTTTCTGTGTCATAATGAGTACCAAACATTAAAGCAACTTCTGGATTAATTTATAGTCAACTACCCAAGTCTAAAGACTTGGGCTTGTGCGAAGCGCATGCCAAGCGTCCACTCCACAAGTTAAACGGTTTTCTACACTACAATATCGCAACACTTGAGCGTGGCAGCTCTAACATTCTCGTGAAACGTGAAATATCTGTGGTCGGTATTTCACTAAGGATGCTCCCCAAGTCCCGGTAGCGTGGGCGTTGTGATGTGGATGGGGCAACATATACTCGGAGACGAGGCTTTACCAGCATCTATCTTCTGATATGGACACCGGGTCAGGTTAAGTAGACAGAAAGTGCGAGCTCTGTTGAACGAAGCAGCCCACCAGAACTCAGATACCCCGTGTGCAGGTGGTATAAAACAGCACGCTTTTTTAGATCTAACAAAAGGAGACGGGCATTCCTCCCCAACCTAAAGGATGGGGTCTCCTGCCCGAAGAGTGATGAAGGGGTAACCTTAAAAATGATGAACCGGTTAGATGACAACGATCCTCCGATTACATCTGAAAACTTAGAACGCAGGCACAAACGCTCGTTTGCTGTTCTGATTATAGGTCTCCTATTCCTGTCTCCTCTCTTTATAATTACCGGTTGTGGTCCACTGGTAACCACCGATCCGCAGTCCAAGGTCCCACTTAAGGACTCCGATACGGACTTGCGCCCTGAAAAGGTATGGCCCGTAGAACGGACGCTCGTCAGCAACGAAGTCAACTGCATTGCCGCCGATTCAGAAAACGTATGGATTGCAACAGCACGCGGCGTTTCGCGTTGGAAACGTCAGCAGGATCAGTGGCTACACTACACGATGGAAAATGGATTGGCGAACGATATGGTGAACGCCGTCGCAATTGATGGGCAATGGGTCTGGTTCGCCACAGATGAAGGCGTAAGCCGCTACGACAGGCAAACGGACACCTTTTCAACCTTCCGAACCATTGACGGTTTAGCGAGCGACCAGGTCTCTTCTATTGCTGTGGACGGAAACTACGTCTGGTTCGGAACCTCTAACGGACTCAACCGATATGACAAAACAATTGACAGTTGGGCGGTACGTACCCGAAAAGATGGTTTGGTCAGCAAAATAATTACAACCATCGCCGTCGAACCAGAATACGTCTGGGTCGGCACCGATAGAGAAATAAACCCTGACCCACACGGATGGGACGAGGACCCAAGGTTCAGCAGAGGCGGCGTGAGTCGCTACCATCGAGATACGGATTCATGGAATAACTATACAAAATCAGATGGCTTGATAGACAGCGAAATCGCTACGATTGCAGTGGACGATGACAGCGTTTGGTTTGGCACCGAAAAAGAGGGTGTCAGTCAATACAATCAAGTCGATCAGACCTTCATCAAAACCTATACGAAAACCGATCTCCTGAAAAGCAACATGATTACCTCTATCCGGTCAGATGGCTTCCAAGTCTGGTTTGGGACTGCCAACGCAGGTGTCCATCGGTTCATCAAACCTGTCAATACATGGGTCCACTACACCAAAGCAGATGGATTGTCAAGCAATCATGTGAGTTGGATTACCACGCACGGCAATGATGTCTGGTTCGCGAGCAAAGAGGACGGTGTGAGCCGTTTCGATAAGGTAACCGGTAAGTGGATAATTTACAAGCAAGCCGATTTTCTCGCCGACAACGACGTTCGCGCAATAGCACGTGATAACAACGGCAACCTCTGGATAGCAACAGTCGCAGGCATCTCTGTCTATTCACCCCAAACGCGTAGTTGGGAAATCATCGCCAAAGAAGACGGACTCCCGACACCATACATCACATCAATACTTATTAGCCAGAATAGCCATCGGTTTCCATCAGCAGTCGGTTTCCGTCAGATAGAGAGCGGAACTTCATCAGAAACTTCTTTACCGAAGGTTTCCGACAGCCGAGAGCCGACAGCCATTTGGGTTGGGACCGCTCGAGGGCTTGGGACGCGGATGTATACGGGCGATGAATGGATATTTCATACACCGCAGAATAGTCACCAGTTACCAGTTACCAGTCACCAGTTAAAAGAAGGTTCAGGTCGTCCAAGCGACTCTTCTCTGGAAACTGGAAACTGGAAACTCCTTCGGGTGAAGCTTTCGTGACAGCAGTTGCTACCGATGCAACACAGTCCAGCCCTATTATTTGGCTCGGTACCAGTTTGGGACCCGGCATGTATGACCCGACATCTCAAAAGTGGACGCAGCTTGACGTACCGGTTTCCCCTGCGGACGGAGATGCACCCAGAAATCCGCTCATATTATCTGTACTTGTTCACAATGGCAGTGTTTGGTTCGGTGGGGTTGACGGTGTTTGGCGATATTCGATCGCTGATCAGAAGATGCACCGTGCGACCCGTGGACTTCCCGACCCTTATGTGAATGTTCTATTGTCCATAGATAACGGCGGGGAAGCAGATACGATTTGGGCAGGCACACACCAAGGGCTCGCGCGGTATGACAGCACCCAGCAGCGTTGGGTGCCGTTGTCCGTCAGTAATGTTGAAAAGTATAAGGGATTGCCATCTCCAAATGTCACCGCGCTCGCTTTTCAAGATGGTGTCTTGTGGATCGGCACACCGCGAGGGTTAGGAAGTTACACTATCGCCTCCGACTCTTGGAATTCGCTCTCAAATGTGCCGTATAACATTCGCGATATCTTATGTGAAGATGACACACTTTGGTTGGCGACCGATATCGGGATTGTTGAATATGGTTATCAGTTACCAGTCACCAGTAACCAGCGGTCAGTTAAAGAGGTCTCTGGTAACTCGAAACTGGAAACTGGAAACTGGAAACTTCAAATACATCAATCCCGTCCGCTACGCGAGCCGTTCCTTGAAACGCTGGTTTCAAACATCGAATTTGATGGCGATTACATCTGGTTTAATAACTGGCGATCTTCACCGAACGGTAGTATCGTACGGTTCCATCGTCCGACAGAAACGTGGCGGCGTTTCACACGTTTAGATATTCTGCACTCCACCCAGAAAAGATCCATGACCTTTATCCGTTGGACTTATGTAGATACGGATGCCGTCTGGTTCACCACGGACTACGGTGTTCTCCGCTACGATAAAATGGCGGATACATGGCAGCATTTTACCACAGCAGATGGACTCTCTACAGACGATGTAGATAAAATTGCTGTCAGTGAGCAGAGCGTCTGGGTTATCCCGATGATAGGTTTGGAACTAAACCGTTATAATAAAGCAACCGGCACCTGGGATATGGTTGAAGAAGAGGGGCACCGCGAAATCGAGCGGATAAGGTCACTTGGCGTTGATGGACCAAACGTCTGGTTCGCCTCTGGTCGAGGGTTGACTCGTTACAATGAGACCACAGGTGAATGGAAGAATTTCGGACCCAGAGACGGGCTGGCGGGTAGAGGTGCCGAATGGATTACTGTAGATGACGATTTCATCTGGGTTGCACGTTCGGAATGGGACAGAGGCAGCAACCGTCCACTCTCACGATACGATAAGAAAACAAAAAAATGGACGACCTTTTCGACAAATGATGTGCTCGCCGCAAAGACTATTAGACGCATTATCGCAACAGAGAAAGATGTCTGGATACTCTACAGACCTTGGGATGACGCAGGCGTCACCCGATACGACCGGCGTACAAAGGAGTGGACGACAATCAGATCCGGGCGCGGAACCCTCGAACTCGCCGCCGATGACGATTATCTCTGGTTAGCCGCACCCAACGAAGGGCTGCGACGCTTTCATTTCGCCTCCGGCACATGGACAACCTTTAAAAATATCAAGGGGCTGCTCCATAATCATGTCGGTGAGTATGGGCTTGCAGTCGATGAAGACTATGTATGGGTGGGCACCTTGCGCGGGCTTTCACGTTATGACAAACGCAAGGAATCTTGGACACCTTTGACAGCACTACCTACCCTCGTTGGACGCACCATCCGCACGGTAGATACGGATGAACGGTTCGTCTGGATCGGTTCCGATGAGGGGATGTCACGCTATGATAAGGTTTTGGGCACCTGGAAAAATTATCGGCAGGAAGGTGGATCCGAAAACATTGAAACCCACGGCGGACATTGGCACCGCCATGGACGGAAAAAGAGAGATTCTCTCTCCGATAACGTTGTCAGCTCTATTGTAACAGATGAACAATACGTCTGGATCGGCACACGCGACGGCGCAAACCGATTTGATAAGATAGCGTTGCGGTGGGATCAGTACAAAACTGAGCATGGGTTACCTGCAAATAATATAACTTCGGTCAGCAGCGACGGTGATAGCATCTGGGTCGGAACCAATTCCGGGATCGGAAAGTACCCACGCACCGCAGATGACCTCAACGCATGGATTACCTACACATCAGGCACTGAAATCCAACCCTCCGCCGTATCTAAGGAGTTCGCGGAATCCTTGGTTACCGATCAAATTTGGTGTATCACCGCAAGTAAAAGAAACGTCTGGGTCGGGACACGCCGAGGCGTAAGCAAATACGACATCGGGAGAGACATCTGGAAAACAATCACAGTCGAAGATGGACTCGCAAGCGATGAAATCAGTTGTATTGCTATTGATAGCGATCGCGTCTGGTTTGGCAGTGATCTCGGTGTAACGCTCTATAATGAGAAAACAGATGTTTGGGCTGCCTATACGACAGAAGATGGACTTACGAGCAACAAGGTTACCACTATCGGGGTTGATGGCACAGAAGTCTGGATCGGCACCTATAATGCCGGTGTCAGCCGGTTTGATCAGTTGACGAATACTTGGACAACTTACACACGAGATGACGGGTTGGCACATAACGGTATCCTTTCCATGGCTATTGATAGTAACTATGTCTGGTTCGGCACCTATCGCGGGTTAAGCCGATTTGATAAACGTACAGAGACCTGGACAACCTTCACAGAATTCTACGGACCGGAGGATATTTTAAGATAAAGATAGTTATCGGTCTTCATTCTTACCCCCTTGATAAGGGGGGCAAGGGGGGTTGCTTTTGCTTCTTACCCTCTTGATAAGGGGGGCAAGGGGGGTTGCTTTTTCTTCTTACCCTCTTGATAAGGGGGGCAAGGGGGGTTGCTTTTGCTTCATTCTTCCGCTGATAAAGGAGGTGCGCGGTGTACATACCTTACAACAAAACGCTAACCCAAAAGGCGCGTCAAAACCGTAAAAACCCAACCCCGGCAGAAAAGAAACTCTGGTACGAGGTATTAGGTAACAAACAATTGGACAATCTAAAATTCACCCGTCAGAAACCATTAGGAGAATATATTGTTGATTTTTATTGCGCTGAACTCATGCTTGCTATTGAAATTGATGGGGATACGCACGCAGATCAAGAACAGTACGATAAACGCAGAACTGAAAATCTAAACAAATATGGTATTGAAGTGGTGCGATATACCAACGCAGAGGTGCTAAATAATCTTGAAGGGATGTATCAAAATTTATGTGAGCGCATATCTCGGATAAAGTCCCTTAAATCCGCAACCCCCTAAATCCGGCTTATCAGGGGACTTTGATACTTTTATAGCAAAGCCCATAATTATTTAAACACATCAAATCCGTGCAATGTCCATCTTATTCCCCCTGATAAGGGGGGTTAGGGGGGTTATCTTCGGACAAGGG
>JAAXHL010000052.1:0-305 GCA_012270865.1 Candidatus Poribacteria bacterium | reverse complement strand
GACAAGGGGGGTTATCTTCGGACAAGAGTTGATTTATTTTTGGATTTTACTATAACCCACTAAATCCGCCTTATCAGGGGACTTTAAGAGCAAATGTGTCTAGCTCAAGTATTTATGAAACTTACGTTATTTTTAACCCCCTAAATCCCCCTTATCAGGGGGACTTTGATACTTTTAACCCGCTAAACCCTTCTTATCAGGGCGGCTTTGATACAAAGAATAATGCAAATAAACACAGGTCTCCAAAAGTACCTAATCCTTGGCTTTCTCCTTTTAATGTTAAACTGATATTTCTCAAATCTATC
>JAAXHL010000198.1 GCA_012270865.1 Candidatus Poribacteria bacterium | reverse complement strand
TTGTAAGTTAACAGACCGAATTCGACACCAAGTCTCCCGTTGGACTCCCACTCTTGATGCTGATAACGCGTATAGGCAGTCTGGAGTTTTACCTTTTCAAGTATTGCTGTATTGAAGCGGTACTCCATCTGTCCTTCATAACGTTGCTTGTCGAGTTCGATGTTGACCCCGCTAATATGTCCCTCTGGTGAGCCGGGAACGCCGTAATCTGAGCGATAACTACTTCCAGATACACCGATGAAACCCCACGGCTTAATGAGCGAAGCACCGCCTGAAAAATTAACATTTGAAAGGGCAGTGTTTTCGAGTACGCCTACCGGTGTTTGTATGTCAGATGCAAGGCGCCGATTCCATTCTATATTTCCCGCAAAATCACCCATTGGGAACGTAAAACCTGTTGTTCCGGTCAACCCAGAGTTTACAGATTCACCTTGAAAGGTTAGATGCATATCCAGCCGTCTGGGTAGAATTCGCGGTATGTGATTGCTTTTGACATTGATGACACCGCCCAATGTACTTGAGCCGTAAATGAGGGATGCGGGGCCGCGCGTAATTTCAACGCCTTCGGCAGTCGTCGGATCAATGGATACGGCATGGTCAGCACTGGATGCGGATTTATCGCCTGTGCGTTCGCCGTTTTCGAGGATGAGCAGTCTGTCTCCGCCCAATCCCCGGATAACGGGGCGCGCAATCGCCCGTCCCATCATTCGTTGTGAAACGCCTGTCTCATCCGCTAACGTGTTCGCCAAGGTCATCCCTAACCGTCTTTGGAGTTCCGCTTCACCCAATGCGAAGTCGGTTGTTTCCTCAAACTGTGAAAGAGAGCGATTTGAACCGTATACCGTGATGGTTTGCAGTTGAAACGACAACGCCTCCAGTTCAATATTGAGATAAGGTGTCGAGGTATTGACATTAACTACCTGTTCAAACCGCTGATAACCGACCTTCAGGAACTGCAGCGTCTGCTGACCTTCCGGCACGGTGTTAAACTTGAACCGCCCGTTTGCATCGGTCCGGACGCTTCCGTCAAGTCCCAGAATCTGGACTCTCACACCACTAAGTCGAGCATGCGTCCGTACCTCGGTAACTTCTCCTTCCAGAGACAACGTTGTGTTTGAGGCACTTTGGGAATCCTTGAGATAGCAAAATAGACATACGATTATTCCAGACACGAACAGGAATAGGTAGGGACGCTTTCTCAGCATCCCTACCGTGGGAGACCTATGTGAACAAGCACAAGTGCTTAACATGGGGTTCCCCTTATTGAACGGTTACCGGTATCAGAAGTGCTCCCGTGAAATCTGGATGGTCCCCGTGAAGGAGTTGAAGTTTGATTTCGGTTGTGCCTGCCTTCAATCCCTCGAGTCCAAACGGTAACTCATCACCGTGGTCATCGTGGTCATCATCGTGGTCATCATCGTGGTCATCATCGTGGTCATCGTGATCATCATCGTGGTCATCGTGGTCCAGATGGATCTTGATAATAGCGGAATCGTAATCCGACAAGCCCAAGCCGAATTCTTCCTCATGTCCATGGTCATCCACGGATTCTACTTCATGGAGGTGGGCTTCGTGACCGTGTTCATCAAGAAATACGGCATGTACCTCAATTTCTTCACCAACATTGACGGTGAGGCCGCCGGTATGGGTGCCTTGAAACTGACGATAGACTTCTTGTTCGTCAACTTCTAAAACAAAGCCATCGACATCGGCGTGAATGGGGGCATCCTCGTGTTCGTGGTCATGATCATCGTCAACAATAGGGTTGTCATCTTCGCCGCAACCGCCCATAAACGGTAGTACTGCTACGAAGCTTATTAACATTAATCGCGAAATAGCGACAGAAAAGTTGCGTCCAAAAAGATAGGTAAACATTTATATGCTCCAATTTTTTAACTTTTTTAATTTGATGGTACACAGCGTGTACCTGTCGTTTCTAAAATAGAATTACACTTAACAGCGAACATGCCGCGCGAAAACTATGGAACGCGTATTGACATGCCGCACGAACCTCATGCTTTGTTAGAATAATAGAGGTGCCTATAGACCCCCTGAAAGCGTACCATTCATTGATACACAATCACAGGTGGCACCTACTATAGAAGCATTACGATATGTTGCAGAGTAGAGATGTACAAAGCGCGGGGCGCGTAACAGGTAGCCCCGCGATCTTCGTACAATCAAGGATATAAGGAAAAACAAAATCTGCCTTTAAAAGGCATAATTTGCGAATTCAGTAGAGGATACAGGTGGGGCGCGACTCCGCGTGTGAATGACCAGCTTTAGCGGGAGAAAAATTTCTTCATAAAGTCGGAGTCCGGTATGGAAAGAGAGTGGTGAGTCGAGGCCAAAGGATTCAACCTCGAAACTGACGTGCTGGCTGCAAAAGAAACAGGCTGTGCAGGTATCCTCCGAATGGCAGCGTTTGTCATGGCAGTGTTCGTCATGATCGTGTGTCAATCCGATGACACCCAGCAGCAAGACATAGCAACATAAACCTGTTATAACATAGATTTTCAGGTTATGTCCAAATAGCAATTTGTTGCGGAAAGTCGTGCTGTTTCTCATGAACCAGTACCTATGGTATAAATAAAAATATGATTGCCAACAAATTTGCGATAAATTACATCATACGATTGCGATATATTATATCATACGATTGTGTCAATGTCAAATAAAACTTAAAAAAGCGGTCAGCCATTAGCGGTCAGCAGTCGGTAATACCATTTCTAAATGATGCTATTGCATTACCGGTTTTTATGGAGGGTGTGGTGATGCGGAACAAACTAAAAGTTTGTTCTACGTAAGAGAGATTTATTAACAGAAATGGTATAAGTATTGCGACCGAGAGATTGCTCGTCCGATGAAGATGCCTCAACTGAAAGAAAAAATTAATGCCCTTGCACTTATCAGTGTAATGCTTTATCATATTGGATACGAGATTACCCAAAGGAGACAAAATTATATGCTAAGTGTTGAAGAAGCAAGGCAACGGATGCTGGATACCATTCCGGTCTTACCTGAAGAAAAACGGTCAATTCTGAGTTGTTCTGGTTATGTGCTCGCAGAGGCGTTATATGCTGAGGAGAACATCCCGCCGTTTGATAATTCTGCGATGGACGGGTACGCTGTCCGTGCCGCAGATGTGGAAGGTGCGACAGAAGAAAACCCTGCTGTGCTTTCAGTCGTTGAGACGATCGCCGCTGGCTACGCGCCGACGAAACAGGTCGCGGCAGGACAGGCGGCGCGAATTATGACCGGCGCAATGATGCCTGAAGGTGCCGATGCCGTTGTGATGCAAGAGGTAACACAACAAGAGGAAAATAAAGTTAAGATATTTGAAAGTGTTGACGAAACTGATAATGTCCGCTTCACCGGTGAGAGTGTTGCGGAAGGTCAGCAGGTGATGGGAAAAGGAAAATACCTGCGTCCACCAGAAATCTCAATGCTCGCCTCTCTTAATTGTGCCGAGGTCTCGGTGCACCGTCCGCCTACTGTCGCAATCGTTTCAACAGGCGACGAACTCACGCCACTCGGAGAACCGCTTACTCCCGGAAAAATTCGGGATAGCAATCGTTATGGACTTTATGCACAGGTTGAAGCGGCAGGTGGTATACCGATTGATATGGGGATCGCGCCTGATGACGAAGCGGAGACGGAGCGAATCTTCCGGACCGCACTCGCGAAAGCAGATGCGCTCATCACAAGCGGTGGCGTTTCTGTCGGTGAACACGATGTCGTCAAGACTGTCTTGGCGAAGTTGGGTGAGATTAACTTCTGGCGTGTTGCGATGAAGCCCGGAAAACCGCAGGCTTATGGCATCGCTGATGGGAAACCGATTTTCGGATTGCCCGGTAATCCGGTCTCTTCGCTGGTTGTGTTTGAACTCTTTGTCCGACCCGCGCTTTTGAAAATGGCGGGGCATACAGATATGTTGCGTCCGACCTTTAAAGCCACGTTGACGGAGAGCATCACTAACAGGGATGGACGCGTTAATTATATGCGCGCCATTCTCAAGATGTCCGACGGAGAAATCACTGCGCAAACAACCGGACCGCAGGGGTCAGGTATCCTACATTCGCTTGTGTTGGCAAACGGTTTAATCACAATTCCGACGGCGACGACGCTGCAGGCTGGCGAAAAAGTGGATGCCCAATTCCTTGTCTAAACACGATGTGAAGGAGCCTCGGATGATTGTAGATACGCATGTTCATGTCTGGGAAATAGATCCCCCAAAATATCCTGTCGGTCCTACGGCACCGACTTGGAACTCCTATCCAGATGAACCCGGAACGGCTGATGAACTTTTGGCTGAGATGGACGCGCACGGTGTAGACTGGACGGTATTGGTTCAAACGAGTTGGTCTACTTGGGATAACGGTTATATTGCGGATTCTGTAGCGCGTTTTCCGGATCGGTTCATTGGGCACGGCTTAATTGATCCGCAGGACCCAGACAACGCCGATCACGTCCGTTATTGGATAAAGGAACGGGGTTTGGTAGGCTTTCGCTTCCATCCAATGTACTATCCCGATGAAAAGATATTGCTAACCCGGCAGAACGGACCGATGTGGGAAGAGATTGCGGCATTGGACGCAATCATTCAGTTTCATCTCCGCGCCGAGTTCGCGGATCAGGTCGCCGTTATCGCGCAACAGTATCCACACCTGACACTTATTCTTGACCACTTAGGGTATCCGCAGATAGATGCCGACGCAGCAGCGTTTCAACCGATTGTAGACCTTGCACAATACGACAATGTGCATCTCAAATTATCAGATGTCGCTGGACGTTCGCATCAAGATTTTCCATACGGGGATGTACATCCGTTCATTAAAAAATTGCTTTCGGTGTTCGGTGTGGAACGGACGGTGTGGGGAACGGGGTACCCGGGGCATCACAGACAGAAACATAACTGGCCCACTTTAGAACAGGAGCTTCGGCTTATTTGGGAAGGTTTACCGTTCCTGACGGATGCCGATAAAGACCAGATTCTCGGAGGCACCGCTGCAAGGATATGGAATTTATAGTAAAGCAGGGCTTACGCAATTTTGACTGCAGCCCGTTCTGTTAGATGAGAATCTTCGGGAAACGCAGCGGTCTCCTGCCACAAACTAGAAAGTTTTGCGGCGTACTCGCCCAGATGCGAAGTGCATCGTGCTACAAAAGAGCAGAATGCGTAAGTCCTATAAAGTTTAGAGTTAATTGGGCAATAGAGATAATATTTAACCCCCCTAACCCCCCTTATCAGGGGGGAATTAGCGGTTTTGATAACGGAAACCTATTGACTCGTAAATGTCTACTTATTTAGAGGGTTTACTATATCGCCCTAAAACTGTCTTTATAAAAGCGAATGCCAGTTATGAGAACAATCGAAATGCCTTGGGGAGAGATGGCTTACCTTGATTCGGGGAATCGGTTGCCGCCTCTAATTTTTTTACACGGAACTGGGTGTGATGCCTCCGATTGGGTGCCGGTGATTGAAGGATTGCCGAGTGAGCGGCGTTGTATTGCTCCCGATTTTCGTGGACACGGACAGAGTACAGTGCCGACACAACCCTTTATGCTGGCAGACCTTGCTGATGATGTCTTGCAACTTGCGAACAATCTACGACTTCAAGAGTTGGTGATTGTTGGGCATAGTCTTGGCGGTATGGTGGCGATGGAGGTCGCTCGGCGTTCATCTCGCGTTATCGGACTCGTGCTATTGGAAGGTTGGACAAGTCTTGCTAATGCTGGTAGTGCTTTCGATGCCGGGCGATTTTACGGTTCGCTGTCAGCGGCAGTGATTGATCAGATTCAGCAGAAGGCTAAGACGACGCACAGCCGTTTTCAACCTGAAATCTGGCACCATTTCTGGGAATCTGTTACGGAGTTCAATGCCTATATCTACCTGCAACACGCATCTATTCCTATCTACGAGGTCTTTGGTGGTATGGGGCGGAATGCTCTAACTGAAAAGAGGTTGCGCATTCCGCCGAACCCGAATATTCAGTGGGTTTGGGTTCCTCATGCTGGACATTATTTGCCACACGAATGTCCAGCCGAAGTCGCCAAGGTAGTAGGCACACTCTGTGGGTCTCCGTAACAGACTAAGCCTCAGGAATTTCGACCGGCAAATCCAGCCGGTCACCCCACTCTTTCCACGAACCTATGTAGTTGCTAACTTTGGGGTATCCCAAGAGTCGCAACGCGAGATAGGTTTGGGAAGAGCGGTATCCGCCCTGTCAGTAGCATACGATCTGTTTTTCAGGTGTGATACCGACGGCTTCGTACATTGCTCGGAGTTGGTTGGCGGTTTTAAAAGCACCCGTTTCGTCGAGGTTATTGAGCCATTCGATGTGGATGGAACCCGGAATGGCGCCTGGGCGTTCTGCGCGCGCCACCCTACCGTAGTGTTCGTCATCTGTCCGTGTGTCCAGCGGTACGAAATCATCTCGATTTAAGAGGACACGGATCACATCTGCGTCCGTATGGGTATTGTGCTGCGAGTTGATTGGGAAGGGTGGCACTTCCGGTGGTTCTGTCCCTGCTGTGCTGACTGTGCCATCGGCTGCTAACCACGCCTTGAAACCGCCATCCAATAGACGGGTTTCAGGGTGTCCTAAGTACTCACAGAACCAGAACCCGCGCGATGCCCTGGTCCCAGATATATCTTCGTACCAGATAATCGGCTTTGCAGGGTCAAGTCCGCGTTGCTGAAACAGATACGCTATCATCCACATAAAGGCATCATAAGTCTCTTTGCGGGTATCAATGAGGCTTAGACCGAACAGGTCTAAATGCAGTGCCCCGGGAATATGTCCCCGAATATATTCATAAGTCGGTCGCGTATCAACGATGCAAAACGTTTCATCGTCAAGCACGCCTTTCAGTTCCTCCTCAGAGATAACCAGTTGCGGATTGTCATAGCCTTTATAGGCTTCCATTATTAACTGACTCCTTTTAAATTTGTCAAAATTGTGTATAAGGGTTGTGCCTTACACTGTTTTCGGTTTCCTTTTTACAACCTTTATGGATTTCCATCTGCCAGTATGATACCATAGCCACATCGCGATTCCTTGTACAATGTTTGAGAGTGCGATTCCTATCCAAACGCCGTTCAATCCGATGAAGCGTGAGAGTATAATCACAAGTCCTAAACCGACGACGAGTTGTGAGCCGAGTGTAATGACCATCGGCGAGAACGTGTCCCCGGCACCGTTGAGTGCTTTGCCTAAGACCAAGGAGAAACCGATAAACCCGAATGTTGGTGCCAGGAACCGTAGATAGGTGGTCCCAATTTCGGTTACATCGGTATCTGGTGTAAAAATCCGAATGAACGTTTCAGGGAAAACGAGAAAGATTGCGCCGATGCTCGCCATAATTGCGGCACCTAAAATGTTTGCGACGCGTGCGGATCTTTCAGCACGCTCCACCTGATTCGCGCCTAAATTTTGTCCGACTAATGGTGCGACGGAGTTCGCGATGCCGAAGCCGGGATTCATCACCAAAATTCGGAGTCGCATACAGATTGTATATGCAGCGACAACCGTTTTGCCGTACGGTCCTATGACCCATAGGAAACCGAGCCTTGAGATATGCCGCCAGAACCCTTGCATGGAACTAAAAACGCCGAGCCGTAAGATGGCGAACATGCCTGTGAAGTCTGGTCGAAACCGAACATTTCGTAGCGATATAGGTGCTCTGCCTGTCCAACATAGGTAGAGTAGGATGATCACGCCGACACCGCGTCCGATTAGGGTCGCATACGCTGAACCTGCGACACCGAGTTTCGGGAACCCCCATAACCCGAAGATCAGTAACGGATCGAGTGCGATATTGATCACGGTTGAGAAAATCAGCACGAGCATTGGTGTAAATGCGTCGCCACCGGCGCGGAAGATAGAACCGAGCGTCATTGACAAAAACATTGTGCTGATGCCGATGAGGATGATATGCATGTAGGTTGTACCGAGACTCAGGATTTCTGGGTCAGCCATTCGTACGGCGAGCAGTCCGGGTTTAGCTAAAGGGTAGCCGATGAGCGTGACACCGATGGAGAAAAAAACGGCTAACAAGATTGACTGCATCGCGATATGTTCGGCTTGTTCACGGTCTCGCGCGCCTAAATATTGTGCCACTATGATCCCCGTACCCGTTGAAATACCGAGTGCGAAGACACCGATGAGTCGGAGCAAATTTCCGCTCACACCGACGGCAGCGATCGCACCCGGGCCGAGTCTACCGACGAAAATCATGTCAATGATATTGAAGGCATCTTGGAGTACGTAGCTGAGTATAATCGGTCCCGCGAGCCGCAAAAGATGCTTCAGCAGACTCCCTTGCGTCAAATCGCCTCGTGTTTTTCTCATGTTTTTTTGCGGCGGCTCCTGTTGCGTGGTGTTAAGTTCTGCTTAGTCCTGATCTGCGAATGAAGTCTTATGGTCAGACATAGCATCCATCTGATTCATAATAGCAGAATTCCGCGCGACTGTCAAATGAAAACCGAGTTTGCAGCGATTCAGGTATAAAGTGAAACTGAGGGTTCTGGTGACAAAAAAATATGTTGTCAAGAAAACTAAGATATGTTAGAATATTGTAAATAGATAACTATTCAAGGAGGTTAACCCATGCATATTGTACGTTTATCACTGATTTGCCTTATCGCTTTTGCATTTATGGTAGGTTGTGGCATGATGGGACAGAAGGCAGAGATGTCTACTTCCGAGATGTCTACAGATGGAGCCGCTATGAAATCTGATGCGAAGAGTGCCAGTGACATAGCAGAAGCCATGGATAAAGCCGCCGTTGAAGAGATCACATTGAATGTCACAGGTATGACATGAGGCGCGTGTACCAGCAAAGTGCAGGCTGCACTTAGCAACGTTCCCGGCGTCTCTGAAGTGGTCAGCGTTTCCGACGCGAATAATACGGCTGTTGTAAAAATTGAGAAGGGCAAAGTTACGACTGCTGCTCTTACTTCCGCAGTTGAAGGTGCTGGTTTCAGTGCCGAAGTTGCTAAATAAGGCTTATTTAATAGGAAGGGTGGGATTTCCTACCCTTTCTTTTTAGTGGAATAACAGTCTACTATCAGACGCTGCGATCTGGAGATCGCTGCTATAGATAAGGGGTACAAATAGATGCTTCATTTAAATGTGAGAATAGTATTTGTCTGCCTTGCGGCACTTTTACTTGTTATCGCTTGTGCGGATAACCAACAGAAACCAGCAGAAACGGAAACCCAAGCGACGGAAACACCGGAGCAAACCGTAGAAACGCCGAGCCAGACAGCTGCTGCGAACATTGAAGAAGTTACACTGGCTGTCACAGGTATGACGTGAGGTGGGTGTACCAGTGCGGTGCAGTCTGCACTTAGCAAGGTTACCGGTGTCTCTGAGGTTGTCAGTGTTTCTATGGATGAGAATAAGGCTGTGGTGAAGGTTGAGAAGGGCAAAGTTACAACAGATGCTTTGGTTAAGGCTGTTGAGGCAGACCCGCGCTTTAAGGCGACAGTTGTTGCTAACTAAAAATTTAGCCAGTAGGGCGCGATTGACTCGTCCTTTATTTTATTCGAGATTCATATTGTAATGCGAGGTTTTCACGCCTCGCATTTTCTATTATATAATATCTAACCTACTGTGCCTTGGCATAAAGCGGATTTTCAAGTAGCGTTTGGACTTCGTAGATAGAGCCTTTCAACTCTGCGTAGGGTTCCGGCATACGGACGGGTGCGGCTACCATACGGGGTTGGTTCGTCGGTTCACCACGGATGATGAGGTCGTTGAAGGTGTCCCAATCTGGGATGCCTTTCAGGGGCCAGGCATCTACTGCGCAATACTGGAAGAGAAGTAAGCGACGCGATTTATTGGACGTATTCGGTGCAGAACCGTGTAATGCTCGGACGTGGTGGATTGTGATTCCGCCTGCCTTTAATTCAACAGGCACTGCACCATCCGGTGTGAAATCGGGATCGGTAACTGCCCCGATAAAAGCACCATTTTGGTGATGGTCTAAAGTGGGTCCTTTATGAGACCCTGGAATTATCATGAGCGCGCCGTTTTCGACAGTCATATCGTCAATCACGATACCGACGGCGAGCAGATCGTCATTGGTGTGCGGATAAAACGCCCAATCCTGATGCCATTCGACCGGACTTCCGAACTCCGGATATTTCATATTCAATTTGTGCCCATTATACCGAACGCCGGATCCGCCGATAAGTTGTTCCACTATATCCAGGACCTTAGGGTGCCGTAAGGTTTGGTCGTAGACGGTGTGATAGAGTGCCGGGCTTTTGATACGACGGACGCGCGGGTTCGCTGCGGTATGCCCGGGTTCCAGATCGAAGATGTCGGTATGTTCGTTGACTTCTCTCGATTTCTCAACGAATTCATCGGTGACCCGTTGAAGATCTGCGACCTCTTCTGCTGTTAGCACTGCCTCGACACCGATATAACCATTTTCTTCATAAAACGTACATTGTTCTTGTGTGAGCATTGTTCACTCCTCCAAGCGAAATGATGCTGCTATTATACGTCAATCCGCTGAAAATTTCAAGGCATCATTAACAATTTAACAATTTTTCATACACATCTTGTGTTTTTTCGACGTGTGCTTTGATGCTGAAAGTCTCCTCGGCGTGTTTCCTTGCGTGTTGTCCGATACGGATGTTCAAATCTGGATATGTGGCGAGTTCGAGGATTTTGTTTGCGATTGTTTCGATAGGTTGTAATGGGATAACGTATCCTGTTAGACCGTGAACGACTGTATCGGTGGTACTACCGATTGGGGTTCCGATCACCGGTTTTCCGGCTGCCATTGCTTCTGCGATCACGCTTCCGGCTGAAAGCGTTACGAGGAGATCGAGTTCCTGCATGACGTTAGGTATATCGGTGCGGTGCCCTCTGAACTGAACGAACTCCTGTAGTTGATATTTCAGTACCAGTTGGCGGACATCTTGTTCGTAGGCGAGGTGTTCTGGTGTGTTCAGTGCGGCACCGATGATATGGAATCGAACGTTTTTGTTCTGTGCGGTGACCGCTGCGGCAATTTCGATAAACTCTTTTTGGCGTTTAAACGGTTCAATCCGTCCGACGATACCGACAACGTATTCTGTTGAACGTTTGGATTGCGGCAGCGGTTGAAAGGCGTTTAAATCGACACAGTTCAGGATGAGATGAATCTTTTGTGCCTCTGTTCCGGCTTGCGTCAGTGCGGTTTTGCTTTCTTTAGAGATGGCGATGATCCTGTCTATCTGATTGAATTGATACTTTTGGACTTGAGCGGTTGTAAGAAGCGTCCGCACGTGTGAAATGACGGGGATTTCCAATTGTTTTCTGATATGTAATAGATACGGGTTGAGCCATGAATCAGAGGTATGGACGAGTTTTGCGTTGTGTGTCTCGGCGAGTGCTGTTAATTTTTCGGCGGCACGATACCTCGCGATTAGCGATTTCATCTGCCGCCACGGGGGCAGTGCAAGTACCTGTGTCGGGATGCCGGCGCATCTAAGGTAGTCTACGAAAACACCGTCGTCGGGACAGACAACAAGCGGCTGATACCGTTCTCGATTGATATTTGTGGCGAGATAAGCGAGTTGCTTTTCGCCGCCACCGATGCTTGAACCGCAATGGCTGAGGTACAGGATCGGGATCATCTGTTTTTTGGTGAACGCAGCCGCTTGATAGCCACTGTAAATTACACAGGGAAATCGAGGTGCTGGTCTCTGAAAACTTGGCTAACGGATCGGTGCTGATGTACCCTCAATATCGCTTCGGAGAGTAGCGGTGCGATAGAGAGTACTTTAATTTTTCCATCCAGCTGCTTCTCTGCTGGCACAGGAATTGTATTCGTGGTAACCACTTCACGGATTGATGGGTGGTTGAGACGCTCTAACGCTGGACCGACCAGTATAGGGTGTGCGATACTGACATAAGCGGGTGCTGCGCCGGCTTCTGCCAATGCGATGGCTTGTTGGTAGATACTCCCGCCGGTCTGTATTTCATCATCGATGACGATGGGCGTTTTTCCCTTGACTTCGCCGACAAGTTCAACGAATTGGACATCCTGTCCATCAACACCGGCTCGCCGCTTGTGCATGATGGCTAACGGGAGTCCGAGGATATCGGCGTATTTTCCTGCTAATTTGACGCGTCCTGCATCGGGGGCAACGATTACGCCGTTTTCGACCTGTTTCTCAAGGAAATAATTTGCCAGGGTGGTCACGGCGGTGAGGTGATCCATTGGGATATCGAAGAAGCCTTGGATTTGTGGGACGTGTAGATCGATAGCCATAACGCGACTCGCGCCTGCTGTTGTTAACAGATTGGCGACGAGTTTCGCGCTAATCGGTTCGCGTCCGGTTGTTTTATGGTCTTGACGTGCGTATCCGAAGTATGGAATAATCGCGGTAATCTGCCGAGCGGAAGCGCGTTTCATTGCGTCAATCGTGATGAGCAGTTCCATAAGGTTTTCGTTAGCGGGTTGGCTCGTCGGTTGCACGATATAGATATCGGTGCCGCGGATACTTTCCTCAATCTGGACGCGCGTCTCATCATTCGGAAATGGACTGATTGAAATCTTACTGAGTTCGACACCTAAAATCGCAGCGATCTCTTTCGCCAACGCTGGGTTTGCGCGTCCGGCGAATAGCCTAAAATCGTCGCCGACTTGCTGGTCAGTCAGTGTAGACATGCCAAAACCTCCTTAGTTGAAAATGGGGATGGGTTAAATTAACGATTCACCTGTCATTTCAGTAGGTTGATCTAAACCGAGGAGACGGAGTGCTGTGGGTGCGATGTCAGCAAGTCGTCCACCTTCGCGGAGTTTTTGTTCCCTGCGTTGGTTATCGACAACAATAAGATCCACGTCATACGTTGTGTGTGCTGTGTGGATTCCGCCTGTGTCTGGATCAATCATCTGCTCACAGTTCCCGTGATCAGCGGTGACGATGAGTGCGCCGTCCTTTTTAAGCACGGCATCAACGATTCTGCCGACACCTGTATCGACTGCCTCAACTGCCTTGATGGCTGCGGGAAGCGAACCTGTATGTCCTACCATATCACCGTTAGCGTAGTTGAGTACTATCAGGTCATATTTATCGGAGCCGATCCGGCGTAGCATCTCTGCGGTTACACCCGGTGCGGACATCTCTGGTTTCTGGTCGTAGGTTGTCACATCGCGTGGAGAGGCGATGATTTGGCGGTCTTCGCCTTTGTAGGGTTCATCTCGATAGTCATTGAAGAAAAAAGTAACATGCGGGAATTTCTCGGTCTCTGCGCATCGGAACTGTGTTAGACCCATGTCGCTGACATAAGCACCGAGCGTGTTCAGCATTTTCGGTGGTTTTTTAACGGCTGTTTCAACAGGCATTCCTTGTTCGTACTCGGTCATCGTAACGAACTTAACGTCAGGTTTGCGATTCCGTTTAAAACCCATCTGTCGCGTGACACCGTCTTTTCCCTCCGCTTCAAACGGGAATTCATCGAGACAGAAGGCTTTGGTGAGTTCTCGCGGTCGGTCGCCTCGGAAGTTGTAAAAGATAACGGCATCGCCATCGGTAATACGCGGGAGTGGTTCACCGTCGGTGCCGAGCACTACAGAGGGACGGACAAACTCATCGCCTTTGCGATTGGTATCATCGGGGTTCTCGTAATAGTCGCGATAGGCATCTGTGGCATTTGTGACACGTTCACCTGTGCCTTCGGTTAAGAGACGATATGCGACTTCAACGCGTTCCCATCGGTCATCACGATCCATGGCGTAGTAGCGACCGATAACGGAGGCGATTTGACCGATGCCGATCTCTTGCAGTTTCGTTTCAATTTGCTCACAGAATCGGATACCGAGGTCGGGTTGGCAGTCGCGTCCATCGCTGAAATTGTGGATCAACACTTGGTTTGCCTTGAGTCCGTTCTGCTTTGCAAGTTTGAGGAGTCCGTAGAGGTGCTCTAATGAGCTGTGGACACCGGCATCGCTTGCTAAGCCCATGAGATGGAGATGCGTTCCGTGTTTTTTGACGTGTCCGATTGCGTCTAAAAGGACTTCGTTTTGTGCAAACTCGCCGGAGCGGATCATAGTGCTGATACGTAGGAGTTCTTGATTCACGATGCGCCCTGCGCCGATGTTCTGATGTCCGACTTCACTGTTGCCGATAACATCGGCAGGTAGACCGACATCTTCGCCGGAGGTACGGATTTGAACGTGTGGATAGTTCTGTCTGAGCCAGTCATCTACGGGTGTTTTCGCGAGATGAACGGCGTTTGCTCGATTCCATTCGGGGTACGGGTTATGTCCCCAACCGTCCCGAATGATGAGGACGATTGGGCGTTTCTGTTGGGTTGTCACGCAGTTCCCTTCCTAATTGCGGATGTATGTGAAATTCTGTTTTAAACGTGCTATCCGATTTCAAGTATCGGAAAATTTGACGAGGGTATAAATATCACGCACGGAAAGCTTACAGCGGTTTGAGAGCAGGTGTATCACCGCATCTACAAAAATCTGACGCGTCTGTAGATGGCACGCAAAGGCGCCTCACATTCAATTGAAGTGAATGATAGCGTATCTTCAAGGTGCTGAAGCTTGTTATGGGTCCATTGCGTACCTTCGCGCCGGTAGTGCTCAACACGCACACTGTCTTGTGAAATAAGTACGTATTCTTGCAAGGATGCAAGCTGCTTATAATACTCAAATTTTTCACCGCGATCGAACGCTGCGGTTGAGGGTGACAGCACTTCTATAACAATAATCGGGTTAAGGAGTGTATCAAAGGTGTCATCCTCAAAACGGGGTTCACCACAGACGACGATAACATCTGGATAGAAGTAGGATATCTCCGGACTGGTACGTACGCGCATCTGGCTGATGTAGACTTCACACTCTTTTCCCATCAATTGGTTACTAAGTTGGACAGCTATATCTACTGTGATACAATTGTGCCAGCGGTTTGCCCCAGACATCGCAATTATCTGCCCGTTGTGGTATTCGTTTTTAAAGGGCTGCTTGCGTTCCCAAGTGAGGTATTCCTCGGGGGTCAGATGGGTTTGTGCTGTAAGCGTTGACATACGTGCCTCCATGAGGCTCTGTTTCTTACCAAACGGTTTGAACGGTGGGCATCTATTAAAGTCCTGTCTTTAATTGACCCCATGTCGTTGTAAGTTTACCGCGTGCTTCGACATCTTGCGGAGTCTCCATGACTTTCTGGATGTCGGCTTCGCTGAGGGTTCTGTCATAGAGTCGGACTTCATCAATTTTACCGGGGAAAAAATCTGTTGGTCTGCCGAAATCATCACCACCGATCCAAAATTCTAAGTTGGAAGGTGCGATTGGCACCCCGTTGGCTGCTTCGCCTTCGAGGTTACCGTTTATGTAGACCTTCATTGTTTTTCCATCAAATGTTCCTGCGAAATGGTACCATTGGCCGACTTTCCAATCGGTTGTTTTGGATTCAGCAAAGGTATTGTCCGGTTTGACGAGAAAGTCGATACTGTCTTTATTGCCGAAGTCGAAGATGACGAAAATGGAGTTATTTTTGACCATCATGCGTCGGCTGGTGAGTGCCTCGTTTGGACTGAACCACGCCATGAGCGTGATATTTTCTTCGATTGCGAGGGCGGGATCGTCTGCGACGATGACATGATCCTTCGCGCCATCAAATTCGAGTCCGGTCTCGAACTTTCCTGCAACCCATTTTGGATTACCGTTGAATTCTCCGTCGTGTCCGTTGCCTGTGACATCTATGGCTTTTTTACCGTCGCCTTCGTCGAAGGGCCAGTAAGCGACGAGTCCGTCTTCTGCAACGTTAGCGATGCTAAGGGTAGGAATAATCAGGAGCGCACATAGCGATAAAATAGAGGTGATTTTGGTCATTGCGGTTTCTCCTATGTAGGCGTGAAGATTTTTGGATTTGTATCTTGAGGATTTGCCAATATTATAACATATTTGTGGAAAGGAAGTGTAGAAAAAATATAGATAGGACTTACGCATTTCCTCTTAAAGTCCCCTGATAAGGCGGATTTAGGAGGTTTAAAATATGGAAAATACTGCTTTTTTGTCCCCAAATATCCGATATTTTCCCAATTTGCGTAAGTCCTAATAGAGATTAAACTGCACCGCGCGTATCGGGGTTGTGTTAGCTGCGATTACTATTTTATGACTTTTCTTCAATTACCTCCTTGTTTTTGGCTTGATAAGCCATATCACGAGAGTCAAAAGCATCAATATAATCTGGTTCCAAGTCTATTGCTTTGTCGAAATCCTCAATAGCACAATCATATTTGTTTTGCTCATAATAAGCGTTACCACGAAGATAATAGAGAAGGGCCGCATCTGGATTCAATTCTATCGCCTTGTTAAAGTAGGCAATAGCTGGGGTATATTCTGCCCTATAGTAGTAGATATAACAAAGACCGCAGATACTTAGGAAATTATTTGGATCTATGTTTATCGCTTTGTCAAAATCCTCAATGGCAAGATCTAAATTCCCCAAGTCTAGATAAGCAGCACCTCGAACACCATAGACCTCAGCGTATTCCAAACCTAGTGCTATTGCTTCATCAGAGTCTGTAAGAGCGGAACTAAACTCACCTTTTTTGGCATAAGATTCGCCACGCTTATAGTAAGCGACTGCATGCTTTGGCTCTTTTATTATTATTTCACTGAAGTCCTTAATAGCAAGATCAAATTCACCTTTAACAAAGTATATTTCACCCCGTAAAAAATAAGCACCGACATTATCTGATAAACCTGTTATTACTTTAGTGAGGTCACTTATGGCAAGATCAAATTCGTTTTTACCAAAGTAAGCATCCGCGCGAAAATAATAGTTAAAAACATTATTAGGTTCTAGTGTTCTGTCACATCTAAGTT
>JAAXHL010000167.1 GCA_012270865.1 Candidatus Poribacteria bacterium | reverse complement strand
AAACTAATTGTGACAGACTACGAGGAGTATCGCACAGAAAAGGGAAATTTTGCGTTTCATTTGATTAAAGTGTTTCTATTGTGTAGTCTATGTGTACGTAGATTTATAGTAAAACCTACAATTAACGACACATCCATAGAAGACGGGGTTCCAAACCCCGCCTGCAACGAGGAGGTACGCTATTTTCTAAAGTGTTGATTTATTTTCGATTTTACTATAGATGCAGAACATTGAAGGAAGTGACTTTACACACTTTGTTTTTTACCATGAATTATATTATACATCAAATTACGGATAAATCAAGTTTTTTGTGTGCTATGGTGTTCATTCTGTAATATGAATGATTTTCTCAATTTCTGGATGAACAACACTATTGTTTGCTTTAAAACGTAGGCGAACGGACACATCTTTTGGGAGCATTTCTATGTCTGTATTGCAACCTAACGTCCTTGTTACTGATACCCCCTGCGCAATGTCACCAAATTTTAACTCCCAATTGTTAAAATAGCGATTTCGACTATCAGTTGTTGTCGTAAACTCCGTAAGAACTGTTTCACCTATATTTTTCACAGTAACTTTTAATATTGCCTTCTCACCGCGACGCAAGTGGTTTTCAACCCACTGCGCCTCTATTTCAATTAACGGTGTGGGTTGAGGTTCTGATGAGTCCGGAGGGATAATTCCAAAAACAGTGTAGTCCCTTCTATGCTGCTTTCCATTGATCTCCGTGGAAGCCCGAAACCTAAGTGATTTAATGTTTCTGAGGTATGATGGATTTCCGAGTTCGGTCAGGAATTTTCTAATTTCGAGACGCTCAGTACCCGTTATTGTACGATAGTCTCTGCCAATATTGCCGTGGTTGGGAAGTTCAATACGATATGGATGTTCTGTTAGTGGTAATCTTGGGGTTCTTATCAATTTTCGGTCAAACGGATACGAAAAGGTCCAGTAAAGCAGGATGTCTACTGGGACCCCTATCATCACTGCTTTCTCCCACGGTTCAGAACCGTACCAGTCAAACGTATCATCTAAGAAAGTAAACGTATAGTCGTGATCCCAATTATCGTAGACCACCTTTCCTAAGAGTCCCAAAGCAGCGAGACCTACACCGAGATCGGTAAGGGTTATCCGAGGTTTGTATATCTCATAAGGTTGATATTCCAGCGTTACGCTCAGACTCTGATCTGTTGCGTTAAATCCAAGTTGGAAATCCAAATCCATCTTAGTTTTATTAATTTTCTTCATTCCGTATCCAGTCCGAGTTTCGGTGAACCGCAGCACCGAACACCCAGTAATATTTATTAGAATCAAAACACTGACTGTTAACAGCGTCAAATTCTGTTTCATAAACGCCCCTTTTTAGGAGTAAATTAACTCCGGCTTGCCAGTTTGTTTGCGAAGATACTGATTAACCCACCTAACATCACATACCCGAAAATCACCTCTAAAGTAACAAAAAAACGGGCAGCGGTATTGTTCGATACGATGTCTCCGAAACCGAGCGTCGTAAAAGTAACGACACTAAAATAGATGCAGTCCCAAAAAGTTAACGGCTCCCCGATATAGTCACCTGTGGTTTGATAAAATTGCGGTGTGAAGCCTTCCAACCATAACGACATCCACGATGGAACAGGGAACCGGTACGCAATGGCGAACAGAAAAACGAAAAGGATAGACCATGCCGCCCAGAGTGCTAAACTCCGACCGTAATCCGAACTCCAACGCCATAAACGTGCCAGCACCGGATTCGCTTGGCTGAAGGCGCGGATAAACTGCTGGTCAGCGACGTATCGTTTGAAAAACGGATTCTCAACCTCATCAACGTGTCGGCTATCTAAATAGAACTCCGTCGGATGATGTCCTTTTCGACCGAGTTTGTCTCTAAGGGACCGGTAAAATGTGTTCGGGATATATCGAATATCGCGAAACGCAACGACAGACATAAACTGTGCGCCGGTGAAGTTGACGGTTCCGAGAAATGTCGCGCTATTGAACACTGTCGTTTCGGGGAACCATGTTCCCGTGCATTCGAGTATGCCTTGGAACAGCGCACGCCGGAAGTTGACCTCATTGTAGAAGTTCGTCTCATGGAATACTGCGTTTCTGCGGAATTGAACCCTATGGAAATCGGCGACGTTGTTAAAACTCGCCCGCCAAAAACTGACACTTTTGTGGAAAATCGCACTATGAAAGTCGGCTCGCTTTTGGAAGATAGCCTCACGGAACGCAGAAGTCCCATGAAAAACGGCTTCATCGAAATCGAGGTCCGCTTCAAAGAGTGTACGCCGAAAATCCACATCCTTTTGGAAAACAACGGTCCGGAAATTAACGATGTTTCTAAACGTACACCCGATGCAAGAGACACTCTTGTTGAGAAGGATTTGGTCGTTCTCGTCGCGTTCCAATTCAACAGAAAAAATATCGACAACGCCTTCAATAACGCAATTCGTGAGTATAATGGAGGGAGCGTCGTTCTGTAGTGCCTCAAGGAACACTTGTGCATTGATGGTTTCGCCGTGTTTCTCGTACATCTGTATCTTTTACCGTGTGTTTTATAGGACTTACGCAGATCGCTTTTTTGTAACATAACCTGTTAGGTTGTGTCAAGGAACCGTGTGCGTTTTTTGTCAGCTCATCCGCTCAGACAATGGCTTATCGTCAAAATTGCGTAAGTCCTGTTTTATATAAAATCAAATTTTTGTGGTGGTGTTCGCGCTTGTGAATACTGGTGACCGTTTAAAATTCTGTGAGCAGATCGGCAAGCGGGTTTTCAAGTAGCAGTTCAGCATCGGGCTGCACAATCGCATGACTGACACCCTCTTTAAGATGATAGACTTCAACATCATCCGGCAGTAGCCAACAGAGTTCCGGAACACGTTCTTGAACCTCTGTCGTGGTATCTGGAGTCTTCACCGCCTGTTGACCAGCAGTCAATAGATTTTGAAGCACCGCTAAAAGATATGGACTATGCGTTGTCAGAACAATCTGGCTATCAATATGGTTCCGCATCAGCGCGAGGATATGCATGAGGTGTCTTTGTGCTATGGGGTGCAAATGCGCTTCCGGTTCTTCAATCACTCGGAAAGTGACTTCGTTGTAGAGCACACTCGTGAACATATCTTGTAGAATCCGTATGACGTTTTGCTGTCCGGCGGAGGCGCGTTCTAAGAGCGTAGCATTTTCGCCAGTAAGATGTGAATAGAGTTGCGATTCGGAGACCTCGCCTATCATTTCATATTCGCTCTCTAAGATACGCGAGATATTTTTGAGTAGAAATTCTATCACCGGTTTATCAATGCTATCTGACTCGGCTTCCACTCTTTCGTCATAAATGTTGTGGAAATTCTGCGCACTGAAAATATCAAGGAACTCCTCATTCTTCTCCAAAAACCGTGCGATGAGGTATAGATTCGCACGCGGACGCGTCGCAGCACGCGTCTGGAGATCGCTTTTGATGCCACCATAGAAGATCCTCTTAAGTGCGTCCGGATAGTTGACAGCGATATTCCGATCCGCAGGGATGAAAAGACTATCACGATACGTACCGGCTAACTTCTCAGTGATGTTGCTGAGTCCAATTGCCATCTCCAAGATAAAGAGGAAACGTTCATTCCGTTTAGATGCCCGATAGTCGTCCGTGTCCGCTGAAGGCTCATCCGTTTTCGCGGAGGCATCGGCATCTAACTCTGATATTATACCACGAATCCGTTTTTTATCAAACTTTTTCAACTTTTCTTGGAGCTCGGCACAAAGGTCTCCAATCTCGTCCATAACATCCGGCAGCCGGATCTCGAGTGTTTTTTCGGCATCCAATGTCAATGTAACAGCACTATCCGTTGTATAGTGATAAGTGATTTCAAACGATTTTACGGGATCGGTATCACCTTGAGCCAGCGTTAACTCGTTCACATCGCCAAAAAACTCACGGAATTTATGCGCGATTTGGGCGTGGAAAACCGCCGATAGGTCCTGTGAAGCGGGATCCGGATGTTCTGATGGTTCGGTGTTAACTTCTTTGATGTATTGGCGGAAATCGCGAACGAGCTCGTGAAAAAAATAGAGCAGCTTCGCAAGCACGCTTTTGCCACTGGCAGTCGCACCAATGAAGACAATTAAGGTTTTATCCGTGTCGATTTCCACTTCACGGATATTGATAAAGTTTTTGACAAATAATTTAGACATAAAGTTTCCATTTGGTGCTCGGTTAACAGTTTTCAGTACGGATTTCTACGAAATCCTTTCAGTATTCAGTTAACAGTACGGCGACTGCGTCGCCTTTCAGTATTCAGTTATCAGTTAAAGAGGCATCTGATTGACCACAACATCTCTGTAAGGGAAACCGGGTAACCCAGCCTCTACAAAACCGAAAGATTTTTCGCAGAAAAATCGTACTGAAAACTGAAAACTATTAAAACTGATAACTATTTTGAACGACAAGAACACGAAGATTAGGTGGGGATTTCTGCCCAGCCGCTACTTGCACGAATTGCGTCGATAGCGATCTGGTAACGCCAACCATCTTGAAATGTTAAATACGGATCGTGGGGACGGTTCTCGATATCCGCAAGGAAATCCCGAACGAGTGCAACCCATTTGTTTTGGATATCGTCTCCGATACGCGGTAGAGCATCTGTTAACGTCTCTGGAACCGGTAACTCCTCGCTCGTTTCCGCAACGTGTTTCGTGATAGGCGACAGGATATGTCCGCCTCTCCCGACAAGTGTCCCGCCGGTACCATAAAAATACCAACCACCTGTCGGCGAAGGCGATGGTACCCCCGGATTCGTACGCATCGTTACGAGGATAGTATTTTCATGCTCTGCTGTGTCTGAAGGTGCTAACTTAAAGAACGCAGAGTAATCCCATTCTGCATCACACACCCGCCACTCAAGCTTCGATGCCTCTTCGTGTGTGATCTCTTTGCGGCTCCATTCTCGGAAGTCCCGAATTTCGGGAACGACGGGTGCTTTCCTGATAGCAGTTTTCGCTTCACCGACAGCCGAGACGACCTTCATACCGGTCATCCGTTCCAACATACCGAGCCGATGTGTCAGTCCGTTGTTCAGTGCACCGCCACCATGTGCTAAGGAACTCATCCAACTCCACGGTTTGACAGTCTTTGAGGGTATGGAACGTGAGATTCGGCGGCTGTATCCGATATCGACTGCCGTTAACGCACCGATAAAATGCTGCTGTGTCAATAGTTCTCGCACATAAGCGACGCTCGGATCGTATAGATGCGTTGCGGCGAAAGCATGTTTCAGTCCGGTATCTTTGATAAGATTGTAAATATGTTCGGCTTCGGCTGCCGTCAGTGCTAACGGTTTTTCGCTGATGATATGGCATCCGAGTTCTACCGCCAACTCGATAACTTCGGTCCGCAGAACCGCAGGCGTTGTCAGCGCGACGATATCCGGTTTGTGTTTCAGCAGACTTTCCCGCCAATCCGTCGAAGCCTCTGGCACACCTAACCCGTCCGCGACTTTCCGCACGACATCCGGCTTGCGCGCACAGATCGCCAACACGTCAACGCCATAATGTTGAAACGCTTTTGTGTGTCCTTCCGCTGACCACCCCGCACCGACAACAACTGCTTTCAATTTTTTCATGCCAATATCTCGCTAACGACCCGAGATTTCTCCTCGACACCTGTCAACCGATGATCAAGGCCTTGGAACTTGAACGTCAACCGCTCGTGGTCAATACCGAGTTGGTTGAGAATCGTAGCGTTTAGGTCCCGAACGGAGACCGGGTCTTTGACGATATTGTAACTGAAATCGTCGGTCTCACCGTGAACGATCCCGCCCTTGACACCGCCGCCCGCCATCCATATCGTGAAACATTTCGGGTGATGGTCGCGTCCGTAGTTCTCTTTCGAGAGCGCGCCTTGACAGTAGACAGTCCGTCCGAACTCGCCTCCCCAGACAACGAGCGTATCGTCGAGCATCCCGCGTTGTTTCAGGTCTTGCACAAGTGCTGTCGAAGGCTGGTCAATATCGCGTGCTTGGTTACGAATGTTTTTGGGAAGATCGCCGTGCTGGTCCCAACCGCGATGGAAGATTTGGACGAGGCGGACATCGCGCTCCATCATCCGACGCGCAAGGATACAGCAGTTGGCAAACGTACCCGGGGTGTCAACCTCGGGACCGTACATCTCCTTAACGTTGTCAGGTTCCTGTTTCAGGTCCGTAAGTTCCGGCACAGAGGTCTGCATACGGAACGCCATCTCATATTGCGAGATACGCGCATGCGTTTCTGGATCACCGACTTCCTCGTAGAGTTCCTCATTAAGCTTAACCAACGAATCGAGCATCCGTTTCCGGGCGTTTTCGCTCATCCCTTCAGGATTTGAGAGAAATAGCACCGGATCGCCTTGACTACGGAGCAGCACGCCTTGGTGTTCCGATGGCAGGAAACCCGACCCCCAGAGCCGGTTATAGAGTGCCTGCGCACCTTTCGGACCGCTCCACGTCGCGTTCATCACGATAAATGCTGGCAGATTCCTGTTTTCGCTGCCGAGTCCATAACTCAACCAAGCACCGAGGCTCGGCTTGCCCGGAGTCTCGTCTCCCGTACAGACAAAGGTAATCGCCGGGTCGTGATTAATCGCATCGGTGTGTATCGACTTGATAATCGCGATGTCTTTGACCATAGAAGCCGTATGCGGAAGCAATTCGCTAAGCCAAGCACCATCGCTGCCGTTGTCATGTTTTTGAAACTCAAAGATAGACGGTGCGATCGGAAAACGGGCTTGTCCGGAAGTCATTGTCGTGAGACGTTGTCCCATCCGAACCGTTTCTGGGAGGTCTTTATCAAACCATTCCCCCATCGTCGGCTTATAGTCGTACAGGTCCATCTGCGAGGGTGCGCCGGACATAAATAGGTAGATGGCGCGTTTCGCTTTCGGTGCGAAGTGCGGGAGTTCCGGCAGCCCGCCAACCCGCGTTCCTGCTTGCTGTTCGAGAGCTTGAACAACGCCACTCGGCAGCAGTGAAGCGAGGGCTGCACCGCCGAGTCCCATCGCACATTTACCGAAGAATTGGCGACGCGTTTCAAGGTGCAAATATTCTTTAATCGGGTCCATAGTTTCTCTCCTTTGCGAAACTCCTACGCTTTGGTTAAGATTTGAACACATTTCACCTATTCGGAGGCGGTGAAATATTCAGTTCCACTGGTATATCCAGTTCCAAATCTGGAATCTGTTGGAGGAGCTTGCGGAGTGGTTCCATGTTCTGAATCGGATTATCATTGACAGACAACTTTGCTAACTTCTTATAATTCTCAACAGTGCTAATATTGCCGATTTGATTCTGATCCAGTGATAATTGGGTCAACTGTATCAAATCACAAAGTGGCGTAATATCGTGAATTTGATTGTTTGCCAGTCCCAATACTGTTAAATACGTCAACTTTGCGAGTGGTGTAATATCGTGAATTTGATTGTCCGAGAGACCTAAACCTGTCGTTTGTGCCAAATCAGCGAGAGGTGTAATGTCCCTGATTTGATTTCCGCTTATCCCTAACTGGTCTACTTGTGTCAATGCAGTCAGAGGTGAAATATCGGTGATTTCGTTTTTGCTAAGGTCTAAGATTTTAAGCTGGGTCAGTTCGACGAGTGGTGTAACATCACTAATTTGATTGTCACTAAGCCATAAATACCGCAATTTTGTTAATTGCGTGAGAGGTGTAATATCACTAATCTGATTACCCCAAAGCCATAAGTTAGTAATTTGTGTTAATCCTGATAGAGGTGTGATATCACTAATCTGATTCTCTCGGATGTTCAACAATCTTATCTGTGTCAATCCAGCCAGCGACGTAATATCAGTGAGCAGATTTCCCCAGACCCCTAAATTCGTCAACCGTGTTAATCCGCGGATAGGAACGATGTCGGTGATCCGATTTTTCCCTAGACCTAAATCCGTCAGCTGCGTCAATTTAGCGAGAACTGTAACATCTCTAATTTGGTTGTGCCCAAGGTCCAAATGTGTTAACTCGGTTAGTCCAGCGAGAGGTGTGATGTCGCTAATTTGATTACCCCATAAGCTTAAGTCCGTTAGTTGCGTCAATTCAGCAAGCGGTGTGAGGTCCTCAATTTGGTTCGCGTGTAGAACTAACTCAATCAAACCTGTCGCTTTTTCAAGACCTGTTAGACCTGTAATACTGCAATTGTTCCCATCAAGATGTTGTAATTTTTCCAACTTCTCCAAAGGAATGGGTTCATTTGACCCTAAACGGAGTGCCTTTCGGATGACAGCGGCTAAGTTCGCATCCGGTATCGTTACATATTTATCGGACGAAACGCCAAGAGATGCAATAATAGGAAAAATAAACAGCCTGTACAAATGTTTCAGCATCTTCATCAAGATCACCTTATAATGGACGCGACTCGAAGGTCGCGCCCAATTTGGTATAATCATCCTTTGTTCAAGACTTCGTCCAGATTCAGGATTAGGTTCGCAATCATCGTCCACGTAGCGACTTCGACTGCATCCAAGTTTGCATCAGATTTCGATTCACCGACAGTGATGAGTGCTTTGGCTGCGTCCGGATCCGCTTTGAATTCTTCTGCGTGCGCTTTAAGCGTCTCAACGATTAGCGCGGCTTCCGAGGGTTTCGGTTCGCGGGCAGTCGCTATCTCAAACATAAAGGCGATCCGTTCCTCAGGTGTCTCGCCGCCCTCTTTGAGCGTGCGTTCTGCGAAAACACGTGCCGCTTCAAAGAACTGTGGATCGTTCATCAGCATTAACGCCTGCATCGGTGTGTTCGTCCGTTCACGGCGGATGGTGCAAGCCTCGCGTGATGGCGCATCCAAGATGTTCATCTGCGGCGGTGGTGCAGTCCGTTTCCAGAAGGTGTAGAGACTCCGGCGGTATATCTTATTCGCACCCGTATCTTTAACGAAGGTGTCGGTATTAGACCCCGTAAACCCGACGGCTTTCCAGAGACCCCCTGGTTGCGGCGGCTTGACACTCGGTCCACCAATCTGCGTATACAACAGTCCACTCGTTGCGAGTGCGTTATCCCGCACCATCTCAGCATCAAAGCGATAGCGAGGCGCACGAGAAAGGAAGATATTGTCTGCATCCCGTTCTAACTTTTCAGGTGTAACCTTCGCACCCTGACGGTACGTCGCAGAGGTCAGCATCAGTTTCAGCATCGCCTGCATATCCCATCCAGAGGCAACAAATTCGGTCGCCAACCAATCGAGGAGTTCGGGATGCGACGGCGGTGTACCTTGCGTACCAAAGTCTTCCGCTGTTAGGACAATCCCGGTGCCGAAGACGTTCTGCCAGAAACGGTTTACCGTGACACGTGCCGTGAGCGGATGTTTCGGCGACACCAGCCATTTTGCGAGGGACAATCGGTTCGACGGGGCACCCTTCACCATCGGTGGGAGGACTGCCGGGGTCTGCGGCGTAACCTGCTCGCCTCGGTGTTCATAGGCACCGCGTTCGAGAACGTACGCGCCACGCGGCTCCGTTCTTTCTTGCATCACAAGCGTCGTGGTGATAGAACCATCCAGACTGTTTCTTTTCTTCTGGACATCCGCTAAATCGGCGTAGAGATTTTTCAGGTCTTCATCCTTGGAAACGTTTCGACGGTAATATTCTCGGATTTGCGTCTGTTGGTTCGCGTCGCGCTGCCCTCTTTCGATTGCTATCGTATCAACAATGTTCGCTGTTACCATCGGGTCATCGGATTCCACACGGAAGAAAAAACCGGACGGACCGGAATAGTTGACGATCTTTAGCAGAAGTGCATTGTTCCCTGGATTCAGTTGGATTTGGAGTCTATCCGTATCCGGTGCCGTATCACGCTGGATATTGCTCGCAAGCACCTCCGTTTGGTTCACCCAAACCTTTAAAGCGTCGTTACTACTCAGATAAAGCGTCGCTTTCTGTCTGGTTTCGGAGGCGATGTTCCGATAGAGGTATGTCGCACTATTTTCACCAACGATGTCGTTATGAACCTGTCCATCTAACCAGTGTGTCTGCTGTTGCCACGCCAACGTCTCCGAACCGACGGTGAATTTATCCTGTGTATTAACAGGCTTGGTCTCCGGTTCATAAACGTTATAGAAGGCGATGTTCCCGTGTTCGGCAGCAAACGGACCGACAGAATGCCAGTTTCCAAGCGATACTTTAGAACCCATCGGGTAGATCGTTGGGACATCCGTAACAGCAAATCTGAACCGTCCGAAATGATGTTTAGCGTGTTCAGATTCATGTTTAAGCCGAATCCTTAACACGCCGCCTTCTTCACCGAGCGGGTTAGCGAGCAGAAAGATCGCTTGCCGACTGTTGCCCGGATTCCTATTACTTTCCAATCCCCATCCGGTTTCAGGTTTATCGTCGATTGCATTCACAATAACAAAATCGCCATTTGGCTGTTCGTAATCCGCCCAGGCTTGTACAATCGGGATGGATGTCCACGGATCATTTTCTTTAGCAGTTTCCGCTGGCGCTTCTGCGGCCTGAGTATCTTCTGCTGTCTCGGTTTCCGTTGCTTCGGCTGCCTCAGTTTCTTCAGTTTCTTCGGCTATTTCCTCAGCAGTCTCCGTTTCCGGTGGTGCTTCTTCAGCAACATCGGTCTCCGGGGCAGGCTCCTCAGCGGTCTCCGTTTCCGGTGGTGCCTCCTCAGCAACATCGGTCTCCGGTGCGGGTTCTTCAGCGGTCTCCGTTTCTGGCGGTGCTTCTTCGGCAACATCCGTTTCCGGCGCAGGTTCTTCAGCAGTCTCCGTCTCCGGTGGTGCTTCTTCGGCAACATCGGTTTCCGGCACTTCTTCTTCTGCTGCTTCTAACATTTTCGCAGCTTCTGCTGCTGCCGCTGCTTCCTCTGCCGCCGCCTTGGCAGCGTTAAGGACCTCCTCTGCCTTTGAAGCGGGGACAACATCAACAGAAAGTCCTGTCAGAACCACATTGCTGTTATCGCTGCGTCCGATACCACTCGCTGGTAAGGATTTGTCCGGGATACCTTCGAGTCGCAAAGCACTCCAATTACCAGACGGCAGTTCAACAATAACCTCGTAGACCTCTTTGTCTGGATTCGTACCGCTCGCTAAAACGGAACTATCTTCCTGAATTTCAAGCGTCGCGCCACCTTGTGAGAGCACAACATTCGGTTTAATATGCGTCCACTGCGGTATTCTGTTCTCCCATGCGATTTGTGCAGTATCAACAAGTGGCAGGGGACCCTTGCTCTGTCCATCTAAATCGGCGATTTGCGCGTCATAGTTCGCGAGTTGGGTCTTCTGCTCTGGTGTCGGCAGTTTCACGACTGGCGGCGAATCCTTGCGGTTACCGTCCATCGCGTTCTCAGTGATGTTATTGAAGTAGGCGTAGAGCTGATAGTATTCCTTCTGCGTAATTGGGTCGTATTTGTGGTCGTGGCACTGTGCACAACCAGCAGTTAATCCCATCCAGACGGTGGCTGTGGTGTTGGCTCTATCAACGGCGTATCGGACATAGTATTCCTCAGCGATGGAACCGCCTTCGCTTGTCGTAACGTGGCTCCGATTGAAACCGGTAGCGACACGCTGATCAAGTGTCGGTTCCCGTAACAAGTCGCCTGCCAACTGCTCAATCGTGAACTGATCGAACGGCATATTTTCGTTGAATGCTTTGATAACCCAATCCCGATAGGGCCACATTTCGCGGTAGTTATCCAAGTGCAGTCCGTGCGTATCGCCGTAGCGTGCGACATCTAACCAGAAACGCGCCAGATGTTCACCGTATTCGGGTTTCGCCATGAAAGTCTCAATAAGATTTTGGTATGCGTTTGGCGAGTCGTCATTAAGGAATCGGTGTATCTCTTCAAGCGTCGGCGGTAAACCTGTGAGATCAAAACTTAAGCGTCGGATGAGGGTACGTTTATCGGCTTCGCCTGCGGGTTGTAGACCCTCTTTTTCAAGCCGTGAGAGGATGAACGCGTCGATCGGGTTTCGCACCCAGTCTTTGTTCTTGACAGTAGGCGACATCGGTTGCGCAAGTGGCGTGAATGCCCAGTGTTCTTCCCACTGTGCGCCTTCGCGAATCCACTGCGTAACGGCTTCAATCTGCTCCGGTGTTAGGGTCTTATTGAAGTCCGATGGCGGCATGCGATAGGTCTCATCTTCGGATACGATGCGAAGATGGAGTTCGCTCTCTTCAGGTTTACCGGGGACAATGACGGGGTATCCGCTCGGTTCGGAGAACGCGCCTGCTTTCGTGTCAAGTCGGAGGTCAGCCTGTCGGGTCTTAGCATCCGGTCCGTGGCAAGCGAAGCAGTTATCCGCAAGAATCGGACGAATATCAAGGTTGTAATTTATGCTCGCTTGCTCCGTTTCGTGATGTTCTGCAAATGCCAAGGGACCCCCGAACACAGCAAGACAGAAACACACCAACACAGCGAATAGTGGAATTGAACTTTTAGCGATTTTCACAGAAATTCTCTCCCTGTTTCAGCGTTGTAGTCCGAAACTTATTAGTTTTCTATGCTAAAAATCTAAACTGCAATTTCCCATACAAGATTTGGCAATTTGTGACGTTTCGTTGACCAAAAAGTTTAGCAACGTTGCCATATTCTACGATACGGTTGCGCTTTTGTCAAACATTTTTGGTGCGATTGATACTGTCTTCAAAGCAGCAAGCAAGGATTATCAGAGAAGATCCACCCAATAATTGATCTACTGATCACCAACCTTCTCAAAGATGATGATATGCTGCCACGGTAGATCGTCAAGCGTCTCAATCCAAGAAAGCGGGTGCGGTGTCGCCTCCTTAATCACCTGCAATTCGCTCATCTTGTGCAAACGTTTAATCGGCACATTGTCATCTTCCAAGCGGTATTCAACAAAAACCACCCTACCCCCTATCTTCAGACCCCGACAGATGTTCTGCATCATCTCATAAGGATGCGAAAATTCGTGATAGACATCCACCATAATCGCCAAATCCACCGAATTCGGAGGCAGCTTCGGATCGGTAATCGTGCCTAAAATCCCTTTGATATTCGTAATACCTTCTGCCGCCATCTTCTCAGCAAGGATGTCAAGCATCTCTTGCTGAATTTCAACGCCATAGATGGTGCCTGTCTCACCGATTTTCGGTGAGATCCGCCGAGCGATGTATCCCGTCCCAATACCGATATCCGCTACAACATCTCCCTCTTTGAGTTTCAGAAGTTCCACGAGACGGCTCGGCATCTCTTCACGTTCACGCTCCGGACGTTCCAACCACTCTGCACCTTGATGTCCCATCACCTGCGATATTTCGCGTCCCATGTAAATTTTGCCGATACCGTCTCGACTACGGGCGCGCTGTTCATAAAGCGTACTCGCTGGACGCATCGGATCGGTTTCTGATTGCGACTCATCACTCGGTACAGTTGCTACATGGCTCAAGAGGAATAACGCAACTAAAATTACGAATCCACGGTGTGTGTTTCCTGTTTTTCGACCTTTTCTGAACATTGGTTACCACCTTCCGAGATAGAGACCTCGGTTCTCCATTGGCATTGATATACGCTTACCTTGCTGACGTTGCGAATCGACGATTGCGAAGACCATCTCAGTGCTTCGGTGTGCAAGATGAATGTTGCCGCTTGTCTCAGTATCGGTCTCAATCGCATCAACGATGTCTTCAATACAGCCAACGGTGCCGCTTTTCCGTTGATATGGCGGGAATTGGGCTTCCAAAATTTCGTTAAACTGCCCTTGCCGTTTGCGAAGGTGAAAACCGAGTCCGTTATTGAGTGCACGCACCGTACCGTCACTACAATTCACCTCAAACTCATAAGCCGTCCCGGGAATGCTAATGGCGTTGATACCGTTCTCAAAACGGATGAACCCCATTACAATCCCAGGATCAGATTCCGTGCGGTTATCCTCGAAATCCGTATCGTCAACGGCGACATTGCCTTGCACGTATTCAATCGGCGAATCGCTTGCTAAAAAGAGAAGCATATCCGCCGCGTGCGTATATCCCCAGAGCGCAGCACCACCGCTATAGGCGATAATAGCGCGTCTCTCGCCAAGCTCACCACTTTCGAGGAGTTCTCGCATCTTGAGGTATCCTGGCGTGAAACGCCGCTGCGTGCCGAGATTAAACTTGACGTTATACTTCTCGCACACTTCGACCATCGCGTCTGCCTCTTCCATAGACGCACAAAGCGGTTTATCGCAGTAGATGCCTTTCACGCCGTTTTCTGCAGCGAACGCTGTAATCTCGGCGTGGTTCCCCGGACGCGTGGCGATACTGACAATATCCGGTTTCTCTTCAACGATCATCTCGCGATAATCCAAGTAATACTTCGGAATCTCCCATTTATTGCAAACATACTGTGCCTTCTCTTCGACAACATCTGCGGCGGCAACGAGGTCTGTCCGATCGAAAGCAGTATAACCTGCGGCGTGCGAATACGGCAAAGCACCGTGTGGTGTCGCCCGGACCTCCTCATCGATCGTGCCACCCATTCGACCACACCCAACAATACAAGCACGATATTGATTCGTTCCCATTGAAATTCCTCCCTACGCTTTTCTATCGCATTAAACGCTCAATTCGACAACATTTTGTTTAACAATCTCTTTCGTGTGTTGATAAGATGCCGTTTGCACCAGTTCCTGTACTTCAGGTGTTAAACGGTTGATAATAGTTTCAGGTAGGCTCGGTCTACCTTCATATTGCGGACGATAGCGAAGAATCAAAAAACGCCTATCCCGATCCTTCGGTTTCCACCGCAAGACCCCGTGCGTCAAGAGTTCAGAGATGACGACAAAATCACCTGCTTTCGGTGTAATATTCGTGAAAACGTCGTCCGGTTCAGGATCAATGCCGTCGGGCCCCGGTGTCAAAAGGTCTTCAGGTCTCTCGAATTTGCTCTTATGCGAACCCGGAATAACAATAAGTCCACCGTCACCCGGTTGTACATCGGTTAAGTAAAAGAACGCCACGAAGTCGTTACAGTAGATATGGCTGTTTTTGATCTCGTAGCGAGTGAGCCAGTGCCGTCCCTCGCGTGCACAGTGCAAACCTGCCGGGTTCGTTCCCATCGGTTGCCTATCCGGATTGTGCTGTTCAAGCGTGAGTGTCCCCGTAACAAACCTCGGTTTATCGAAGGTAAACTCTTTGATAAGGGACCAGATAGCCGGATGCACCGTCATCGCCTCAAGCGATCTATCGAAAGCGAAACCGTGTTCGTATCTACCGCCTTTGCCGGGTTCTAAGTCGCGAGGACGCGTCGTGAACCCTTCCGGACGCTCATCAATCGGCATAAGGATATACCGATCCACAGCCGATTGTGCCGCCTTTAGTGCTTCACCCTTAACCGCACCCTTGATGTGTAGATAACCTGTAACATCAAACAGATAGCGTTGCTCTGGTGTCATTTACCTCCTCCTATGTGTGTCTGGAGATGCTTATATAGCGTATTGTATCATATTTTGCAATTTAATGTCCATATCACTTGCAACCCATCCCTATCTGTAGTAAAATATCCAAAAAACGAAACAGAGGTTTTTTATGAAACTCGGATTTGTGAGTGCGATTTTACCGGATCAATCCTTAACAGAAGTCGTCCAATTCGCCGCCGACACCGGCTTCGATTGTGTCGAATTGATGTGCTGGCCCAAAGGTAAAGCAGAACGGCGTTACGCAGGTGTTACACACGTTGATGTGGCGAATCTTTCCGATAGGGAGGCAGATGAAATCCTACAATGCGTCTCGGATGCCGGGATAACGATCAGCGGGTTAGGCTACTACCCGAACCCACTAACGCCTGATGAGACGGAGGCGGCTGTCTATAGCGAACATCTCAAAAAACTGATTCTCGCAGCGGAACGGCTATCGGTAGGCATCGTCAACACGTTCATCGGTAGAGACCAGACCCGCACGATAGATGAGAACTGGCACCGTTTCAAACAGGTATGGAATCCGCTCATCCAATTCGCCGCCGACCACGGCATCCGTGTCGGCATCGAGAATTGTCCGATGTTCTTTACCGAAGACGAATGGCCCGCCGGGCAGAACCTCGCCTATTGCCCCGCTATTTGGGAACGGATGTTTGCGGAAATCCCCTCCCCGAACTTCGGACTCAACTTCGATCCGTCCCACTTTATATGGCTACAGATGGACTACCTGAAACCGCTCGTCACCTTCGCAGATCGGATATTCCACGTGCATGCGAAGGATGTCCGATTGGATCGCGCGAAACTTGATGAAGTCGGTATCCTCGCAACGCCGTTGTCCTATCATACACCGAAACTACCGGGACTCGGTGATGTCGATTGGGGGAGTTTTTTCTCTGTCTTGAGCGATACCGGTTATGACGGGGCAGTCTGCGTTGAAGTAGAGGACCGCGCTTATGAAGAGACGTTAGAAACGCGGCAACGCGCCTTACGGCAGAGCCACATCTTCCTGAGACAGTTCACAGGATAGACATACCGTTTACAGGCGAGGTTTGCAAACTCGCTTGTCTTAAGACTCCACGCTTTCTATGACACATAATTACGATTGGCTGGACACAGAATTTACAGCACTGGAACACGCTGGATTACGCCGCCATCTCCGCACCGTCATGAGCGCACCGACGGGGACAATCAATCTTGATGGGCGCGATGTTGTGCTGCTCGGTTCAAACAACTACTTGGGATTAAGCACGCACCCACAGGTCATCGCCGCTGCTGTCGAGGCGACGCAGACTTTCGGCACAGGGGCAAGCGGCTCACGGCTCATCTCAGGGAACAGTGAACTTTACACGACTTTAGAAACAAATCTCGCCAAAGTCAAAAATACCGAAGCCGCGCTCGTTTTTAGTTCCGGGTATACTGCTAACACCGGTGTCATCCCTATCCTCGCCGGTGAAGGCGATCTCATTTTAAGCGATGCACTCAACCACGCCAGCATCATAGACGGATGCCGCCTCAGTCGTGCCACCAAGAAAGTTTATCGGCACTGCGATGTGGAGCATCTTAAGGGTCTACTATCAGAATCCACAGCGTTTCGGCGGCGACTCATCGTGACGGACGGTGTGTTCAGTATGGACGGCGACATCGCACCGCTACCCGATATCCACAACCTCGCTACCGAATACGATGCAATGTTACTTGTAGATGACGCACACGGGTTTGGTATATTGGGCAGAGACGGCAGCGGCACCGTTGCACATTTCGGACTGGAAAACAGAGATATTATTCAGATGGGGACCCTCAGCAAGGCGATCGGCGCGCTCGGTGGATATATTACGGGGAGTCGCACACTGATTGAACTGCTCATCAACAAAGCGCGCGGTCTCATCTTTACCACAGGCTTGCCACCAGCGACCTTAGCAGCGGCGAATGCTGCTCTCAACGTGATGCGTTCCTCACCTGAACTCCGGCAACATCTGTTTCTACATGCAAAACATCTCAAATTAGCACTGATTGATTTAGGGTACACGCTATTACCGAGCGAAACACAGATCCTTCCGGTAGTGTTAGGAAGTCCGCAACGTGCAACAAACATCTCAGAGGCACTCCTCGCCGAAGGCGTATTCGCACCCGCTATCCGCCCACCAGCAGTACCGCCAGACACGAGCCGTCTGAGGTTGACTGTCATGGCGACACACACCGAAACAGAGATACAGCACGCAATTGATGCTTTCGCAACGCTTTCCCAAAATTCCGTTAAAGATTTACACTCCTGAGAATCCAGCAATCCTACAAATCCTGATTCAGACCGATTCGCTGAGAATCATTCTCGCTTTACCCTTGATTTTTTTCCTGCTCCGTGCTATACTACGTCAAACCTTAACGAAAGGCGAGACATTAAATGAGCACGAAAGCACACGTTATCGACTTTGGAAAACAGAATCCTATTGACCGGGGCACCGGCGTAAAAACCGTCCCGTTAGCCGGTAAATGGATAGACTCCACTTCACTCACCAACGGCGTAACGATGTTTGAACCCGGCGCAGCGATCGCACGCCACTATCATAACTGCGATGAATCCGTCACAATCCTCGAAGGCGAAGCCGCTTGTGAGGTTGATGGTGAAGTCTTTACGATGAAAGCCTACGATACCACATTCGTCCCCGCTGGTATCCCACACCGGTTTTGGAATGAAAGCGACACACAGATGAAAATCTTGTGGACCTACGCCTCTGTCACCGTAACCCGTACCTTCACGGAGACAGGTGAAACGGTGGGACACTTGTCAGCCGGGGATCAGGCAGTCGTCACGTAACGGCGACGCAGGAGACGTAAAATGTCTGTTCAAACCTATATTAAGGAGAATCAGACCGAACTCTGTGCGTTGCTACAGGAACTCGTCAGGATTCCGACTGTCAATCCGCCCGGCGAAAATTATGCCGAAATTGTGGAACTACTTCAGGCGAAATGCAAAGCGTTAGGGATGCGGACACGAATTGCCAAAGTCCCGAAACGCCGAGCCGAACAGGTGATCCTAAATGCCGATAGCCATCCACGGTTAAACCTCATCGCGCGGTGGGATGTCGGCGCAGAAAAAACAGTTCATTTCAACGCACACTACGATGTCGTCCCCGTTGCAGGTGAGTGGCGTTTCGGTGATCCGTTCAGCGGTAAAATTGACGGCGAGTGGCTTTACGGACGCGGCGCCGACGATATGAAGGATGCTATCGCTGCGCTCCTGTTCGCGATTCAAGCTCTCCAAAAGACCGACACCACACCGAAATTTAACGTCGAATGCTCCTTCACCTGCGACGAAGAGACCGGCGGACAGTTGGGCGCAGGGTATGTCGTCGAAAAAGGTTTGGTCAATGCAGATTACGTCGTCAACTGCGAAGGCGGTTCGGAGATGAACATCGGTAACGGGCATAACGGTGTCCTCTGGTTAGAAATTGAGATCAAAGGCAAAGCGGCGCACGGGGCTAACCCAGATAAGGGGATAAACGCTTTCGAGAAGGCAGCCGAACTCGTAACAGCCTTGCAACGCGTTAAACGGAATCTAAAATCACCGGAACGCGCGTTTAGGCTTCTTGATGGCAGCGACCGTTATCCAACACTGAACATCGGCGGAACGTTCCGCGGCACCGATGGCGATAAAGTCAACACCGTTCCCGCAAGCGTTAAATTCTCAATCGACCGACGGATTACGCCAAACGAAAAACTTGAGTTTGCCGAACTCGAATTGCGAGAGGCAATTTCTGGTGCCTGTCAATACTACCCCGACCTGGACGCAGAAGCACGCGCCATCTTGCGGATTGAACCCTGTCTAACAGATACCGATTCGCCAATAGCACAAGCATTCGCCGATGCCGTGCGTGTCGTCCGTTTCAATCGACCGAAATTTAAAGGCACGACAGGGTTCACGGACTTGCACTATTTCGTCAATACAGGTCTACCCGGCATCGGATACGGACCCAGTGGTAAAGGCGGACACGCCATCAATGAGTGCGTAAATATCCCAGATCTCGTGCGGACTTCCACTATCTACGCAACCTTCATGACCCGTGCAGAACTATAATCCCGGAGCAATATAATGCAAAATCGAAGACCGGCACGCTTGAATGTAGTATCAGGGGACCCCGAAGGAACAACATGGGCACTACCAGAAGGTGCAATCGTCCGGTTTGGGAAAGGTGTCCGTGCATCAAGTCCAAGTTTAGATAATATCGCACTTTCACCAGATGCCACATATTTTGCCGCTGGAACTGGAATGGGGATCTGGTTCTATGATGTTTCAACAATGTTGCCAATCGCTTTGTGGGAAACAGAGCGTGGTCTTATTTCCGCTGTGGATATTTCAACCGATGGTAAGTTGATTGTTATTGCCAATTGGGATGGTACCGTTAAGGTGATAGATGTTCAGAGCGGAGAAACCATCGCACGGATGAAAAGATACAAATTGTCTTCTTTTGTTGAGTTTCTTGTCTTTTCTCCAGATAGTCAATTGATTGCCTCAGCTCCATGGCAGCAAGCCATTGAGGTGTTAGATGTTCAACGTGGTGAATACGTCACGCAGATGCAGTTAGAACCCATAAATGCACAGTTCAATATCTATGCAGGTGTCGAATTTTCGCCCAATGGACAATACCTTGCTGTAACAGAAACACCCATTAACACTGATAACGGAGGATATACACCTTCACGAGACGGTTCGCAAACTGCTGTTTGGGATTCTTGGACAGGTGAGTTAATTACGAAGTGCCCAGGTAAAAAGTTTGCGTTTTCGCCAGATAGTCGATTAATTGCATGCGCGTGTCCAGACGACGCTGCTAATAACGACGATGATTTACAGCAACTTTTCATCTCAATCTGGGACATAGCAACAAGCAAACGCATTGCGTATTTCAAAGCACACGAGCATTGGATAGATATTGTCACCTTTTCACCGTGCGGTCAATTCATTGTATCAGCGGACAGAGGCGGAAATTTACGAGTTTGGGACATCGAAAAAGGCGCACGCAAGGCGGATTGGACACACAGTGATATCGATGCCAAACGTTGGAACATGAACTATTGGGACGCTAAATGGTACGATTTTGAATTCAGCATGACTCGCTTAGTACCCTCATATTCGCTGGAAGAGGAACTATTTGCTGTTGTATTTCCCGATAGCACGAATACTGTTGAAGTATGGGATGTAGAACGTCGTGAAAAATTAAAATCAATAGAACGATTACCTGGGAGTATCGGTTCAATATGGTTAGCGAAATGCCCAGAGTTAGCAACCGCATGGTCACTTCACAACAAATCGGGAAATTCTGACAAGACTAACGCATGGGTAACACTTCGTGAGCCTACATTCCGACCCCAAACAGATTCGGATCTAGATTCAATGTGGTTTTCTCAGGATGGACAAACAATTGTGAGTGATAGCAATGGTGGCGAACCCGGATTATGGGGTGGCGGACCCGGATTATGGGAAGTCCCACAGAAACATAAACAAAGTTTCGTTGCAAAGTTACACGCAAAAATCAATCGGGTTAAATATTCAGACGCTGCACGGAAAAAGGCTTTTGCAACATTAACTTCCGAACAGAAAGCAGAGCAGAAACGAGCATGGGAAACACTGAAGAAAGACCCTCGTTTTGCCGCTCTTGATTGGTCCAAGAAGAGAGATTCACGGACCTATTCAATAACAGTTTCGCCAGATGGTAATATTATTGCGACTGGACATTACGGAGAGATACATCTATGGAACATTGAAGAACCGATACCGTTGGATACCATACCACAACCTAAGAACAGTATAAAACCGTATGCGATCACTTTTTCCCCGTGCGGTAAATATCTGGCATCAGGGACATGGTGGCAGAAAGGGATGGAGAAGATGGCGATCCGTTTATGGGACGTTGCTACCGGTGAGAATATCCATACTTTCTGGGGGCATACAACGGACGTGCAGTCGCTCGCTTTTTCACCCGATAGTACACTGTTGGCGAGCGGAAGTTTTGATGGCACTATTCTGTTGTGGAATGTGCAATCCTTCATCGGTTCCGAAGATGTTGATTAAAAAATATTTTCTGATTCCATTTTCGGTTGGTATCTGTGATTTGGATATGTTATCATTTTCGTATTACATTCGCGGAAAATCTATTTGAGGAAAATTTACTTTTATGATTATCAATCGGCTTATCGTCAAAAATTGGCGGAACTTTCAGCATATTGATGTGCCACTTCGGGAACGGCAATTTATTGTCGGTCCGAATGCGTCAGGTAAATCCAACCTGTTAGACATCTTTCGCTTTCTCCGCGATATTGCCAAAGCCGAAGGGGGCGGACTCCAAAAAGCGATCAGTGACCGAGGGGGTGCCTCCAAAATTCGGTGCCTGTCCGCGACACAAGACGCAGAGGTTTCCATTGAAATTCATATCGCCGACACACCAGATGCACCCGCAACATGGCGATATGGTGTCGGATTCCGACAAGCAGATCGTGAACATTGCCAAACGCATCTCACTTATGAACGCGTCTGGCGAGAGGATGAACTTCTCCTTAATAGACCGGATGCAGACGATAACGAGGATCCAGATCGCCTTACGCAGACTGCACTTGAACAGATCGCTGCGAATGCGAAGTTTCGGGAGATTGGACGCTTTTTTCGCAATGTCACCTATCTCCATCTGGTGCCGCAACTCATCCGTTTCGCTGATTCGATACAAGGCAAAGTTATCGAAGACGATCCTTTTGGGCAGGCTTTCCTTGAAAGAGTCGCGAGCGTGCATCCGAGTACCCGCCGCGCGCGTCTCAAAAGGATTGAACGGACCCTCAAAATCGCTGTCCCGCAATTTGAAAAATTGGAATTTATTCGTGACAACAGAGGCAGACCACATTTACAGGAACATTATTCCCACTGGTGCTCAAATGAAGAAGCGCAGCACGAAGACCAATTTTCGGATGGCGTACTTCGGCTTATAGGACTCCTATGGTCCCTTTTTGAAAGCGATTCAATCGTATTATTAGAAGAACCAGAACTTTCTTTAAACATAGGCATCGTCTCTCAACTCGCCCCTTCTATCTCTCGTCTGCAAAAAAGTCAAGGATCTCAGGTGTTAGTTAGTACGCAAAGCGACGTGCTGCTTATAGAGCCCGGTATTGATGGAAGAGAAGTGCTTTTGCTCACCCCCGAAAAAGAAGGAACAGTCGTCAAAATTGCGTCTGATGTTGACCATATTCGGGCACTTCTTAAGGCGGGCCTCACAACCGGTGAAGTCGTAATAACCAGATATCCAGAACAGTCGAGCCTATTAGAGTGAACCTGAATAACGTAATTCTTGCAGTTGAAGACAGGCTCAGCGATGCAGTGGCGACCAAAATTCTTGAGAAGTTTGGTGCTGACATCGTGGAAAGAATTGGGTTCCAAGGAAAATCGCATCTTGAACGAAAGACACCTGAATTCAATCGAGCTTCCAACAATATAACCGTGTTTATGTTGACAGATTTAGACACACCTCGGGATTGTCCACCAGGACTTATCCAGTCGTGGATTAAAGGTCCTATCAATCCAAGATTTTTCTTTCGTGTCGCTATTATGGAGGTTGAATCTTGGGTGATGGCGGATCGGATAGGATTCGCAACTTTTCTATCAATTCCGTCACATCGAATTCCGTCGCCAACAGACGATATTTTGAATCCCAAGGAGTTTCTTTTATCACTTGCCCGAAGAAGCAAAAAGAAGGCTGTCCGTGAAGCGTTATTGCCAGCGCAAGGTGCAACGCGCAGCGTGGGCAATGAATATAACACACTTTTGAGTGAATTCGTCCAAAAACACTGGAATTTAGAACGCGCTGCTACCGCCTCTCCCAGTCTAAAGCGAACATTAGACCGACTCGCACAAGGCAAGAATATGAGTGCTGACCAGTGAACAAAAAATTCCAACGCCTCATTGAAGATTTCATCTGTGCACAATGTAGTGCCTCTGTCAAGGGAGACGGCTACACCAACCACTGTCCAGAATGCCTCTGGAGTCGGCACGTCGATGTCTATCCCGGCGACCGATCCGCAACCTGTCACGGTTTGATGGAACCGGTAGGGTTCACCCTAAAACACGGCAATTATATCCTTACGCATCGCTGTACAACGTGCGGCATAGAGAAAAATAACAAAACCTCAAAAAATGATAACTTTGACGCGATCCTTCGTCTACAAGGAGAAATAGATGCCTAAAAACAAAATTCTGGCGATCGTATCCATCTCTGTTCTTGCTATTGCTGCCATCGTTCTGGGAGTCATCCTCAATTCAACTTCAAAGAAATTCAAACAGACGCAGGCAGAATTAGCGACAACTCAGACCACACTGCAAGAAACTGAGACTGCGAAAACTGATCTCGAAAAGAAGTTAGCCGAAACCGAAAGCACGCTATCTGAAACGCAAAATACCTTGTCGGAGACACGTTCCGAACTCGATCGGACGAAAGAGATATTGCAGAATGCAAGCGAAGCCGCCCGGAAAATCGCCGCTGAACGCAACGAACTCCAACAAGACAAAAACGCGCTCGAACGTGAGAAAGAGAGTCTCCGTGCCAAACTCACCGAGATTGAATCCGAATTACAACGGATTCGAGAGCAATCGCAACGGTCAATCGCTTCGATCCAAGAGCGGTTTAAAGACACCGTGGGTGCCGTGTTAGATGAGGCGGGACGGTTGAAACTTGATGTCAAAGGAAAAATTCTGTTTGAAACCGGCAGCGCGATTCTCAGCACGGAAGGGAAAGCACTTCTCGACGCAATTTCGGAAGAAGTCCTGCTAAACGTAGATTATTCGGATTACGCCATCCGGATTGAGGGACACACGGATAACACACCCATCGGTGGCGACGCACTCCGGAACTGGAATCTCTCAACCGAACGCGCAATCGCAGCCGTGAAATACTTACAAGAACACGCCAACGTCAGTGCAGAACGCTTAGCAGCGACCGGATACGCCTTCTATCAACCGATAGATACCGCCGAAACGTCGGAAGCAAAAGCCAAAAATCGAAGGATCGAAATTATACTCGTGCCACCCCAAGATTTTCTGTCGGAACTCCTGACATCGCTCCAAACAGTGATGCAATCTATTGGGCAGACGGGGTCTCAGTAGCCTTATCTGCCTCTTTTTTCTCTGAAATCGCACGCTTGGTTTCGACCACAAGTTCCGTCGCACGTCTGATTAACCGTTTCGTTTCATTGATCTGTTCGAGCATCTGTTCGTTTGTCCACGAAACGGCAGCGAGATAGCGGAGCTCGTCGGGGTTGTTCAAGGTCTTGGCACCGAATGCAATCTGAAGTCCGCTTGCGGTTATATACTGCAAACCCGCGTTCACACCGGATCCGTCAAACTCCAGACGCATCGCGATGTCGCCTCTCGCAAAAGCGGGTCGAAATTCTTTGCTCAGACCGGCAAACACGCCTATAGGACTTTCTTCAAAGGCAAACCGCTGCGTCCCGACACCGACGTGCAAGGAAAACAGATGTACCCGCGGTAGATTAAAGGTCTTACTAACAGCAAAGAACGCGGAGGGCATTTCACCGGCTTCCGCGTCCGCGTCCGACGAAAAAATCGTGTTCCCGAGTCTCTCTACACCTATTGCGACCCCCGGAACTACGCCTGACTCCCCCTCCTTCAGGAGCAGTAACTTCAAGTTCGCAGTCCGCGCAACGGTTGCATCAGGGTCGTTTTCGTCCCAAAGATGTGCCAGTCCGACTTCAAGCCGATCAAACAACCCGAAGTTGAGACGCACTGCAACCGCATCCGCAAGATTTGCCGTAGATCGGTCTGTTGTCGCTTGTCGGAAACCGAGATAAGTGCCTGCCTCGAATATGCCGTGCTGCAGCACCCGTCCCGTCGGAACGTCTACCAACCCACTCCCTGTAAGGACTTCACCCCGAACAGGATTAGAAACCGTGATTGTTATAGAAATGAACAGGAAGAGCGAAATAAGGTATCGAAGCATTGACGCTACTCCATGTAACGGATACCGGACGGCGTGCCAATAATGATCTTGTCGGCGCGGTTGACAAAAATCCCGTTCTCAACGACTCCCGGAATGTTGTTCAACTGCAACTCAACCGCTGCAGGTGTCGGGATACCCTCAAAATGGCAGTCGAGGATATAGTTGCCGTTATCGGTAATCAGTGGGTTCTGCTTTCCATCCTGTGTGGATGCGACGCGTAAAGTCGATTTTCCACAAATCCGATTGACCTCAGTCTGTGTGGCTTCCCACCCGAACCGCACAATCTCTACCGGCAGCGGAAATGTCGTGCCGAGGACACGGGACACTTTGCTTTCATCGACGACAATCAGTATTCTTTTAGAGGCGTTAGCGATAATCTTTTCTCTAACGAGGGCAGCACCGCCGCCTTTGATTAAATTGAGATGTGCGTCTACTTCATCGGCACCGTCAATCGTCAGGTCGATGGTAGGATACATGGCGAGCGTTGTGAGTGGTATCTTTTGTTCCAATGCGATTTTTTCGGTGCCTTCGGAAGTCGGGATGCCAATAATATCGAGTCCCTCGCGCACCAATGCGCCGAGCTTCAAGAGAGCGTAATAGACAGTAGAACCTGTCCCTAATCCGACAATCATACCGGATTGGACGGTTTCTGTCGCTTTTTCTGCAGCGATTTTTTTCTGATGTTCGGTGTTCATGATACATATAAGTGTAACAGAAAAGGGTCTGGAAATCAAGTTTTATAGTAAAATCCGAAAATAAATGAACACTTGTCCGAAGATAACCCCCCTAACCCCCCTTATCAGGGGGGAAGAAGATGGGAATTACTTCGATTTGATGTGTTTAAATAATTATGGGCTTTGCTATAAAAAGGCTCCAATTCCGAAATTTGACATATTTCGCGAATTGTGCTACAATACCCGTTATGAAGAAGAATACTCGCCATACCGACTTGGTGGTCGGAAAAGTGGCTGCTCAACCCGGAACTCGGATGGAGGGACACCTCAAGGTCGGCACGATGCCTGACGGGACGGTTGTCCGACTCCCGATTGTCTTAATCAATGGGAAACACCCCGGGAAAGTGCTTTACCTCCAAGCGATCAGCGACGGGGACGAACTTAACGGTATCGCCGTTGTTCACAAAATTCTCCAGACAATCACGCCAGAGCAGTTGCACGGTAAGATTATCGCCGTGCCGATCGTCAACTTCCACGCATTTCATGCCAAACAGGCATTTAGTCCTGTGGACAACCGTAAAATGAACCGCTGTTTTCCAGGGAAACGCGACGGTACGTCAAGTGAACGGATAGCCTATCACCTGTTCCATCAGGCAGTCCAGCAGGCGGACTACTGTATCGACCTACACCAAGGCGGCGTGCAACCGATGATTGATGAGGTTCGCGTCCGCGTTGACAAAAAACATACACTGCACGGCGCATGTCTCGAACTCGCACGCGTCTTCGGTATCGGATATATCCTTGATCAGAAGGGACCGAAAGGACAACTCGCACAAGCAGCACCGGAGATCGGTATCCCGACGATTGACCCAGAATTAGGTGGAACGCACGGCTGGGATACCGCAAGCATCGAAAAAGGTATCCGCGGCGTGCTAAATGTGCTACAATATTACAACTTCATTGCTGGAACACCGGAGATCCCTGAACAACAGACCGTTGTGAAAAAATTTATCCCGATCCTCAGCAACGAAGGCGGTTTCGTCTATTATAGAGCAGAGCTATACGAGCAGTTGACAGTCGCGCAACCCGTTGCTGATATCTGCGATGTCTTCGGCAATGTCCGGGAAACCATAACATCACCCGTTGACGGTATTTTCTGGTCAAAACCTATCTATCCGATGGTCGCCAGCGGCGGGACCGTCGGCAAAATCGGCACACCTATTGGGTATCTCTAACATTCACTGCAGTTTCATGAGGAGGAAGCGGCTTGCACAAACAAAATCGCGAAGCCTTTATTGAAAAAATGGGACCTGGCGGTGTCGCTATCTTCGCCAGTAATCCACCCGCACGGTGGAACCACGACACCGAATACATTTATCGTCCAGACCCGAACTTTTACTACCTTACCGGATTTGAGGAGCCAGAGTCGATTTGTGTGATAGCACCGGAACATCCGAAGCACCAATATGTCCTATTTGTGCGTCCGAAAAACAAGCAGGCGGAAATCTGGAACGGTAAGCGTGTCGGGGTCCGAGACGCACGTAGACACTACGGCGCAGATAAAGCCTATCCGATAGAAAAATTCGACGAAAAAATCGGGGAATATCTTCAGGACGCAGAACGGCTCTATTACACGCTCGGTTCCAATGAGGATATTGATACCGACATTCTTGAACGGTTCAGACGCGCTGTCAAATCAAAGGTTCGAGGTGGTAAAGGCATTGACACGTTAGTTGACCCAAGTCCTATTCTCAGCGAGATGCGACTCATCAAAAATGAGACGGAGTTGGAACGCATGCGACTGGCAACCGAGATTACCGTCGCCGGTCATGTCGCAGCGATGAAGGCGGTGCGACCCGGACTCTACGAATACCAATTAGAATCGCTCGTTGAATCCACGTTCCGTATGAACGGCGCAGGCGGCGCAGCGTTCCCGACGATCGTCGCAAGCGGTGGAAACGCCACAACGTTACACTACACCACAAACGACTGCGAAATTGAGGACGGAAATCTCGTTCTCCTTGACGCAGGCGCGGAATACAATCGGTACTGCGGCGATGTCACCCGTACCTTCCCAGCAAACGGCACCTTCACTGAAGCGCAGCGCGAAATCTATCAGATCGTCCTTGACGCACATTACGCTATTATCAACAGTATCCGTCCGGGGGTTTCTATTGACGAGCCACACCAAAAGTCACTTGAACTCTTAACAGAGGGTATGCTCAGCCTCGGACTGCTAAAAAAGAAAAAGAAAAAAATAGAGAAGTTGATAGAAGACGGCGCGTACCGGAAGTTTTACATGTACCGGATCGGACACATGCTCGGTTTAGATGTACACGATGTCAATTGTGTCCGCGAAGCAAACGGCGATTACAAAACCTTCCAACCCGGAATGATCATAACCATTGAACCCGGACTCTACGTCGCTGAAGGCACCAAAGGCGTTCCGCCGCAGTATTTAGGCATCGGTGTCCGCATAGAGGACGACATCCTCGTCACAGAATCCGGCACCGAAAACCTAACCGACGGTGTGCCAAAAGAAATTGATGAAGTCGAAGCACTCGTCCGCGGCGCACAGTAGGAGCGAGCTCTACTGGCGATCCGTGAAATAAGATGGTAGGAGCGAGCTCTGCTCGCGATCCCTGAAATAACATGGTAGGAGCGAGCTGCGCTCGCGATTCAATCAAAGCGGCTAATAAAACTAAACCGTCCTTACCTAAGGAGTCCAATCATGATAGCAAACTTAAGGAAAACGATCATAGAGATGCAGGACGTAATCCGTCAGAGATACAAGGCAGAGATTACAGGCATCTTCGGTTCGTATACACGCAGCGATTTCCATACAGACAGCGATCTGGATCTCTTAGTAGACTTCGACGATAGTGCCGATCTGACAGATTTTATCGGTCTCCAACAGTTTTTAGAGGACAGGCTTGCGTGCAAAATAGATGTCGTATCAAGACGTTCACACCGAGAAGAGCAGGACTTTATACCTCTATTTTCAACAACATGATAAACTTGTAGGAGCGATCTCCTGGTCGCGACTTTTCGTCAAGATTCTATTTGACAAAATTGTGAAATGTAGTAGACTATATGCCACTATGCTTTTCTAATGTAAGACCGAAGACATTTTCAGACGGTAGAAATGGACCCCGTAGCACAACAAAAAGACACAATCTGTATCGGCGATCTTCAACCCGGCATAACGTTAATCGACACGCATCAAAAAAGCGAAAGGACAATCTGTCAGGTTGAACCACACGACACATTTGTCCAACTCTTTTTTGAGAATGACGATGTCCCATTTGCCTGTTCTATTCAGGAATTGCAGTCCCGTTTTGAGTTTGCGTCTGATACCTTTCGAGCGGATGCGAATTTGGTGAGGTTGGTTGCTGAAGTCCATCGACTTCAACACGCTTACTTGTTTAACCCAATCTTTGCGACGGAAACATCGCTGATAGATCCGCTGCCACACCAATTTATTGCCGTTTATGAACATCTGTTGAAACATTATCCCTTACGATTCCTGTTGGCTGATGATGCCGGTGCCGGAAAAACAATTATGACAGGACTCTATATCCAAGAATTGTTACTTCGGCAGCAAGTGAAGCGTATACTAATTGTTCCACCAGCGGGATTGATTGGCAACTGGGAACGCGAATTACGGGTCTGTTTTCGACTCCAATTCCGCATTCTGTCCAGTGCTGACGCGGCAGATACCAACCCATTTGCTAACCCAGAAAACCGTTTAGCCATTATCAGTCTTGATACCTTACGGCAAGAGCAAATGCAGGAGTATCTCCTTGAAGCACAACCCTATGATTTGGTCGTTTTTGACGAAGCACACAAATTGTCCGCGCGATATGAGTCAGATGGAACAATAGACAAATCAAAACGGTATGAACTTGCTGAACGGATTGCTAATCAACAGAAAAACCTGTTGCTTCTCACGGCAACACCGCACATGGGAAAAGATGACGCTTACTATTTCTTATGGCGGTTACTTTTACCTGAGCATCTCGCTGCACAAAACGCCTTTACTCGATTACCTGACAAAGAGAAGTCTAAACACCTACTCCGGCGTATGAAGGAAGAGATGGTTACCTTTGATGGAAAACCTATCTATCCGCCGCGGCGGAGTCAGACCATCGCCTATCCGCTCAAGCAGGGAGAGGTGAGTGAACAGTCCTTGTATGATGCCGTCACAGCGTATTGTGAGAAATATTTCGATCTGGCAGGTCAATACAACCGAAGCGCAGCAAAAATGGCGATGATGATTTTGCAAAGACGACTCGCCAGTTCAACTTTCGCGCTGCTGCAGAGTCTTATCAGACGTGCAGAAAAACTTCATATCACGCTTCGTAATCTCAAAGATGGAAGGTTATCAACAGAGGAACTGGAGAAAACACAAGCAGAACTTTCGGATGTGGATATCAGAGAAGAAAAGACAGGTGATGAGGAAGAGACTGTTGGCGGAAAGGAAGAGGCAGAACAAGTCGATGAGAATCTTGAGCGCGCAACTGCTGCGCGTTCGACCGCTGAGCTTGAAATTGAAATTTCTTACGTTGAAAACTTGGTTGAATTGGCAAGAAAAATCTACAATCAGCAATCTGAAAGCAAGTTTGAGAACCTATGGGAGGCATTAAGAGAGTATCAAGACATAAAGATTCTGATTTTCACTGAACATCGCGACACGATGAATTTTATCATTGAACGTTTAGAGGCGTTAGGCTTTACGGGAAAAGTTGCTCAAATCCACGGCGGCATGAAATATAGTGAGCGCGAAGAACAAGTCGAATTTTTTCGCGATCCAAACGGCGCGCAATATCTCGTCGCAACTGACGCAGCAGGTGAAGGCATCAACCTTCAATTCTGTTGGCTCATGGTCAACTACGATATTCCCTGGAACCCCGCTCGGCTTGAACAGCGAATGGGACGGATCCACCGGTACAAACAAAAACACAGAGTGATTTTTTTTAATCTTGTGGCGCAAGATACGCGTGAAGGGCGCGTGCTGAAAGTATTGCTGGAAAAGATGCAAAACATGCGTGAGGAATTAAATGACGATAAGGTCTTTGATGTCATTGGACAACAATTCAGTCAAATCTCTTTGAAAGAACTTATCACAAGAGCCATTACAGAGAATCAAACCGATGCCTCAATACAGATTATCAACACACAATTCACGCTGGAAAACATACAAAAGCAGCTTGAAGGGCAGCAGAAATCGGTTGTCAGCAGTGATGTCAAACGTTTACTTGGCAACGTACAGGAACAGCGGGAATCCGCCGAAACGCTACGGATGCTACCCGCTTATGTCCGAAGTTTCTTTGAAGATGCGGCACCACTGCTCGGCTATCGGATTAACGGAGATATTGAAGCGACTTTTAAGTTGTCCCATTGCCCTGCATCCGTGCAAAAGGCGATTGATAGGTACCCGACAAATCTCCGAAATCGGTTAACGTTCTCACGCGAACTTGCATTACCTGCTGGCTCCGAGAAACCGGAGGCGATTTTTCTACACCCCGGCGAACCGATTTTTGACGCAATCCGCGCCAGTTTTTTGGAAAAATTCAATGCCGAAGGCGAGCGTGGGGCAGTCTATTTCGATCCACAAACAGATGCACCGTATCTGTTCTATTTGGCAAGAATACCTGTGATACGGCAAACTAACAATAAACCTGAAGTGCTTGATGAAATGCTTGTCGGCATCAAACGTTTTGCGGATGGACGATGCGAAGAAACACCAGCGCACCTATTATTGACCCTAATACCACGGACAGAACAACACAGCACGCCTACAACTTTGTCCGCTGAATGGATTAACCGTGCTGACGAAACGCAACCTGTTAAAAATTTTGTCCGTGAAAACTTCGGAAATCCAAAACTCTCTCACATCCATGATGTGCTCCATCTTGAGTTGGAAGGCAAAAAGAGACAGATTCAGGTTTCATCTAACTTGCGGAAAGCAGAACTTCTTGAACAACGACGCGACCTCAGAGAGGCCGTTGCCAAAGGTGTCCCGGCAGCGCGGACAAAACTGAACAACTGTGAAAACGAACTCAATGCCCTTCCTACGAAACGTGAACAAGCAGTGGCGAGTCTTATTGAAGAAATTGAAAATATCCAATTGGGGCCCGTAACTGTCTATACTCGCGCCTTTGTTACTGAACCTCCAGCTGAGGAAATTCCGACAAAGACGCTACGAGATGCCGAGGCTATCGCTATCAAGACTGCTATAGAATATGAGCATGAGCGCGGTGCTGATGTCAAAGATGTCTCTAATCCAAGCCTTAAAAAAGGATTTGACTTACAATCCAGACACCCAAACGGTGAAGTGCGCTACATTGAAGTCAAGGGACGGTCAGGAATTACAAGCGTTGAATTGACAGCAAACGAATGGCGGCAAGCCGCGAATCACCGCGATCGGTACTGGCTCTACGTCGTCTATAATTGTGACACTAAGGAACCACAGCTATACCCATGCCAAGATCCTTTTAAAACTCTGACCGAAAAGGCTACAGGAAGCATACGGATCAATGCCGGTGACATCACGAGAAACTCGGAGCAAAGGTCAATCCAACCATAAGAGGGTAGATTAAATGTTTCTCAAATCAATCCATCTGAACAATGTCAAATGTTTTTCTGATATTGCTTTATCATTTGAAGACGAAAATGGCGACATCCGCAAGTGGACCCTCCTGCTGGCTGAAAATGGCGTGGGTAAGAGCACGCTGCTGAAAACTATCGCCTTGGTAACTGGCGGTAGTGATGCCATAGCCGATCTACTGGAAGAACCCTCCGACTGGATCCGGTCCAAAACGCCGGGGTGTGAAATTTCAGCCGTTTTGGTTACAACGGAAGGAGAGGAACGCGAGATTCGCTTACAGTTCACGCCCGAAGATACCCGCACCGATGTCATCAGGAAAAACGAACAGAGTTTCGCCTGGCTTGATAAGGCACTCAAAGGGAAAAAGGAGGACTACTTTGTTCTCGGTTTCGGTGCGTCCCGCCATCTCAATGCAGCAAACAGTCGAAGAACAAAAACGTCGGAATTCACAAACAAAAGGGCACAGCGCGTCGCTACCCTATTCAATCCTGATGCGACCACCAAACCGATCGATTCCTGGGCAATGGACCTCGACTACATAGGAAACGGCACTGCATTGGAAACCATCCGAAAGGTACTCAGCAATCTACTACCGGGGATAAAGTTTCATCGCATTGATAAACAGAATGGGCACTTACTATTTGATACTCCAGATGGTATTGTGCCGTTACATTGTCTCAGCGATGGATATCTCGCAATGGCAGCTTGGATAGGCGACTTGTTGTTCCAAGTTTCAGAAATCTCTGGTGACTCACAGGAAAAACCGCTTACCGCAAAGGGACTCCTCCTCATTGATGAAGTTGATCTGCATCTCCATCCAAAGCGGCAACGCCAACTATTATCGCTTCTTGACAAGTGGTTACCGAATTTTCAGTTCGTTGCAACGACGCACTCGCCTATGGCCGCGCAACAGGCAGGTGAAGGTGAACTTCACTATTTGATGCGCGAAAAAAGGAAAATTCGCATCTATCCATTTTCCGGAAATCCAAAAACACTCCTTTTGCATCAACTGGTAATGTCCCCCGTGTTTGGGTTAGATACCGATGAGTCAAAAGAGGTTGAGGATATGAAGGATCGATACCGTCATCTCCGGGACAAAACGGATCTGTCAATTAAGGAGCAAGAAGAATTGGACAAACTAACCGCGTCCCTAACTGATCTTCCAGCTGCTGATAGATCAAACATGCAATCTTCTGAAGAACACATACAACTTTTGCGGAAAATCGAGAAGGAATTGCAGGAGGGCAGGCGGTGATACGCTTAAGGAGAAGCCGATCGAAAACAGACATCCGCGCGAACTTTCACGGCCAAAAAAAGAGAACCTTTGAAAAGGAATTGTTGAGCAATCAGCGACGCATTAGACGCGGTGAGATTCAAAAACACACTTTCAACAGCAACTATTGGAAGCCGGCGAAAGAACAACTTCTCGTCGAGACAGACGGTAAATGCGCCTACTGCGAAGCACCAACTTCGGTGGTTGCCTTCGGGGATGTAGAACATTATCGCCCCAAAAGTCGCTATTGGTGGCTCGCCTATTGCTACGACAATTACCTTATTTCATGTCAACTTTGTAATCAGAGGTTCAAGAGAGATAATTTCCCAATCCAAAATCGGAAGATGCGGAGCCCAATAATTCGTCGGAATACAACAGATGCATTTATAGCATCTAAGGCGGGAACAATTGCCCCTAATCCACTGAATCAAGATGAAGTTGATGATTTCACTCGCGAACATAAACAGGAACGTCCATTCCTGCTCAACCCTTATTTTGATGATCCGGTTGAATATTTTGCATGGCGCGCTGATGATGTACTGAGAGAAGTTGAAGTCACCCCTAACTCTGAAAATTTCCAAGTTGAGGTTATCGTTAACACTGAAAACCCTGGAGTTGAATCTATTGCTGCAGCATCTATCCAGTATTATGGATTAAATCGTATGGAGCTCAGGGTCGGAAGATACGATATCTATCATAAATATCGTGTATTCAAGACTACACTTGAAGATGATCGGATCCGGCCGGAAACTCAAGAACGCAACATAAACGCCATAGAAAGGATGAAGACACCAGGCGCACCCTTTGCCGGTATGATCCGGTACTTCGATGAACTTTTTTCTGTATCTGGGCGTTGAATTGATTGTATGAGACAGAACTCATAGAGGTTTCGATACTTTAATCATCAGCAACCAAGAGTTATCAAAATGTCTGTTCCTTCATTTCTGATTAACCAAGTGAAATTACCCAAAATTCTAAAATCGGAATTTGAACTTTGGGTTCATAATTTTGGGCAAAGACCAATCCCGGAAGCACAGGATCTGCGTGCCTTTTTTATTCAATGGTTCGCCGTTTTCGCTCCTGAGTGCTTTGAACAGTCGTTGGTCAAGGAAATATCGACCTTCGCCTATGAAACGAAACAACACCACGATTTCAGGCGTGATAAATGGTATGAGTTGCTGCCGATTGAAATTGCTTTGTACGCGCTTTCGTCAGATTCGTCTTGGATAAATATTGCGCGCGCTAATCTGAATCATCATAACTCAGGACTTCGCCGGTTTGTTCTCGAATCCCTTCTCCTTGTTATTAACAAACTTCGCTTTGATGATCCATATCTACTTACTCCTATCACCGACAATCTTGAATGGGGACACATGGGGGCCGGAAATACTGCCCTCTTTCTATGCATGGCGCAAGGGGAACCAGAGTTGAAACAAACCCAAATCAAGCAATGGCTGAATCAGGCCATGAATTCTTTTGATTGTGAAAAACTTCAAAAACTTGCTCACGGAGAGTACGTTCCAAACCCATTTTTGCATTATGTTGTTCGATTTGCCTGTTATATCTCTCTACGTTTGGCATCTCATGAAACTCTATTGCAGTCGATACTATTTCCTGAAATGCGTGAAGAACAAACCTCTATAATTTCGGATGAACTCCAATTGAAGTTGCCAATTATACTCGAATCAATTATTTGGGAACGAATGAACGATCATCCGATTTTTCAGCCGTTTATCAGATTGGAAGAAGTTAAAACATAAGTAGGAGAATCCCAAATTGCCACGTAGACTCATTGAAGAAGCCTTTCCACTCAAAAAAGTCTCCGAAGACTCAAAACACGAAAAGAATGTAAAACACGGACATATTTCTTCGCTACACATCTGGCCCGCACGCCGTCCACTTGCGGCATGCCGCGCTGTGACAATCGCGACTCTGCTTCCAGATCCCGCCGATGCACCCGAAAAAATGAAGGCAGAATACACGCGACTCTCTGGATCCCGCCTGCCGGACAAACAACGTGATTATCTCTGTAACACTCTCATCGCTTCGTTAACACGGTGGGGCGACGAAAATGGGCAAGGTGAATGGGACGCGAAAGACCAAAAGGGACGATGGGTGAACAAACTCCGAATCGCCAGAGAACTTATCCAAATGGCATACAACGGAGCCCCCCCGAAAGTGATGGATATGTTCGCCGGTGGGGGCGCGATTCCACTTGAAGCGATGCGCCTCGGGTGTGAAGCGATAGCGAACGACTATAACCCAGTAGCATGGTTCATTCTCAAATGCACACTTGAATATCCGCAACGCCTTGCTGGGAAAACAAGGAAGCTCCCCGACCTCAACCTTGATGAACCTCCCGATCTGAAAAACGGTGATCTCGCCGATCACGTCCGTTTATGGGGGCAGTGGGTTTTGGAAAATGCCCGCACCGAGCTTGCCGATTACTACCCCGTAATTGATAACAAACCTACAGTCGCCTATCTCTGGGCGCGAACAATTCCTTGTCAAGATCGAAAAGATTGCGGTGGAACGATTCCATTGCTCAAAACATTATGGGTTTGTAAAAAGGCGGAGAAAACACTTAAGGATACACCTGAAAATCGAAACCGCCCTGACTTTCTCCAAGAGAAAAAAACGAAAAACCAGACGAAAGTCGTCATCAACGGAAAGCGCGCCCTCAAACTTTGCCCGGATCCTGAAACAAAGCGGGTACGTTTCGAGATTATCACGCCGACAAACGCAGACGACGTTGGTGAACCTACAATGTCCGGTGCAACAGCGACCTGCCCGTTTTGCGGTTCACAGCAACCAACAGACTATATCAAGAGGTGCGGACACGAGAATGAACTTGGAGTACAAATGACAGCAGTCGTTTATAAAGAGGAGTATGGCAAGGAATACCGCCCACCGACCCAAGAGGAAATGATTGCTGCGGAAATATCGGAGGAGGTTTTAGAGGCGATGGCGGATCAGATTCCACACGGGATTCCTGGCGAATCGTTGCCAAGCAAAGAAAGGCATCGGGCTGTAGGTTCCCAATTGCCTAATTATGGATTCAGAACATGGTTAAATTTGTTCACAGCTCGGCAATTACTGGCATTGATGACATTTGTGAAATGGATACAAGCAGTACAAGTTAAGATGGAACAAATTGGTTATTTGTCAGAATGGATGAAAGCAATTAATGGATATTTGGCTTGTATCTTCGACAGAATGTTGGTTTCTAATTCAAACCTAATCGTTTGGAGACCAGATATGGAAATGATCGGCAGTACCTTTACGAGGTATGCCTTCTCGATGACATGGGATTTTAGCGAATGTGTAATTTTGAGTGAAGTGCCGGGCAGTTATCAACTCTGCCTTAACAAAATTCTCACCTCCATAGAAACTATAGGACGGGCACATATACCAGAGACACCAGATTGTTTAATTTTACTTCAATCTGCTACAGATCCGACCAACCGGAAAGTCAATGCTATTCTTACCGATCCCCCCTACTATGATGCCATTCCTTATGCTGATCTTTCGGATTTCTTTTATGTATGGCTCCGTCGCTCAACCAGCGACCAATTTTCTAGTACTTTCGCAGAGCCGTTGACTCCAAAGCTAGAAGAGTTGGTGCAACACCATAAAACGGGTGAAATCGGAAGGACCGGCAAAAAATTCTACGAAAAAGGTATGGCAGAGAGTTTTCGAGCAGCGTACGATTCATTGGATGATGAGGGTAGAATGGTGATTGTGTTTGCCCACAAAGCCCCGGATGCATGGGAAACACTTGTTAAAGCAATGCTTGAATCAAGTTTAGTGGTTACTGCATCGTGGCCTATTGACACCGAGATGCAAGCAGGACTTAAAGTAAAGCATGCTGCACTTGCAACTTCGCTCTGGATGGTCTGCCGAAAGCGACCGGCAAACGCAAAAATAGGGCACTACGGCAAAGTCAAACGCGATATGCAAAAACGGATTACTGAACGTCTCCGCTACTTCTGGGACGAAGGCATCCGAGGCCCTGACTTCGTTTGGACAGCCATCGGACCCGCCTTGGAAAGTTACTCCAGTTACAAAGAAGTCCGACGAATAGACAAGCAAGTATTCACAGTAACCGAGTTTCTCACTGAGGTACGACGTATTGTCACTGACTTTGCCTTGGGACAGGTTCTGCAAGGTGCAAGCACGGAAGCACTGGATGAATGGACCCGCTACTACTTGATGCACAAGGACTACTTCGGCACAGAGAACGCCCCTGTAGGCGAGTGCATCCTTTTGGCACAAGGCTACGGCGTGCCACTCGACGATTTGCGAGACCGACACATTGGCATCTTGAAGAAGGTCAGTTCCGGCAACGCACTCAAACTCCTCGGACATACCGAACGCACTTCAGACCGAATCGGCTATGCACACACTTCCGGGAGAATCCCTATGATAGACATGATTCACAGAGTCATGAAACTCTGGCAGGAGAGTGACAGTGCACACATCAACGCCTACTTTCATGAACATGGACTGCAAGAGAACCCGCTTTTCAAGGCTGTCGTTCAGGCACTCATCGAAACGAGTCCACAAGGCTCCAGCGAAAGATCGCTTTTAGAGACACTCATCAATTACGAACCCGGAGAATTCAGCGGAACTTCATATCCAACGAGAACAATAAATGAAACCGAACAGCAACTGACGCTCGAAGAAATGCTATCAAAATAGGTTTGAAGCAAAGTCATTCAATAGTGTCCATTCTGAAAGCATAGATCTTTTTTACTGGTAACTTTGCGGTCACATCGAGCAGAAAGAATATGCCTCCTCTAAATACAAAATTTTCAGAGTAAACTTCTGAGTGCCATGCGCGGAAAACGCACAGAATCCAGTCATAGCGTAGCTTTACAACCCTTTCAAAACCAAATGAACTTCAGAGTTTACTCTGAATACTCTGAAAAGCGCAGCTTCGCCTCTGGGCACCTGCAGTTATCCGATGTTACCACAGGTAACCACCTGAAAACCTTTACAGCACATACCGAGAAAGTTAGCAGCCCCTGCTTTTCGCCCGATGGACCCACACTCGCAACCGATTCCGAAAACGGAACCGTTCTGAAAGTTTTTCGGTTGACTTTACCAGACGACTGTGCTAAATTGCACTACATGCCGAATACCAAATATCTATGACCTGAAAGAGGAGAAAGCCCATGAGCACTAACACATGGCATGAACATTGTGTTTTAAGAGATGATGTCCGACAAGGCACACTCGAACTTGCAGAATTCGCAGCGGATCTCTATGCAGTGCGAATGAAAAATGCCCCAAATGTCTATCAAATTCCCACGCTCTTCTTTGATCGGACCTACCCGACTCATAAACTCAAAACCTTGGTGCAAAACGTGCTGCGACGACTATCCGGAAAAGGTGGCAACCCTATCCTCACACTTCAAGTTGCTTACGGCGGAGGGAAAACCCACGCACTGATCACCCTTTTACACTTGGCTGAACACGGTACTGACTTCCAAACACACCCCACCGTCCAAGAATTTATCCAATTCAGCGGTTTAACTACGATACCTCGAACGCGCGTTGCCATTCTCCCGTTTGACCAATTCGACGTGAAAAACGGGTTTCAGGCAATAGCCCCTGATGGAACACAAAAAACACTCAAAACGCCGTGGGGCGCGTTGGCGTATCAACTCGCCGGCGATAGAGGGCTTGAAATCGTTGCCAAGCACGAAACCGATTATATCAATCCAGCTGAACAGCCCCTCGTCAATCTGCTAAAATTGCCACAAAACGAAGGACTCTCTACCCTTATTTTGCTGGACGAAGCACTCATGTATACACGCGCCGCCATCAATGATGACCAGAGACGATTTGGAATTCTTCAGGATTTCTTCCAAGCACTTACGCAAGCAGTGAAAAAGGTTAACAATACCGCAATCGTAGCGAGCCTTATCACCGCCGATATTATTGCCGACGATCCGACCGGCATCGGTGTCTTAAATATGTTAGAAAAAATATTTCACAGGTTGGATGAGACCGCTGAGCCTATTTCACAGGGAGATGTGTCAGAGCTGCTCCGACGGCGGCTATTTGAATACGTCGCACCTGAGAAAACACGCAGGACCGTTGTGAACAGCCTCATCGCAGCCCGACAAAGACTCCACCTCCGAGGACAGTACACGGATCAGGAAGCTTATGACAAACTCTTAAAGTCTTATCCGTTCCACCCAAATCTCATCGATGTATTTGAGCAGAAATGGACGCAACTGGATAATTTTCAAGGGACACGTGGGATGTTTCGGACTTTCGCACTCCTCCTCAGAGAGGCTTTCGGAAAAGACCTTGCAGCATTTGTCGGTCCGAACGCCCTCCTTTCTACTGATACCGAACTCTCCGATGCTTTACAAGAACTCACTAAAGCCTGTGATGAAGGGGCTAATTGGACACCGATTCTCAGGGGCGAACTCGATAGAGCCCGGACTGTCCAGAAGCAACTCCCACTCCTGAAATATCGAGAAATTGAAGCCGCAGTCCTCGCCACCTTTTTGCATTCACAGCCTATTGGACAAAAGGCAGAATTGGCAGACCTACACCTCCTACTTGCACACGCTGACATAGACGCAATATCCGTTGAAAAAGGGCTTGCTGAATGGCGAGATGCCTCATGGTTCCTCAAAGAAAATCAGAGCAGCTGGGCTTTGGGAATAACGCCTAATCTAACCAATATGCACGTCCGCGCAAAGGGGAGAATTAACGAAGACCAAATCACCGAAGACTTAGTGAAACGGATAAGAAGTGCTAAACTCGGTCAGAACACAGATAAGGTTGATGTTCATACGTTACCCACCTCCCCCGACGACATTTCCGATACGCCAGAACTCCGCTTTGTGATTGCTGATCCTAAAGATACGGCAGTACCGGGTGAAAACGTTCCTGCATCACTTGCAGCGTTTTTCAATAGAACCTATCGGAACAATGTTATCGTGCTTGCCGCTGAGAACGCACTGTTAGCAGGGCTGCGACAGCGCATTCGTAAGATCCTTGGGTGGGAATCAATCCAAAGTGGAGACGACATAAACCTACTCAGTCCAGAACAAAAAGCATTACTCCCGCAACGAAAACGGGATGATGAAACTGGAATTTTGGATTCTGTCATAGCCACGTATAATGTGCTTATTGCTATTGACGAAGACGGGGACATTAAAGCAAACTTGTTACCGCCAGAACCGAATTCACCGTTTGAACGCGTGAAGAAAACCTTGATTGGCGAGGATAGACTGTTAGCAACTTCACTCGACCCAGAGCTGCTTACACCAGACAGTTACTTTGATATCTGGGGCGAAGATGAAACCGCCAAACCCGTACAAGGGTTATATGGCATGTTTGCAAGTCTTCCGCGTCTACCGCGCTTGTTAAATAGACAAGTATTCATTGACACTCTTCGACGCGCCGTCACAGAAGGTCAGATTGTTCTGCGTACAGGCCGTCCAGATGGTTCCCAGCAAACCTACTGGTGCGAAGCACCCGCTGCTGATGAGGATATCTGGAACAAAGCGTTAGAAATTGTTCCGATTGAGCACGCGGAACTTCATGATTTTAGTGCTGAATTATTAGTTCCGGGACAACTACCAGAGTTGTGGCAAAGTGATAATGCCGTTACAACGGTAGGCGCAATTCGGGAATTCTTCAACGGAGATGAGGTTCCCAAACTTGCATCTGATGAAATTCTTGTGAACACGCTCAAGTCTGCAATTCAAGCGGGCTTGCTCATGGCACGTCGTCAAAACAGTGCCTATCTTAAAGAGGAGATTCCTGATGCTGAGATAACCGACGATCTGGAATTACTCATGCCGTTAGAACCCATCAGCAGTTCAGAAATCAGCCACCAGAATCTGCCAGACGCGTGGGAGAACGAAACGTCATCCGTCGGCAAGATAATGCACGCGCTATCGGTGATTAAAGGCTCGCCGATTCCCTGGCCATTGGTTGTTGATGCCGTCAACGATGCCCGGGATAAAAAACTATTTCAACTCATTGAGGGCAGCCCACCATGGCCCTGTACCGCTAACGAAGCCGATAAGGTCGGTTTAAAAGTTTCACAAGCGACTCTGAAAATAGTACCAACAGATCTCATTGGAACTGATGCCAAAGCAGCATGGGAATCTGGAAATCCTACATTGGGATTGATTAAAGAAACGCTTGAATCCAATATAGGGATCATTATAGCCGATTATGTGTTTCTTGAAGCTGCCAGAGTTGCTATTGACAGTGGATTAATCGTTTCGGATGGATCCTTAACTGACGACTTCTATCATATTCGGGTGCGTCAGGCAGCGTGGGTGGGTCATACGGAATCCTACCTCATCGAAACTGAAATCCAAGATTTACCTGAAGCAGTCACTGGTTTGACTAACATCGCACCTGAACTCGACTTTAAGTTCCGCATGACAATTACCGCCGAGGGTGAACCTCCATCCAATGAAGTGTTGGAGAAGATAAACGAAGCACTTCAAAAGGTCACGGATAAACTGAAATTTGATTAATAAGACTTGTTAATCTTGATTAACTGGAAAAAGCCGAAAAATATGTGTTACACTATCTAAAATCGGGGAAAGCAGATGCCAAAACATGGACTTCCGAAGCAAAAGAAATTGAAAGGCATGAACAAGTATCAAAAAAAAGCCCATCGCCGACGTGAGGATCGCTTGCGTGGGGATGAAGTTGAATACTACCTTGAGCTTGCCTACTCTTCTGATCCCGACGACCGCGTTTTGGCGATGGATAACCTCTGTCCCTGCCACGTCCGGAAACGGATTGATGCCGTCTGGGTCGCACTCTACAAAGGTATGGTCGATCCCGATCTGCGGGTCCGTAGAGCCGCATGGCATACACTCGATGATGGCGGAAACCCGAACGATCCGAGACTGCAACCGCTCCTCGAAAAAATCGCTAAAGAGGAGACCGACCCAAGACTACGCCAACGCGCACTCGACCTCATCGCCGAAACTCGGAAGGTAGAAGAACAGAAAGAGATGCTGTTGGCACAGAAGGCACACACTTTCTCCGGACGCTGCGATTGGTGCGGGGACGCAAACGTCCAAGTCAGTTACGACTACGAAACGGAGTTTGAGACGAACGGCACAAAACGTTTCGCTATGGTCTGTGAAGCGTGTGAAACCGTATAGACTTGTCTATATCAGAGACGCGTATGGCGACCCAAAACCAATTATTCGACGGACACACCGAGTTCATAGCGACGCGCGGCGTTAAAGAGTATCGCGCAACGATCCCTGTATGGGTGGACGCTGAAGATGTTGTATTAGAAATCGGCTGCGAGTGGGGGACGACAACAACTCTGATCGCACCGTATTGTAAGAAAGTTATCGGCACCGACATCAGCCTTAAATGTATTGAACGTGCAAGGGAGCGACACCCCGATCTACATTTTGAGGTGCTCGACGGTTTTGATGTCCGGGCAGCACTGGAACTCGGCGAACCGTTCAGCAAAATATACATTGATATGTCCGGAATGTCGGGCTACAACTCCTTGCTTGACACGATCGCGCTCCTAACATCCTACGCTACGGTGCTCCGTCCGCAGGCGATCATCGTTAAAAGCAGTTCACTAAAACGTTTCGCCGGACGCTGCCACGCGTGGCGACCGCCGCGCAAAGAACCTGAAACGCACCCAAACGCCTCTTTAACCGAAAACTGATAACTGGAAACCAACAACCGAAAAAAAATGAAGATGTACCGATTTGGCGACAACAAAATAATTAAACGCGGTCGCCACCTTCAAAAAAGTGAAGGAAAATCAGCTTGGATGCAACAGACTGGTCAACATCCTGCTAAAGTGAGTTTTATATGATTCCTGACGATGTGTACGTACACCAGACAGTGGAGGGAGATGCCGAAGCATTCAACGAGCTCGTCAATCGGCATCATTCAAAGATTTATGGGCTTGCCTATAGGATGCTTGGTAATCCCGATGATGCCGCCGATGCGACACAAGAGACATTTTTAGAGGCATATAAATCCGTTAAATCGTTCCAATTTCAGTCTCAGTTCGGAACGTGGTTGTATCGTATCGGCATTAACACGTGCCAGCAGTATATCCGTAAATCGCAATCCAACGAGCGGAAGTTGACGGCTTACACCAGAGAAGCGGAAATCCATGGTCCCGCTTCTGAGAACGACTCGCCTGAGCGGGCACTGATCAAAACCGAACAGAGCGAGATGATTCAAGGTGCTATTGACCGGTTGCCACCGAAGCAACGTGAAGTCGTCACGCTCTACTATATGCAACATCTGAAATATCGAGAGATTGCGGAGATACTGGAGTGTTCGGAAGGCACAGTCGCCTCACGGTTAAATCAGGCACTGAAAAATCTTAAACGGAAGTTGAGCAAATATTATCTCTAATAAGGAGGCGTTTATTGATGAATTGCGAACAGACTCTTAACAATCTGCCTCACTTAGTCGTAGCGGAAGATGCGCGAACAACAGACACGGTCTCTGGCGGTGTGTCGCGGCGTGCCGTTTTGGAACATCTTCGGACCTGTGAAGGATGCCAGAGGGAATACGAAGCGTTATGGAACACGGCGAGTATGCTTGAGGGTGTAGATGAACCGGCAGTTCCACCGGAGTTGGTCGACAACATTCAGCAACACATCCGAGAACTCCATCAACAGAAACAGTTGGCGTTCTTCGCAAATCCGCTCGCGTGGTGTCTTGATCGGTTAAAGCTGGACCTCTCACCGCGGCTTGTTAACGCTACCGCGCTGCTCTTTTTTCTCGCCGCTTCCGGCTTTATCATGAAACTCGCGTTCTTTACGAACCCCCCGGAACCGGAATCCGGTCTCATAGCGATGAAGAAGACGGTACTCCAGAACATTAAAATTTCCACATCTCCGTGGGCAGGATTCAAAGATGTTGAGACATCAGGAGAACCACACTCGGTTATTACACCTAAAAATGGGTATAACCACTTCTTTAGCCCGACCAGCATTGGATCAAAAGTGTGGCATGCCGATTATGCCGATACCAATAGGCAGACAGGTCAAACAAGTGTCGCTGGGTACGCACGAGATTCGGCAAGTGAAAAGTTGACTGTGTTCTGGAATCAGATTAAAACAGAATTATAGTGCATATTTCATACACAAGATTTAACAGGCGAGGTCCCCACCTCGCCTGCTTTTTTTATAAGATGATGCCACATACTTCCCCTCAATTCGCCAACGAGCAACCGATAACCGTGCTAAAATCAAAATGATTGACACACAACCGTCTTTTGTGTATAATTGCCTAAAACTGTTTTATTCGGAAAATAACGTAAAAGAATGGCATCAGAACAAAACACATCTCATCAAAAACCGCTTCTGGAGATTTCTGGTTTAAAGACGGTTTTCCCAACAGACGACGGCATCGTGAACGCCGTGAACGATGTCAGTTTCTCTATTGCACGCGGACAGACTGTAGGCGTTGTCGGCGAGAGCGGTTGTGGAAAGAGTATCACCGGACTCTCGCTACTCCAATTGGTTCCGTCGCCGGGTAGGATTGAAACCGGTGAAATCCTATTCTATCGCAACGGCGATGCTGAGCCGTTGGATATCGCACAGATACCACCGAAGAGCGAATTAATTCGTCAGATCCGAGGCAACGAAATTGCCATCATTTTCCAAGAGCCGATGACCTCTCTTAATCCGGTTTATACCGTAGGAAATCAGATCGCCGAAGCGGTCGCTTTACATCAGCAGGTCGATAAAAAAACGGCGCGCGAACGTGCGATTGAGATGCTCGAACGTGTCGGGATCCCCGCACCAGCACAACGCGTTGATGAATACCCGCACCAACTCTCCGGCGGTATGCGCCAACGTGTGATGATCGCAATGGCACTCTGCTGCTCACCGTCCCTGCTCATCGCTGATGAACCGACAACCGCACTTGATGTGACGATCCAAGCGCAGGTACTCGGTCTCATGCAGGAGCTCCAAGCAGAATTCGGGATGGCGATTATGCTCATCACACACGACCTCGGTGTTATCGCAGACCTCGCTGATGAAGTTGTTGTCATGTATGCAGGACGCGTCGTTGAACGCGGGAGTGTTGATGACATCTTCTATAACCCGTTCCACCCCTATACGCAAGGCTTGCTCAAATCCATTCCGGTTCTCGGTAGGACAGTCCAAAAAACTTTGCCCTCTATACCGGGAACGGTGCCGCATCCGTTGGCATTGCCGACGGGTTGTTCATTTCAACCGCGTTGCCCCGATCGGATGCCTGAATGTGAACAGATGCCCGAACTCAAAATAACCGATAACGAGGCACACGCTGTGCGATGCTGGCTTCACACCGATAACCAACAACTGACGACCCCTAAAAAAAATGACAAAACTGCTTCAGGTAAATGACCTCCGAAAATACTTCCCGATACAGAAAGGGATCCTTCAACGCACCATCGGCTACGTGAAAGCCGTAGACGGGATCAGTTTCGATGTCGAGCGCGGCGAAACCCTCGGACTCGTCGGCGAAAGTGGCTGTGGAAAGACTACTGCCGGACGGTGCATCCTCCGCCTCATTCCACCGACAAGCGGAAGCTTCACTTTCGGAGATGAACAGGTAGACCTCGCAAAATTGACACACAGCGAGATGCGTCCTTTTCGGAGACGGATCCAGATGATCTTCCAAGACCCACACGCTTCTCTCAACCCACGCATGACAGTGGCAGATATTGTCGGGGAACCGATGCGTGTCAATCGTACCGAAAAAGGCTCGGCACTCCAAGATCGGATCGTCGAACTGCTTGAATCTGTCGGCTTGAGATCGCAGGATATGCGCCGGTATCCGCACGCTTTCAGTGGTGGGCAGCGGCAACGCATCGGCATCGCACGCGCCTTAGCACTCCAACCCGAACTCATCGTCGCAGATGAACCCGTCTCCGCCTTGGATGTCTCCGTACAGGCACAAATTCTCAATCTCTTGGCAGAACTCCGCGAAAAGTTTCAACTCTCCTATATCTTTATCGCACACGACCTGAGCGTGGTTGAACACATCAGCGACCGCGTCGCTGTGATGTATCTCGGTAAAATTGTGGAGATTAGCGATGCCGAAACGCTCTACGAATCGCCGAAGCATCCCTATACAGAAGCACTCATCTCCGCCGTACCGCTCCCCGACCCGAACGCACAGCGAAAACGTGAACATATCCGACTTGAAGGCGACGTACCTGACCCATCAAACCCACCTACGGGTTGCTATTTCCACCCACGATGCCGTTATGCAACCGATATATGTAGACAGGAGACCCCAGAACTTCAAGAGGTTACCCCCGGTGTGCAGGTGGCTTGTCATCTCAGCGATACATTGGAGTTACAAGGAGTATAAGCAATGTCAAAACAAAAAATCTCGCCAGATGAACTCGTAGCATGCAGAAAACGACTCGAAGAAGCAAAGACCATACCGCATGCGAAATCAATTAACACGCTCTTTGCAAACGTATCTCAAGATCTAAATGCTTTTACGGACTCCCTCAAAAAACGTGAAGAGGACGCTTAAAATGCGAAAGCGAACCAAAACACTTCAGACCGCAATTTGCTCCCTCATTAAAGGAGTGTTCATCTTACTGATTTTCATCGTCGGATGCTCAGGAAGCCAGTTAGAGGATACCTCCGATTTTCCGCGTGGAATTGAGGCGAAAGAAGCACCGATGTGGGCAAAACAGGTCGCAGCAGGCGAACTTCCGACACTTTCGGAACGGCTACCGGAGAACCCTCTCGTCGCTAAAACCGATTACGACGGGTATGAAGGTCCCGGTACCTATGGCGGAACGTGGCACCGGTTTCACACGCATCCAGAGTTAGGCACGTGGAAGATGACTGCCGGTTATGCCCCACTCGTCCGTTGGAAATTCGATGCCTCTGGGTTAGAACCCGGTCTGGCGGAATCGTGGGAATTTAACGAAGACGGCAGCATGCTAACGTTAAATCTGCGCAAAGGCGTGAAATGGTCGGACGGACACCCTTATACCTCAGCGTCATTTGCGTTCTATTACCAGCTCTGCCTTGATGAACGGCATCCATACAATCCGCCTGTCTGGTGTAAGGTTAACGGCATCCCGATGGAAGTCGAAACGCCTGACGATTATACGATTGTGATGAAATTCGCAGGTCCTAACTGGCTTGTACCGCTCTGGTTGGCAACAGGTTTTTGGTGGTGCAATCAGTACAACATCCCGATGCACTATATGATGCAATTTCACCCAGACGGTAACCCCGAATACACCGATTTTATCCAATTTGAGAAAAAGAATATACCGCATCAGAACACGGAACGTCCGACGTTGTGGCCCTGGCGGTTAACGAAATACGAAAAAGGAGGGTTCCGAGTCGAACTTGAGCGGAATCCATACTACTACGTCGTCGATACACTCGGCAGACAACTCCCTTATATCGACAAAATCAAGACCAGTTTGGTTCCGGAACCGCAGGTTCGCGTCCTTAAAATCCTCGCAGGCGAGATTGATTGCCAATATCGCGGGATGGAACTCCGAGACCTCGCACTCTACCTGAAAGGTCAAAAGAAAGGTGGTTATGAGGTGCGGCGTTGGAAAAGCACAGCAGGTGCGCAACCTGCTATCCTCATCAACTGGACCGCACCTGATCCCGTGTTAAGAAAACTCATCCGAGACCAACGCTTCCGAAAAGCACTCGCTTACGGCATCGACCGTGAGAAATGTAACGAAATCGCATGGCGCGGATTGCTCGAACCGCAAGCTGCAACCGTCAGCCAAGAGGGTTGGCACTTCGCTGACGAGGACGGACAGACCCTCTTTGAAGAGTGGAAACGCGCCGATGCCGATTTCGATATCGCCGCAGGAAACCGACTCCTCGATGAAATGGGACTCACCGAACGCGATAAAGACGGGTATAGGCTGCGCCCAGATGGCGAACCGATTGAGATGCTCATGGACGTTCCGAGTTCCAACCTCAACAGTCAAGAAAATGACATCGGGCTGATTATTCAAAACGGATGGGAACAACTCGGATTGCAGACCTTACTCTATACACCACCGGGTGCAGAATTGAGCCTCCGCCGCACGCTCGGAAAATTTACGATTAGCATGCACGGTGAAGCGGAGATGGACCTTTTTACTTATCCCGATTGGGTCTTCCCAACACTTCCGAAGTATTGGCACCCGAAGGTAGGAAAATGGTATGAAACCGGTGGCGAAAAGGGTGAACCTCCCACCGGACCGTTAAAGAAACTTCTCGATTTATACGATGAAATTAAGCGCGAACCCGATCTGAAAAAACGGCATCAATATGTTCGAGACGCAGTCAGGATTCACATTGACGAGGGACCGTTTCACCTCGGTTCCGCAGCACGTTCGCCATCGCTTTTAGTCGTCGCGAACCATTTCCACAACGTACCGAACGACGGCATTTTAGGTCCGTGGGCAATCGTCACACCGGCAACCCATTATCCTGAACAGTGTTGGATATCTAAGGAATAGTTATCAGTTGTCAGAAAGAGACTTTGTGATTATCAAAACCTCTTGTAACAGTTGCCAGTCGTCAGAAAGAGGAACTTTAGAACTATCGAAACCTCTTGGAACTGACAACTGAAAGATTTTTTCGCAGAAAAAATCGTATTCTCACTGCGAAGCAAACTGACAACTTTAAAAAAAGGAGATACACCCATAATTACCTATATCATTCGCCGATGTCTCATCGCTGTCCCGACACTTTTGGCGATTTCTATTATCTCTTTTATCATCATCCAACTCCCGCAAGGCGATTACCTCGACCGAGAAATCCAACGGTTAGAGGAAGAATTCGGCGATAGCAGTTCGCTCGCACAAGTCGAAGAATTACGCGAACGCTACGGACTGAACGAACCGTTGTGGATACGTTATCTCATCTGGATCAGCGGCTTTGTTCGCGGCAACTTTGGTGAGTCGTTTGAGTATAAGCGCGAAGTCAATGAACTGATATGGGACAGGATCGCGTTCACGCTTCTCATCTCCATCGGGTCCCTCATCTTTACCTACATCGTCGCAATCCCACTCGGTATCTATTCAGCCACGCATCAATACCAATGGTCAGATCACTTTCTTACCTTCCTCAGTTTCGTCGGGATGTCAATTCCTGCGTTCCTCTTGGCACTCTCGTTGATGGTCTTCGCATTTGACATCTTCGGTGTTCCGCTGTTCGGACTCTTCTCGGCTTACTATGAAGGAGCCCCGTGGACGTGGGGGAAACTAAATGACCTCATCAAACACCTCTGGATTCCAGTAATTGTCGTCGGTATTAACGGCACGGCGAGCCTCATGCGCATCATGCGTGGCAACCTGCTCGATGTCTTGGGACAACCGTTCGTGCAAACCGCACGCGCAAAGGGACTCAAAGAGACCGTTGTGGTCGCGAAACACGCTGTCCGTATCGCAATTAACCCGCTTATCAGCATTTTAGGGATGAGCCTACCGGGTATTCTCTCCGGTTCAGCCATCGTCTCCATCGTTCTGGGGTTGCCGACAGTCGGACCCATTCTCCTAAACAGTCTACTCAACGAGGACATCTACCTCGCTGGCACCTTAATTATGATGTTGAGCCTCCTGCTGGTTATCGGTAACCTACTTGCCGATATAGCCTTGGCGTGGGTAGACCCAAGGATTCGCTATGAATGATTTTTATTTTACCTTGCGGTTCATTCAGATGGGTTAGTAATTTCACATGCTATTCCGTATATCTGAAGAAATACCCAAGCAAAAACCCCGCTATTACATTACGGGCTACAAAACTTGGATCAAGATATGAAATCTACAATCGAGACAGCAGAAGATATTGAGGGTGCAAGCGATCCTTGGACCGATGGCGGACAGTTGAGTTACCGTCAACTGATATGGCGACGGTTCCGCAAGAACCGCATGGGTGTCATTTCCGGTGCCGTTTTGATCCTTTTTTACGTTATCGCCATCGGTGCCGATTTCTTCGCGCCCTATCACTACAACGAAATCAACATGCGACTGCGCCACGTCCCCCCGCAACGCCTCCATTTTTCAGTCAAGGACGGGTTCTACGTCTACGGCTTAAAATCCGTTCGCAATCCAGAGAGCCTTGAGTTAGAATTCACCAAAGATATGACGCAACGGCATCCAGTTGAATTCTTTTTCCAAGATACCGATGGCAAGCGACATTTTTTTAGTTCCGCAGGTCCCATGTTCTTGTTGGGTACTGACCGGATGGGGCGCGACCTGCTTTCGCGGATTATGTACGGGGCACGCGTCTCAATGACGCTCGGTCTGGTCGGTGTCTTTTTAAGCCTCATCCTCGGTTCTGTCCTCGGTACCATATCTGGATATTGGGGTGGCTGGGTCGATAACCTCATCCAACGTGTTATCGAGGTTCTATCTGCATTCCCCGATATCCCGTTGTGGATGGCACTCGGTGCTGCACTCCCACCGGGTTGGTCGAGCATTCAAATCTATTTCGGGATTACCGTTATTTTGTCGATCATCCGTTGGGGTGGGTTAGCACGGCAGGTACGCGGGAAAGTCTTGGCGTATCGGGAGAGCGACTTCGTGATGGCGGCACGCGCTGCCGGTGCCGGACATTGGCACATCATCACCAAACACCTGATGCCGGGTTGTTATAGTCATATCATCGTTATCGCCACGCTCGCTATCCCGGGCATGATTCTCGGCGAGACCGCACTCAGTTTTTTGGGTTTAGGCATCCGTCCACCGATGACAAGTTGGGGTGTTCTATTAGAGGAAGCGCAGCGCGTCACCGTTCTGCTCCACTACCCGTGGCTCATCTTCCCAGCAGTGCCGGTGCTCGTTGTCGTCATCGCCTTCAACTTCTTAGGAGATGCACTCCGCGACGCCGCAGACCCGTATTCAGATTAAAAATGGTTACCAGTTAACAGTTTTCAGTTACAACTCTCACTGCGAGGCACTCTTAACTGAGAACTGGGTACTGATAACCGACAACTATTAAAACTGACAACTACTCAAAAAGGAAACAACATGTCAACAAACATAGACCTCGGTTTTTTCGCAACAGACGTTTCATTCACAGACAAATCCGCAATCGTAACAGGTTCCAGTCGCGGCATCGGACGCGCAATCGCCATCGAATTAGCGCGTCAAGGTGCAGACGTACTCATCAACTATAACCAGAACCGTGATGCCGCCGAATCTGTACAACAAGAGATAGAAGCACTCGGTAGAAAAGCCGTCATCATTCAGGCGGACATCAGCGATCTCGACGCACACGACAGATTACTCGACACCGCACACGACGCTTTCGGGAAGGTGGACATCCTCATCAACAACGCCGGTATCACCCGTATCGCTGATATTCTTGAGGAGACACCGGAACAGTTTGATCTGATTGTCAACACCAATCTCAAGGCGACGCATTTCCTCACGCAGCGCGTCGCGAATTACATGGTCGCAAACGAGATACGTGGCTGCATTATCTATACACTTTCTATCTCAGACACAATGGCATCCGACAACCGCACCGCCTACTGTATCTCGAAAGCGGGGTTAGAGATGAGCATGCGTGCTTTTGCCGGACGGTTGGCACCACACGGCATTAAAGTCAACGGCATCGCTGCCGGTGTCATCAACACCGACCTCTCGCGTGTCCGTATCCCGGATTATGAGGAAGCAGCAAAGAAGGGGTACATCTTTATGGTCCGCGCGGGTGCACCTGAAGATGTTGCGCATGCCACCATTTCCGCGATGAAACTTTACGACACCGGAGTCGTCATCCCCGCAGCAGGCGGCGTGATGACCCCACTGTTGAATCTCAGATCCATGGCGGAACTGGATATGAATAAATCTTAGGACGGTTATTATAACGTATGTTATTCTTTTTCGCAATAAGTAGATACGGGATT
>JAAXHL010000137.1 GCA_012270865.1 Candidatus Poribacteria bacterium | reverse complement strand
TTGAGTTTCGCATCGAACTTTGGCACCTCAAGCGTATACCTCGGTCGTTGGATGTCAACAGCAGTCCACGAACTGCCCGCGTCTGTTGATTTGACGACACCGCCAACAACCGTCGCGTACAGGACCTTAGCTGCTTTTGCCTGAGATACTTTTGAATGTGGACGCGTCTCTTCTAAACTGATTAAGTTATCCACCCGGCACTCAAATCTTGTATTGAACCGGTGCCACGTCTCACCACCATCCCGTGAGCGATGGATGCCAGTAATACCACCCGTATAAAAGGTGTTTTCGTCTAAAGCGACAGCAGAACTCACACTAAACTGCATCGGTGTAATCCCGGAGGATTCTGTGGTACGCCACGTGTTCCCACAATCCGTTGAGCGAGCCACAACGCCTTCCTCTCCACCTATCAGTAAGACGGTTTTTCCAGAGGCGACCAGTTTAATCGGCGGCAACGTTTTCATGAGAAGATCCCGGGCATCCGCGGGCGTTATATCCGTCCAAGAATCGCCACCATCGGTTGAGCGGAAGACCCACCACGAATCTTTACGCATGTCACACAACCTATGGTAATTTTCCTCTGGCGTTCCGTCACCTTCCATTACATTTACTTCTACGGCGACATAGATAGTGTCTTCAGATACCACCAAAGAACGCACCACCACAGTATTGTTCACCGGCAACTGTAGATGTTCCCAAGTTTCTGTCTTGAAGCGATAGACTCCGAGAGAGGTTCCGGCAAACAGAGTGCCGCCGCTCAACTGTAACGTATAAATCCCCGATTTCTGTGTGAAGCGGTTGTCTAAACCGTCATTCATATTTTTCCACGAATTTCCAGCATCATCAGATCGGAAAATACCGTTATTAAGGGTAACGTAAAAAGCATCTTCCGTAATCAGCAACTCCCTCACGTGTCCGTTTGGACAAGGACCGATAGTATTCCAAGTTTTGCCATCATCCGTTGAAGCAAACAACGTCCCAAATGGAATTATATAAAGCGTGCCATCGTGTTCAGCAATCGGAATATCGCCTGCGGTCTCTTGACGCAAAAAATCGGTGTTGACGAGTTGCCATTCATTTTCATTTGCAGGCAATTTATAAATATTCTCATAACCCATCACTGCGTAGAGCGACCCATCCGAAGTTTTGGTTAAGGTACCAACTGTTGCTGCCACACCGGGTTCATTCATCTGAATCCATTTCATAACATCCCCCATGAGATCATCTGATACTTGCGAACTGACCAACGC
>JAAXHL010000032.1:4166-5471 GCA_012270865.1 Candidatus Poribacteria bacterium | reverse complement strand
TTAAAATTGTCCAAACTTTAGTATAGTTATAAGCCTGCGCTTTCAAGTAGGCTATTTCGTCTATACTTCTTTCCTTCTGACTCTCTATATCATTGTCGAGCAGCGACAGGAGGCGTTCTAATGCGGCTAAGGCTTCGCGGTGCTGCGCCATATAGAGGAGTGAAACGCCGTAGTCGAGCCAGACCTGTATATCTTTCTGTGCGTCTGAGATAAGCGGTTCAAACTCAGCAACAGCACTCGCATAGTCGCCTTCTGACATATAACGTCTGCCGCGTTCCACATAAAGCGACCCTGTGACACCCGCCTGCAGCACATCCCACCACAGCGGATCAGATAACTCGCTATATTGACTGGCGTGCCGAGCCGCTTCTGCATGGCGTTTCGCCAACTGTTTATCGCCGAGTGTGATAGCAACCTGTGCCATCAGCGCATGCGCTTCACTTTGCCTCGGATTCAAGCGAAGTGCCTGTGCTAAATGCGTTCGCGCCAGTTTCACGTTTTGCCTTGCAAGCGCGATTTCGCCGAGCCAGAGTTCAGAAAATGGGTTGTCGGGTTGGAGACGTTTCGCCTGCTTCAAATGCTGCGCTGCTGCATCGAACTTCCCCAAAATGCGGAGTGCGGAGGCAAGATAGAGATGCGCAGGCGCATAAGCGGCATCTAAAGTCAGGGCACGGGTAAGGTGTTTCACAGCGGCTTCAGGATGACGCTGCTTCGTCAAACGTCCAAGGAAATATAACCACTTGAATGCGTTAGGCGCGAGTCTGCTTGCTTGGCGATAACACGGTATCGCTGGCACCTCCCAACCGTGACTGAGATAGACGTGGCCCAAGTATCCCCAAACCTCCGCATCGTCAGGGGAACTCCGGACGGCATCTTGTGCATCTCTAATTGCCTTCAAAAGCAGCTTGTCTTCAACCAGATCGAGGTCTGCGGGCTGCGGAATATCAATCTTACCATCCGCAAATGCCGAAGTACTGATTAGAATTAAAAAAAATAGGAGAATTAACCTTCTCAAAAAGGCACCCCCTTCCCCTGATAGACCTTTACACGTCGATTCGCAGCCGTTCCGGGGAATCTCTCACGGCTTCCGTCTTGCCACTGCACCTCAATCGCCTGAATTGCGTCGATTGTTCCCAACCCGAAATGCACACTCGGTTCACTACTGCTGAGATAACTTGTTCCGGGCAGCACGTAACCTGTCAGGGTCCGTGATTCGGTTCGGAGTGTTACTTCTGCACCCAGTGCGTCCCGATTTTGCGTGATGGCTCGCACAAATAACCAATGATGCTGAGGCGGCGGTGCGTC
>JAAXHL010000032.1:0-4136 GCA_012270865.1 Candidatus Poribacteria bacterium | reverse complement strand
CCGATTGCTGATGGCTGATGGCTATTTCGGAAGAGAAGATTCGGTTCAGCATAAAAATTCCAGAATTCTCCAACCGCTGCCGCATCCAAAATCGGTCCGCGCTTGACCCTTCCATTGACAAGCGCGATGTCAAGATAGGCATCGTTATCGAAATCAAGGAAACCACATCCAAACCCCGTAAAAGGTAAGTCGCGCCCGGCGAAACCTGCTATTTCAGTCATATCAGTGAATACGGAGGGGATAGCCGTGATATAAAGGGTATTCGTCTCACCAGACAAATGTGTTGCGAAGAGGTCCGGGTGTGTGTCACCGTTGACATCGCCGACAGCGATACCCATACTGCCTTCGGGTTGACCGTAAGCGTTAAAAGCGAGTCCATGCAAAATGGCTTCCTCAGCAAAGGTGCCATCCATCTGATTTACCCAGAGATGGTTCGCTTCGCCGTCATTGGCAACAAAAAAGTCCGCCCAACCATCACCCGTCAGATCAAGACACACCACGCCGAGTCCTCTACCGGACATTACGGCAATACCCGCCTGTTGCGTTACATCTGTGAAAGTACCATCACCGTTATTTCGGAAAAGTCGATCCGTAGCAGCCTCGAAAACTTGTGGGTTGCAGTAATCCGGCGCGCTACGCTTCCCGCGGCAGACCGACGCAGCGTCAAACTGCACATAGTTGGCTACATAGAGGTCAAGATTGCCATCTCTGTCATAATCACCAAAAGTTGCAGACGTTCCCCAATCCTCGTTTGAGATACCGACTTCGTCCAATGCGAACGTATCGTCACCGTTGTTTCGATAGAAAGCATCCTCACCGTAGTTCGTCACATAGACATCACGATCACCATCGTTATCAACATCCCCGATTGCGACTCCTTGTCCGTAGCCTTCGTGTCCGATGCCAGCGGCTTCCGTAACGTCAACAAACGTCCCATCGGGCTGTTGTTGAAAAAGCAGATTTGGGGTAGGTGAGTTCTCCTTGCCGGGGGGTGGAAACCGAATGTGCAGGACATCCAGCGCGCCATCACTGTTGTAATCAAAGAGTGCGACCCCGCTACCGATAACCTCTGGTAGCGCGTGTGTACCTGCAGCCCAAGGTGTCTCTGTCTGTGGAAAACCGAGCGCAGTGGTCACTTCTCTAAATAAGGGTTTATCTGTTTCCGCTTGTGCTGCCCACAGAAATCCGATCACAACAATAAGCATGATAGCGGATAGTCTCGTAAACATGATTGCCTCGCAGTGAAAGTCCAATAGGGTAGTCGCGCCTTACGGCAAAATCACAAACTCCAATCGTCGATGTGCTTCACGCAATGCTGCCTCTACCGCTTCTGGTGTTTCAGCACGCGCGAAGATGAAACCGAGATACCGCGCCCCTTCTGGTAACGGCACAACCTCTCCGCCGATAGGGATCGTGATGCTAACCTCTACAATCCCGTCTACGTGATACGCAGCCGTTTTGCCACGGACTTCGCCTAAGATGCCAGCCTTCGGTACTGGGATCATCATAACCCCCGCCGCCTGTTGTTCGCGCTGTAGTGCCTCCACCGGTTGTCCAATCGCATGTCGGATAACCAACTCCTCCAGCGACATCCCCGTTCCAAACCGTAAAGTCCGTGAGCAGAGTCCACCGATCGTTCGGGCAGCAATCTCGATGAGATGCGCGCCTTCGTCGTTATAGCGCAATTCGGCATGGACGGGTCCGTGCTGCATCCCTAAAGCACTCGCCGCTTCTGCTGTGGCGTGATGTAAAGTGTCTTGGATATCCGCTGATAGACGGGAAGGCGTGATATACAAAGTCTCCTCAAAAAAAGGACCTTCGAGTGGATCCGGTTTATCAAAGAGCGCGAGGGTCTTCAATTCACCGTCCAAGAGGATCCCTTCCAATGCCACCTCTATACCCGGAATATAGTCCTCAACGAGCAGATATTGTGAGGTGTCTTCTTGTGAGGTTATCTCAGTGGCTTCCTGTAAAGCATGCAGGAGTTTCGTTGTCCGCTGAAAGGCTTCGACAAATTCAGCAGGCGTGTCCGCACGGATGACCCCGCGGCTTGCTGAAAGGGACAGCGGCTTAATAACGCACGGAAAGTTAACGCGGGTGTCCGTTCCGTAGGGGTTGGGGGATTTAGTCTGCGGATAGACTAAATCCATTCCTTGTATTACATTCCCAACCCCTACGATTTCAGCCGGGTCCTCATAGATAGAAAAACGTTGGTAAGCAGGCACAGATACCCCGTTTGTTGCTAATGTGTCTCGTAAGCGGTATTTATCGCGTGTGGCTTTCGCTGAAGCAACGGGGTTGTGTGGAAGTCCTAACGCCGCTGAAGCAGTCGTGGCAAGCAGTGTGGTATCATCATCAACACCGACGATCGCCGTGATAGGATATGTATCGGCAAATTCAAGGATTGTCTGTGTCGCAACCGTTGGCGCGGTGATGTCAAGCACGAGCGATTGGCGCGGCGAAAGATCCGCCGTTGTCGCCGCCTCTTCTGATGCAACAACGACCTCCACATCGAGTTTCAGCGCAGCTTCAAGGAAATCGGTGGCTCGATAGGTGCGTGTTGGAAGGAGCAGGAGGATACGTGGTTTTTCTAACGGTTGCTGTGACACTTAGAAACCTCCTGCCGATTAACCTTCAGTCATCAGGGACCATTTGGTAACAGGTGCTTTTACAGTGCCTTAACACACTGCTTTAACTGAAGACTGATAGCCGTCAACGTGGCAGTCACTGTTGTGATGAACGCCACAAAAATCCCTCTTTGCTGACTGCTGATGGCTGAAAGCCATTAACTATGGGAACCTCGTAATAATTTCTGATACGACGCATGTGCGCTCTGTGGATCTTCCGCACCATCAAGGACACGACGCAGACATTGCACAAAGCCGATCGGATCATCCTCACCGAAGATCGTGCGTCCGAAGAGGATCGCGCGGCCGCCGTTACTGGCAACGTTGTGTGCTAAGGCGAATGTACTACGTGCGTTTTGACGCGGACCACCCAAGGCACCAATCACTAAGGTCGTGTCGAATTGACACAATTCAGCCCAGACATCGGCGGTTGTATATGCGGTCTTAATAAAACGTGGACGTTGGTGCTTGCGAAGGTAGCTCATCGTCCGAACGATTGAATCGGCGACATACATCCCCCGTTTTTCCTCATCCATTCCGGGGAGTTTAACGTTCGGTAAAAACACCTCTAAAAGGTGATCGAACCCTTCAATCTCACCGACAACATGTGCGAATTGCACATAGGCTTGTAGCATCCGCTCATCAGCGATAGGATCGTTGTTGAGCGTAATGGAGTACAATCCAAGATTAACCTTACATTCAAGTGCAGGACCGATGAGTGCTTCACAATAGCGTTGCATATCTTCTGGAAACACCGTCTGAAACGGCATCGACAAATTTGACGTGTAGACCCCGAACCGTGGGTTCCAGATAGCCGTCTCTGAATTCATCCGGACGATTGGTGTAATCGGTGTGTTTTCAAACAGGTTTTCTTCAAGTGCAAGCGTCTCCGCATCGGCGGGTGTCATCAGGAGTCCATCTAATTGTCCATCAGCAACAAGGTCGCGCTGCAGTTGCAGAAACTCTGCGTGTGTGCGGTAGTGCGGTTTTGGATGCTGCACCTGTCCGAGGCCTTGAATCCCCGCGGATGCCAGTGGATCCGCAGCGAAAACCAGAATCGGGTTCTGTGCAAGCAGGTCTGTATCATCAAGTTTTTCAAATATCCGGTTGCCCATCTATGATTAATTCCTTTAGATTAGCCATCAGCCGTCAGTCGTCGGCTGTCAGAAACCAAAGAGGTATTTTTGGAACAATTTATGATGCCTTGAAATATTCCAAGTTTAGGTAGATTGTTCAGAGATACCTCTTTACTGAAAGCCAATGGTTTCCGATCGCCGACAGCCATTAAAGTGTATTCGTTGGATCAATATCTATCACAAATTCAATAGCCTTCGATTTAATTGTGGCTGGTGGATCGTCGGTTAAATGTTTAAGAAGTTGCCCGATTTTTTCTGCCGTGGGACTTCGGAGCAAGAGATGCCACCGAAATTTCCCTTCAATTTTCGAGAGCGGTGCCGGTGCAGGACCAAGAATTTCTACCGCGGGTTCTTCAATATCAGAAACCCGTGA
>JAAXHL010000007.1 GCA_012270865.1 Candidatus Poribacteria bacterium | reverse complement strand
TTCTGAGAAATATCAGATGTACAAAATGCCTTTAAACGCAGCAGTGAATTAGTTCGCGGTACGTGGTGGCGGGTCTTTAGGATGCTTATTTTGATATTCCTGTTAAGTGTTGCGATTCTCTATATTTTCGAGATTTCGCTTGGAACGATCTTTATTTTCACTAAAGCGGCGGGCGGAACAGGCTTTAAAGAACTTATCCAGTGGTCAGTAATGAAGGAAGCCCTTGACAGCAGCAATCTGTTCTTTTATGCGGTTATGACTTGTACAGACCTAATTCTTAATACCTTCATCTTTCCAATTTGGGTCATTGGCGTTACGCTGCTATACTTTGACCTACGGGTACGGAAAGAAGGATTTGATCTTGAGCTGCAGGTAAACGCCCCTGATGCTGTAGCTGCTCGAATACAGGGGTAGTAAAGTCGGTAAATGGTTTGACGGACAACATATTGTGTGATACTATAAATCTACCGTAGATCAATTTGTTGGCGGGTTTGTAATCCCGATTTCAGCAGAACAATGATCACAGGAGTGAGGCAAATGATTAGATATTTAACTATCACCTTTTTCTTTGAAGCCTTAGTTTTTTTAGGGCTTGGACTCCGCGTTTTGCTTGCCAAACGACCGATTCTTTTTAATGCGCGTTGGTTATTGGCGTTTATGGTGGTTGTACTTTCACCGATGATAGTCATATCATTGGATTTGTACGTTGATTCTCAGAGTCCGATTCTCCTTATTAACCCACTTATGTTTGCCACGCTCCTTATCTTTTTCGGCATACTGATGAAAGGGTATATCGCTATGGGGGTTACCGATGAATCCTTCCGTGCTGCAATTCACGCTGCGTTGCAACAGTTGAACATTACATTTGAAGAGACACTTGCACATATCAAGCTTACTTCACACGATTTAGACTTACAAGCTGCCGTTCAATCGTGGGTCGGAACAGCACAATTAAAAACGAAGCAAGCCAATGGAAAATCCACTCTGGATGAAATTGCCAAAGCAATTGTTGCGTACTATGAGACCCACGCAACGAAAACGAACAATGTCACAGCGGTTTTTTATATCGTAATAGGTCTATTTATGGCAGCCTTCGGTATTATATTTTTAGTATGGTTGTAAAGCAATAGATGAACCGTAGGGGTTAGGTGACCTAACCCCACTACCGAGATAAAACTATGGAAATTACACGACCTCTCTTATTGTTCTTGCTCTTACTGCTCCCGCTGCTTTATTACGGTTTTCGTCGCAGCCTCGTGGATCTGTCGCGAACGCAGCGCGTGATTAGTCTAATCACTCGAATCATCATTGTTGTCTTGCTGATTCTGAGCGTGGCTGATGTCCAGTATTTGAAAACCGATGATAAATTAGCCGTGATGTTTCTGGCAGACATTTCCGACAGTATCTCAGACGATGGATTGACGAAAACGACGGATTACGTCAACGCGGCACTGGAATTACAAGGTAGGAACCAGCAAGCCGGTCTTATCGCATTCACGGACAAGACAGAAATAATTCGAGGATTATCGGAAAGTGAAGAGACACCGAATACCGAATTGGAACTCGCTGAAATCAAGAAAACATGGCTGGATGTAGATGAGGAGGCAGGAGATACGACGAACATTGCAGAAGCCATTGAAACGGCATGGGGATTTTTCCCAGCAAATGCTAATAAACGTATCGTCCTCATCACAGATGGTATCGAAACACAAGGTGAAGCGATTCATACAGCACTTCGTGGAAAAGATTTCGGTATACAGATTGATACGGTGCCGATACATCCGAGCGATGAGCCGGAAGTTATGGTTCAGAAACTCAATATGCCGGCACAAGTCAAACAAGGTGCCCCTTTCAATGTAGAAGTGCTCGTCTACAGCAACCATGAAGATATCGCGGAGATCCGACTCTTCAAAAACAAGTTTGAGGTGGCTAAACAGGAGGCTCGCCTTGAAGCGGGTGAAAATCGTGTCATATTTACCCAGACGGCTATGGAGAGCGGAACACTTACCTATGATGCGATCTGCCGAACAACCGAAGATACACGTTACGATAACAACCGTGCCCTCGGTATCGTTTCCGTTACGGGCAAACCGAAGGTACTTCTGATTGATGAAAACGAGTCGCAGGCACGTTATCTCACAAGAGTCCTTGAAGATGCCAAGATTCGCGTGGATGTCCGTAACGGACTTGGTGTACCGAATGAACTTGCCGATTTACAAAATTATGAGCTCATCATCTTCAGTGATGTTCCCGCGAATCGCCTGACTGAGAAACAGATGGATCTCATCCGTACTTATGTCCAAGACCTCGGCGGCGGCTTTATGATGCTCGGGGGTGAAAATAGTTTCGGACTCGGCGGCTATTACAAAACACCAATCGAGGCGATTTTACCTGTCCGTACCGATACCGAAAAGAAGAAAGAGACACCCTCTTTGGCAATCGTTTTAGTTATTGACAAATCGGGGAGTATGGGAGGTATCAAGATTGAGTTGGCGAAAGAGGCGGCGCGGGGATCAGTTGACCTTCTCGGACAACGCGATAAAATCGGGGTCATCGCATTTGATGGGTCCCCGTTTTGGATTTCGGAGATGCATGATGCCTCGGATAAACAATATATCTCCAATCAGATCGGGTCAATCGTTGCTGGCGGCGGTACAAATCTCTATCCTGCCCTTGAACAGGCTTATTTCGCGCTAACAGAGACAAGTGCTAAACTCAAGCACGTCATCGTTCTCAGTGATGGACACTCTACACCCGGAGACTGGTACGGTATTGCGAATGCCATGTACAGTGAGAGCATCACAATCTCAACAGTCGGTATCGGCAGCGGTGCCGATATGAATATGCTCGGTAACCTCGCTAATTGGGGTGGCGGTCGCGAATACTTCACACAAGACCCATATAACATCCCACAGATTTTCGCGAAAGAGACGGTCACGGCATCGAAATCAGCGATTATTGATGAACCTTTTATTCCACAACAGATCAGACCTACGCAAGTATTGAGCGGGATCAACTTGGAACTCGCACCGTTTCTACTCGGTTATGTTGCGACACAACCGCGCCCTACAGCCGAAACTTTCCTCGTTTCCGATAGGGGGGATCCGCTGCTCGCGAGTTGGCAATACGGTTTAGGGAAAGCTGTCGCCTTCACGTCTGATGCCAAAGCGAGATGGGCTTCCGATTGGTTAGAGTGGCCAGGATATGGTAAGTTCTGGACCCAACTCGTCCGCGACACGATGCGAAAAACGACGCTCAGTAATTTCCAAACGGAGATCACTAAAGATAAAGGCACTGCTCACCTCGCTATTGATGCGCTTGGAGAAACTGGTGGCTTTCTCAACGAATTGGAGAGCGACATCTCTCTCATCGGACCCAACCTCAAAAAGCGACAACTCGCTGTTACACAGAGTGCGCCGGGACATTACGAACTCGATTTTCCGACAAAAGATGTGGGACCCTATTTCGTTAATATCATGCAAAAACAGGCAGGCGAAATTGTCAATACACAAGTAACAGGGACCGTTGTTTCCTATCCTGAAGAATATGTTGTGCACAACGCCGATGAATCACTGTTGCGTCAAGTCTCGGCGACATCTGGTGGGAAATACGACGCTTCAGCCGAAGACGCATTCAGAGACCCTGAAGACCCTGTTATGCTTCGGATTCACCTCTGGAGACCGTTTCTTATCGCGGCACTTTGTTTTTTGCTCGTAGACATTGCCTTGCGTCGAATAGATATTATACGCCGCTAAAAACAGAAATTGGAAGGCACTCACGATCAAGGCACGCAATTAGGTAGGAGGTATGGAGCACGATGGCATTTCAATTTCAGGATTCCATGGTAAACGAGTACCTCTCACAAGGTTACCTGATTCTTCGTGGGATTGTGCCACCGGCGTTGCTCGCCGATTTGCGTCGTGAGGCAGAGAAGGCGCGCGATTTGGCACATAAGCTCAACGGACCGCAGACGCAACGCATTCAACCCCTATCCAATTACGGTGATGAATTAGACCTGAAGCCTTTTTACGACTACACAGAACTCCCCGAACTTCGAGATGCTATCGAAAAATTGCTTGGTCCCGACTATACACACGGACACGTTGACATCATGGGACTCCTCGTTGAACCGCTTGAGTATCCGTGGCATATCGGTTGGCATCGAGATGGCGTTGTTGAGGTTCCACTGGAAGCGCGGGATGAGATCGTCAACGCGAAGTTGGCGGAAGTCTGGCACGATTTGCGCCACTTTAATCAGGTCAACTGTGCGATTTATGCAGATTCTTGTACGTGGTTTGTACCGGGTAGCCATCTGCGTCAGTGGGATATGCCCGGTGAAGAGCAATCCACACAGGACCCAAAACTGCGAAAACCCGCCGAAGGACAATCCAACGCTGAAGCCGAAAGATATTGTTTGGAACATTGCAGACAATTCCCGGGCGCAGTTCAGGTGCATCTGGGACCCGGAGATTTCATGGTCTATCGCAACCTTGCGTGGCATACGGGGAACTACATCACCTACCAACCGCGCGCAACAATTCACGATGTCGTGCGTTATGAAGGAAAAACGGATTGGACAGGTTGGCAACAGACGAAATTGGATGCCGTTAAACGCATGAAGGCGAAGCAGTCAGAAGCATAGCGTTAATTCAATAGGACTTACGCAGGTCGCTCTTTTGTAGCACGATGCACTTCGCATCTGGGCGAGTACGCCGCAAAACTTCATAGTTTGTGGCAGGAGACCGTTGTGTTTTCCGAAAACTCTCATCTAACAGAACGGGCTGCAGTCAAAATTGCGTAAGTCCTATTCAATGTTATCGGTCCGGAATCAGCCCACCTAAAGTCGTAATCCAATATTTTCTGAATTTAATTCCACAACACGGATTGAATCTTCTCAGAATATCCGAGTTATAGAGGAGGATTCACAAAATGCACACAAAACAGACAAATGAAATTCTAAAACACCCGTTCCCACAACAGCGACCGGACGTGAAGATTGTCGAAAGCGATGATCGTATCACCGAAGTTGACTGTCCGGAGCTGCAATGGTGGTTCGCTGTTCCAGAGATGGGTGAACCTCACCTCCGGGCTGAGTATGATGCCAACACGTTGGAACTCGACGCAATCGTAGAAATTACACCGACCGCACCTGCAACAATTCTGGGTATGGATTATGTGGGACTTCAAATCAGGGAATGGTTAGCACCGAGGGACTGGCCCAATGTAAATCCGCCGGTTATGATGTACGCAACACTTGACGATATTCATACCAGATGGATTTCGGTTGTTAATATCGTAGACGGGAAAGAGGTCCCCTACACAATCGGCGACGAGTGGTTTGAAGATCAGTGGGGTGGTCCCTTAAAACGACAGATTGTAGACGATGGTCGGTATGAACTTCAATCTGATGGCTCGTACAGAATCACCGATGGTCAAGGGTTCGGTGCTGGGACATACAACGTGACAATCGGCGAAAACACTTTTCACTGTCTTCGTATTTTAGACGTTGACATCTCCGAGCCTCACGGTGGCGAACTTGCTGAGATATACATCGAAAGCGGTGGACGCACAGTCTTTTTCAGACGCTATGACGGTCGCTATCTGCGAGGACACGATTTAGTGGCTAAATATCCGAACAATCGCCGCATTGTCATCAACGACACCGTCTATGTCCACAGCGACTGTAGCGGATGGGCGCACGATCAGTTAACATCTGTATCCTTACATCCAATCCCTTAGCTGCCGGAGAAGAAAATGAACGATACCGTCGCTCCATTTGAGATGCCTGTCTGGGATCCGTGTCCATTCTGTGAGTTGGCTGCTGGACGTATCGAAAACAGACATATCATCAATGCCACTGAAAAGACGCTCACGATTGTCAACCCACGGCAATTTGAAATCGGGCAATTGCTTGTTATTACTCGCCGACACGCACCAACGCTATTGGACCTGACGGATGATGAGGCGGTTGAAATTCTGAACAAAGTCCGAACAGCCGCAGAAGCCTTGATGAAAACATTCAACCTTGATGGTATCACTGTCTATCAGAATAACGGCGTAATTAGTTTACAAGAAGTGCCACACTATCACATCCATGTTGTGCCGCGTCGAAAGTCCGGTGATTGGGGAGCCGGACCGCCACATATAGCGGCACTTCACCCCAAGTCCCCGGAGGCGAAACAGAAGGTAACCGTCCCTTGGGAGCGCGCCATAGAAATTGCTACCCTTGTGAAACCGAACTTTGAGGAATAATAACTTCAATAGTTTCAAGACAAACGGTCAACTGTGTATGCCTCTAACAACACTTCGTCTAAATCAACACCGAAACCGGGTGCGTCGTTGAGATTGAAAAACCCGTCGCGAGTTTCGGGACGCAAGCGGCGATAGAGTTCGTTTTCAACGCCGTCGCGGGAGGGACCGAAGGTTTCTGCCATACACGGCATCGGGAGACACGCCGTGAGATGCAACCCCCACGGTGTTCCGGCTTGATGCAGCCACGTCGGGATGCCGAGTTCAGCGGCTTCATCTGCAATCCGCAAACATTCCGTAAAACCACCCGCCCAACTAATATCCGGCTGAATCATATCCGCTGCCTTCCAACGCAACAACTCACGGAACCCGTATCGCGTGAATTCATGTTCACCAGAGACAATCCACGTCGGTTGAACCTCGCGGACCAATTGTGCCATGCCAGCGTAGTCGTCAAGTGCGATAGGTTCCTCAATCCATTTGAGATTCACATCAGGGACGGCATCTGCGAAACGGAGGGTGTAGTCCACATCCCAACGGAGATAGATGTCTGCCATCAATTCAACATCCGCACCGATGGCATCGCGGGCAACGTTTATCATCTCCACGTTTTCCTTAAACCCGTCCTCTCCTTCGGTGATTCCATTACGGAGCGGTAGTTTGCAAGCGGTAAACCCGTTCTCAGCATAATAACCGACATCAGCACCCGTCGCGTAAGCCGGAATTTTAAGGAGCGGTGTATCCGTAACGAGAGCATAGACGGGTGCGCCTACAATCTTCCCACACAGGTCAACGAGTGCAAGTTCTATACCGCTCAAAGCATAAATAACCAAGCCGCGTCGTCCATATATTGAGGTAATGTGATAGAGACGATTCCAGATATCCTCAACATCAAGTGGATCGCGTCCGATGACAAAGTGCTGAAGATGTTTGTCAATAATCATGGCACCTGCAAGTCCACCGCCGCCGAGGCCGTATCCTTTCAAGCCTTTATCTGTTGTTACTTCTACGATTAACGCGCCTGCTTGTGTTGCGAAGGGGCCGCGCCAATCAACGTGTGCAGACTGTGATGTTGATTTCTGCCACTGCTGTCCCTTAGCGAATCCGAGACTCGGCATTGCGCGAGGGTTCAGATTAACGTGCCACGTCCGGATTCCGACGACGGTATGCCGAGTCTTCGCACGTGTTTTCCATTCGGCTGTGAGGCTGTTTTCATTGGCGTGCATAATGTAATTCCTCTTAGATGCCTTTCAGTGTGAGCGGTCAAGTTCGCAGTTACCTATAAGTCACGATGGCAGCGCGAAATAGCCGATGCCGGTGAAGAATCCGACAATCATCCATAGTCCGACCATTACGTACTCACCGAAAATCAAGCCGAAAGCGATGGGTCGAATCTTCCTGTAGGTTGCGGCGCCGCCAAACTTAAGTGCCATGTATTTAATGAACCACCCGATGAGAATAGACGACCATAGATGAAACGGCGGGTATGTTGCTCCGAGGAGGTAGCCGATGGGATGCAAAGACCACCAGACGAAGTTCTGCCGCATCCAGAGCATAAAGCCTGTAAACCCGGCACCGGCGATCATACTGTAGACCTCAGCCCATTTCGTTTCAACAGGAAATTGGATGAGATTGTTCATCCGTTGGAAATAGTTCCGCGGTGCAACCACGAAGGACCAACTCTGTAAAAAGAGTGCACCTTTGTCGTATATCAGGGTCAACGAAGCATAAACAGATACCAGAATCGCGACGACAATTGCGATGCCTAAGATTGGTACAATGCGTCGTCGCGCGAGTCGGACTTCATCGGCTGCCTTGAAACTGTGCAGGAAGTTCGGCATCATGAACTCCCCCCAATCTCGTAGAAATGTGCGTTGGAAACTCAGTATCGCCAAACTCTTATGTCCGACAGCGTTGGATCCCAAAGTAATGTCAATATATTCTGAAGGGAAAAAGGGCGCCTGCACCAGCAATAAACCGCCGTTGACGACCATCCAGGTTAGGACAATAGATGTGATAAAGATAGAGAGCAGCGTCACAATCGCAACCCATGTTGTTATACCAGCGATAACCAAGAAAACTGCTAAGGTAATGAACCCTAAAAGAAATCCGAGGAGTGCGACGCGATACGAGACCGGTTCATTGGAATCATCTATCGGTTGCTTCGCTGTGGTCATAGTAGTTGTCCTTGCGTGTCCGAGTCCAAACGTTTTTCTAAAGACCGTTGCGATGTGTTCACGTCCTATCCAAAAGACCGCAGGGACGAAGACGAGGTAGCCGCCCATGACCTGACGGCTGCAGCTAATCCACGGTCCGATGCCGAGTCCGATTGCATTCATGATGATATATTGGATTTTGAAAAAGATGAAGAAGAACCAGAGACTGAACGATACCTCCAGCGTCAACAAAGCGGCGATCCCGATAACCGAGAAATAGATAACGAATCGCATCGCGGGCCACCATCCGAGCGTATGCCACGGTTTCTCGGTAAAGGCTCGGTGAATGTTATAGATGAGCGGGATCTCTGGAACATTCGGGAAGTGTGCATGTAACCCGTTGATAAGATGTAACACCACCGGCAACACCATCCCCGCCCAAAGGAGCTTATTTTTGAAAAAAGCGTTGAGAAGCGTGCCGGATGTCGGTTCCGCAGCGAGTTGTACCGGAATCTGAATTAACGGGAACGAGAACCGTTCACGCTCCACCCACTGTTTTCGGAGGATTGTCGATAGGCAGAGCGTCGTAAAATAGAAAACAAGGATGAAAAGTCCCCAGATGAGCAGGGGTTTGGTCCAGAACAACCACGGAACACTTTCACCCGGAGCAATACCTTCGTAAAAATCCGTTATTGCGCGAGTATCCGTGACAACAAGCCACTCAGGGATGTGTGGATGTAGTGTTTCCGCCCAATCGTTTTCCGTCGTCGCGAAGTAACGGACTGCAACGAGAGATGGCAGCAGAAATTGCAGCAACCCCATCGACGGAATGCCAACCGCTACGATTAGCATCATCCAGATGACAGTCAATTCGAGGGCGGAGAAGGCGAAACGTCCACGCCGCATGAACTTACGTAACGGGACATTGACGAGAAATACCAGAAAGAGAAGTCCGAAGATTGAACCGACAGGGAGGTGGTTGCCTGCGATCTTTGTATTTTGTAGGAAATAATTGTTGTAGGGTGTGATTGCACACATGGCACTTACTAAAAGCAGCCCTACAAGAATAGCAGAAAACCGAATTTTTGAATTCGACCTGCCGTTTTCCCCAAAATTGTCCTTAAAAGTATTAGCAGCCAATCGTGTATATGTCCTCTGTTATTACCACCGGTCCAAAGGTTCCTCTAACTCTCATCTCTCAATGAAGGACGATAGAGACAGGTCTCTGCATCAACGATACGTCCGTCAGGCAGTGTATACTGATTCGGGGTGCCTCCCCCCCACGGTTCTTTGAAATCTCGGCTTCGCACCTTATCCGTTGCTTGTTGTTCGGCGACAGATTCCCATGAGAACCCGCCCATGAGTTGCTCGTGGAGGGATGCTTCTAATTCCGTATATTCTTCTTGTCCTGATAGGTTCTCAAATTCATCTGGGTCTGTTTCAAGATCGAAGAGGATGGATGCATCTTCAGGGAAAGCGACGTATTTATAGCGAGGTGTTCGGAGCATACGCATTGGACCCGTGGTCTGTCTTGCCCAATATTCCGTGATTGCTGTGTCGCGCCAACCGTCAGCGTTGCCGGACATCAGTTTCGTTAAATCTGTGCCATCCAAATCCTCGGGAACAGGGATACCTGCCCGGGTACATAAAGTTGGGAAGAGGTCATTTAATTCGACAGGTGCTTTTACCCTTGCGCCGTGTGATTGCTGGATTTGCTTATCCCAAACGATCAACGGCACGCGTGCGGCTGCTTCGTAGTAGCTTGATTTCCACCACTGTCCGTGTTCGCCTGCCATCTCACCGTGATCCGTTGTATAGACGATAATGGTGTTATCTAAAAAGCCGTCGCGTTCCAAAAGCGTGAGTAAATCCCCGACGGTTTCGTCCAAGAATTCACAACAGGCGTAGTAGGCGGCGCGCGCTTTTCGTGCCTCTTCAGGCGGGATATCCTGTGTGTTGAAATTATCTCGTAAGCCCTTCGCGAAGGGGTGCGTCTGCTCTAAGTGCCCTGCCGGGATATTCGGCATATCTACATTATCGGGCCAATATTTATCGAGGAGTCGTTTCGGTGCCGTGAGCGGAAAGTGCGGACGGCTGTAACTGGCAAGCAGGAACCAGGGTTGATCTGAAGGTTGCGATCTTAGGTATTCAAGGGTCTCCCCGTTGATAACGCGCTCTTGTAGAAGGCTGCTCGGAATCTCTGTAACACCTGCAAGCCGTGTTCGCCCTCGTATGCGAGATGGCGGATTTAGCGGGTCAGTTTGGTGTCCAGCATTGCCGCGTAGATCACCGTAGGGTCGAGACTGGAAGCCGTTGTGCTGTTCTTTACCACCGAAGTGCATCTTACCGACGAGTGCGGTTGCGTAGCCGTGTTGCGCGAAATGTGCAGGCATTGTGAGATGTTCTGGGTAAAGAATCGCTCCGTTATCCCACGCTGAACAGCGATGCGCGTGCTTACCAGTCAGCATACACATCCGGGACGGTGTGCAGAGTGGGACTTGACAATAAGCACTTTCAAAATAGGTGCCGGATGCCGCGAGTTGGTCGAGGTTCGGTGTCTGTACAATGGGATTACCTTCATACCCGATAGCGTGCGGACTATGTTCATCACTCATCAAAAATAGAATATTCGGTTTTTGCGCCATTAATCAAAAATCTCCTTTCTATCTCTCCGTGGAAAATTCTTAGACTGACTTTAGTTTAAACGATTCATTGAGAATATGCAAGCAGAATCTTGGAGAAATACGGAAAATCTGAATTTTAGGGCACAAGTTTGGATAGCAGTTATGAAGGTATTTAGAACCCGAAACAATAATAGAATCGGGAGGGTTATTGATGCGGCGGTTTTGCTTTGCTTTTCGCGACACCGAGTGTGAGTGCTGGCAACACCGTTTCAGAGATGTCAACCGAGTAGTCGAAGATCGTCCAGCCTGAAGCACCTAAGGAACGGGATAGGTAAATCTGCTCGACGACGGCATCCGGTGTCAGTAGTGAATTGGATGCAGTCGCGCCGATACCGGGATAAATAGGTACGCCTTTGGGCATAAGGGCAATTTGGTTGGTTAATAGTTCTGTGAAATAGTCGGAGTCTTCAGTATAATTCATCGGACAGACAAAATCGAGGTAACCGGACTTTGCCCACGCGACCCAATCTTGTCCGATAGAAGTGATACACCCCGGATACCACCCGAAAACAGCAGCAGAGATTTTGATTTCGGGGTCAACTTCACGAGTGCGTTTGTGAATTAGACGCACCAAGCGTGTAATCTGTTGGACGCGCCATTCGGTATACTGATCGCCGTAAGTCCCAGTTTTCGGTAAAACCTCGGCGGGCCATTCATTGATAGGCTTTCGTAGTGTCCGTACAAATCTTTCACGGCAGCCTTCACAGTAGCAGGCATGGCTTCCCGGATAGCGGATATAATCAAGATGGATACCGTCTACATCGTAATTTGTGACGATCTCAAGGATGCTATCCAATTCGAGAAGCACATTTTTTGGGTGTGAGGGACAGAGCCAATTGAGTGCTTCTCCAGTTGCGGAGACTTGGGTGCGTCCGTCTTCGCGCATTTTTTCGACGAACGTTTTCGGCGCGCCTTCCAAATTCCAGGTAATCTTCCAGACATGGACTTCTAAACCGTGTGCGTGTGCTGCCTGAACGCACTGCGCGATCTGATCGCCGTATTGCGTAAACTTTTCGCTTTTAGGTAGGATTTCGCTCGGATAGTGTGCTACACCTGCCCACGCCATGTTCGGGAGGATTATGTTCACGCCGGCGGCTGCTAACGCTTTCGCAGCCCGGTTCCAATCTCCCGGATATGCACCGAGTCCAGAGTGATTCCATACGGCGCGTCCTTCGGTTTCGACACTGGTGTGCGATAGGAAATAGGCTTTAGAAAACTTGGCACGACTCGCACGGGCTATCGTTATCGCTGCATTGTAATCGCCGGTATCATATTCGGTGCGCGCGCGTTTCATCAAGTCTATCCCGGCATTTAACACCTGACTCGCTTCAGGGACACTGCTTTGTTGGACGAATCGCTCCAACGCTGTAAAGTCTTTGGTGTGTCCGATAGTTGTCATCGCCGCCATTGCTTGCTTAGCAAACGTCTGCCGAAATTCTGGGACGAGGTGTCCGAAGAGTGCAGCGAGCATCTGCGTCTTACGTTGGATGTCGTCTGCAAGGAAAACATGGCTAAAGAAGGCTCCCGCCTTCCCGAGAAAAAGTGCTGGTAAACCGGTTGAATCCCCGTTTTCACTATGCCAATACCCGATAATTTTCGTCTGCGGTGTCGTCGGTTCCGCCACCGTAATGTTCCACGATCCCTGTCTGATAGATGCTGGCATATCTCGGATTTCGGGTGCATTCAATTGAACTGACGCAAACTGTCCTGGGGTCTCCTGTTTTAGCCAATTCGTTTGACGCAAGCCGAGCAGCGGTGCCACTGTATCCGGTAAATTATAGGTCACGAAAAGTTTGCCACCCGATGCCACGAAGTCCTTCAATAAACTTGTAGTTGTCGGTGTAATCCGTGCATTCAAGGGAAGAACAACCATACGGCGAGATTCGAGTTGTGCTTCAGAAAGCGCATCCTCATCAAGTAGGTCGGCAGTTAATCCGATACTGTTAAGCATTCGGCTGAATCTTTTGCCCATTGACTGCGCGTATTGAATATCTCCATCTGCTGTCCGCGACGCGGCGGTCGGTAAAACGATTGCGATCTCTGCGTTCTGTTGTGCTTCGCCATCAATGAACCCACCCACACAGCAGAGGAGCGTGAACACGAGAAGGACTATTGTGGTTAGGCGTGAGTGGTATGGGCTTGCCAGTCGGTTTAAAGACATTACCTATCCCTCTCAACACTTATAGCGGCAAACTTTGGACTTCGCGCTGCAACAAACGGTGTTCCATCTGTTTTCCCTAAAAATCTATCGACACCTTGCGCGATCGCAGTCGCAATTTTATGTTGATACGCCGATGTCGCGAGTTTTTGTGCTTCTACAGGATTCGATACAAATCCGGTCTCAATGAGGATCGCTGGTACCTTTGTTCCAATCAGAACGACAAAACGTGCGTGCTTGACCCCACGATTGGTAGCACCCGTGTTTTGCACCAACGCCTGTTGTACATGTCGCGCGAGGCGTTTGCTGTCTTCGCTCTTACTCTCCTGTATCAATCCTTCCAATAAGGTTTCGAGTTCTTGGATACTATAACCGGAGTTTATATTTTCGCGTGCGGCGACTTTTTCCGCGGCACTATCCGTACTTGTAACGTCCAGATAATAGGTTTCGATGCCGTTGGCGTTTGGACTTTCACTGCCGTTGGCGTGGATACTCAGGAAAAGGTCTACTTTGTGTTGCGTTGCGAATTCGGTGCGTTTTTTCAGCGGAATAAAACGATCGGTCTCACGTGTCATCAGGACGGTATAACCTTTAGCAGTTAATATCTCGCGAAGTTTCGCTGAAATGCTGAGCACAATTCCTTTCTCATGTAGTGTACCATCCCCTGGCGCGCCTGGGTCTTTACCGCCGTGTCCCGGATCGATAACGATTGTTTTTGCTGTCAATCCAAATTCACGTGTCAGTGATTTAGGTGTTAAGGGTTTAGGTTTTGAAGTGGGTGCTTCGAGTTCTGTGTGCTGCGGACGTTGTGATTGTTGTGGTTGTTGTACCTGTTTTGGCTGTTGCGGTTGTTGCCTTCGTTGTTCGATCGGTTGCCGTGCGATTTGTTGCTTTTGCGTTGTGTTTTGTGGCGGTGATACAACCGGTTTTCTTGGGGTTTTGAGTGCCTGTAACTCTATTGACGCAGCGACACCGATCTCGTGATTTCGAGGAGCGTTGATAAGGCTTTCATAGAACGCTTCTGCGCGTTTGACGTATCCCTGTCTGGCGTACAGACGTGCTAATTCCAACTTAGCGAACGCCGACATCTCGGAATCCGCGTAGCGGTTCTCTACAAGTTGGTATTGGACGATTGCCTGATAATCGTTGCCGATAGCGTCGTAGCAACGTCCCAACCAATAGTATGCGAACGGGACGTACTCGGAGTGCGGATAGGTATAAATCAGTTTTTTGAAGGCTTCAATTGCGAGATGTGATGCTTCAGTGTCGCCTGCCTTGATACTCCAGAGCCAACCTGAAGCGATTGCGTATTGTGCATCATCTGCTGATGATCCTTTCGGGTCGGCATCAATCACCCTTTGGAACTCCGAGATAAGGTCGCGCCACTCCGTAGCAGTCGCAGGTGTTGTACCGGTTGCATACGCATGATGGCGCAGTGAAGCCTCTTTATAGCCTGGCATGCTCATACAACCGGACACGACAGCCAAAGAAAATATCAGCAGATACGAATAGCACGTTTTCATAATTTTAACCTCTTACACAATGTCTTTCAATAATTTTATAGGACTTACGCATGCTGCTCTTTTGTAGCACGATGCACTTCGCATCTGGGCAAGTACGCCACAAAACTTTCCAGTTTGTCGCTCTTTTGTAGCACAAACTTTCCAGTTTGTGGTAGGAGACCACTGTTTTTTTCCAAAAATCCTCATCTAACAGAACGGGCCGAAACCAAAATTGCGTAAGTCCTGTTTTATTTTCAGTTGCTAAGAAATAAAACGAAATATTTCGATCTTTCGTTACTAAATTGCGCGATTGAGATAAAATTGATTTCTATTCCACACACAACTTTTCTCTCTTGACGGGTATTGCGATCTGTGATAAATTACCAAACTTTGACATACTCCCACAGCTAAAGCAGTGGGATTCTTCTATAGAGAATCCGTTGCTTTTCTGTGTGGATCGTGGGGTATAGACTTCGGATGAAGCCTGCGAGGGTTGCTTGCGATCGCAAGTCTGACACCCTCTAACCCAAAGGTTGATGCCCCAACCTTGAGAATGTTTATCGCAGCGTTTACGTCGCGATGATGTTTACGTTGACAACTGCTACATTGCCATTGACGAACCGACAAATCCATGAGCATTTGCGGTTCTCCGCAGCCACTACACGTTTTTGATGTCGGTTCAAACCGATCAATGTAGTGAACCTTCTTACCATGCTTTTTCGCTTGCTGCTTAAGTTTCAAGTGAAACGCATACGGTGCTATATCAGAGACCTTACGACCCCAGAGACGTTTCATACCTTCAAACGTAAGCGTCTCAAAAAACAACACATCGTATTGATGCACCAACTGCTTGGCGAGTTTCCAATGATGGTCCTCGCGCTGCCGTTTGATTTTCCTATGAACGCGAGCCGTGTTGAGACGTTCGCGTTCTCTGTTGTTGCTACCTTTTTCCTTGCTTGACTGCTTCTGTTGGGCCGATTTTAGTTGAGACGCTCCAGTGCTATAGAAGTAAGGCGATTCTCGTTGGGTGCCATCCGAACAGGTGAACATCGTCTTAATACCGAAGTCGTACCCTGCAGCTTGACCCGTCTTAGGTGCGGCTTCGGTTGCGATGTGGTCTGTTACAACGGACATATAGAAATCACCGAGAGCATCTGCTTTTACAGTCACTGTCTTGATATTACCGAGTATCGGGCGACTGAGATTAAAGCGATAGTGGCGTTTCATGATACGCACTTTATCGTCATAGATACCGAGACCAAAGTCGCCTTCTTCGGGATCGGCAAATCCGAAACCCGATGGGCACATCGTGAACGAATACGGCTTACGCCATGACCGAAACTTCGGAGGACGTTTCGCAAGTTTTTTAAAGAAACGCTGATACCCTTCATCAAGTCGTCTGAGAATATCACGGGCTGCCCATGAATCCAACTCACGCCAATGCGCAAACACTTCGGGGTGTGCTTTACGCAATATCGTAAACTGTCGAGACATCTCACCATAGGACATATACGGCAATCCCAGTGCGTAGCGCGTGCGTTGCCAACCGAGGAAATAGTTCCATATATCGTGTGCGATCCACGTCAATCGTTTCAGATTACGATTGCGAGGCGCACGAAAAAGTTTGTAAAGTGTGGTATACATCGTGATTCCTTTACATCGTGATACCGAGTTCTAAACGGTGCGGTGGCACTCCCAAGCGGGAGGTAGAACTCCACCGCCACGATGTAAGAACATTATACCACATTTTCTGCTAAATGTCAAACCTTTTTTCACACAACCACTTAACCGCTACTACATCCCAAACCTAAAGGATTGGGTTTTGTAGCGGAAGATTAGATAATTGACCCCTAACAAGATGGAAGTAGACCGATGAAACTGACACCACAAGAAGTCCAATTGTTTCGTCACAACGGCTTCATCAAATTTCCGACGCAACTCTCCGGTGAACACGTTGAGGCACTGAAGGCATCAACGTTGAAGGATATGTCGGAAGCCGTGGAACCCGTGGTGCGGCAAGATGGCAGGATCATCCGAATTTCGGCAGTATGGGAACGCGGCGGCATTTTCCGAGAAACGATTACCTGTGACGAGATTCTCAACCCTTTAGAATCGTTGTTGGGACCGGATATAGAATTTGTGCTAAATCGACATAACCATGTCTATCTCCGAGATGCGGGTTCAAGCCATTCGCTTGCGTTACACCGTGATGTCCGCCACTGGTCGCGGACAATAGCGACTGTCCTCGTCTATCTGGAGGAGACCAACCTTGAGAACGGGTGTACACGGGTTGTGCCTGGATCGCACCACCTCCCTGCTTTCGCGGATATCAAAGGTGATGCGGTTCAAGAGATCGCTGCGAATCAAGCGATTCCGTTACCGATGCCGGCGGGTGGATTGCTCGCAATTGATAGTATGATTATCCATTCGACTGGTATCAACTATACCGATGGCACACGGATGAGTATGACGCTCGGTTATCACAGTGCAGATGAACTGACACTGGAAGACAACCCAAGGAGAGTGCTTGTCCGAGGAACGCGACCGTATCGAGGCAACGACGAACCGCGTAAATGATTTTTTTTACTATTTTTTCGTTTTTCCCGTTTTTTAGAAAAAACATTTTTTTTCTTGACAAACATCAAACTATGTGGTATACTTAATAAGTCCTTGAGGTGAGATAAAGCCACAATCTCATTTTGGGCGGGTAGCTCAGGTGGCTAGAGCGACAGCCTTACAAGCTGTAGGTCACAGGTTCAAGTCCTGTCCCGCCTACCAGTTGAGTGTTTTTTTATGGGCTCGTGGCGCAGTTGGTTTAGCGCGCCTGCCTGTCACGCAGGAGGTCGCGGGTTCAAGTCCCGTCGGGCCCGTTTTATTCTATCGAATTAGCCACAGATTGTCTCTACAATGCTGTGGTTTTTTCGTTACAGAATAGCCTCCCCTATCAGTATACTATCTGTGCTAACACTATCGGATATGGCGTGTAGACTATGCAAACTAAAAAACAATCGGACGTGTCCGCGCTTGCTGAATACGATGAGGCTATTCGTCTTAACCCTAATTCTGCAGAAGCTTATTTCTATCGGGGATGCCTGAAGGACTATTCAGCGCAACACAAGTCTGCGCGTGCTGTTCGTCACGATGCACGCCGTTCTGCGATCGCAGATTTTGACGAAGCAATCCGGTTAGGTTTAAACTTCCGTGAACTACGCCATGCTTACTACAGACGTGGACTTGCGAAATACAATTTAGACCGGTATGAAGATGCGATTGTCGATTTTGACGAGGCTCTTAGGTTAATAAAACAGGGAGACCCTGAATGTCTCTCTGCTGAAATCATAGAGTTGAGAGCGGAAGCAGAAGCCATGCTGAATTTTTACGAGACAGGCATCGTTAATATAGACGAAAGAATCCGTCAGAAACCGGACAATATCAGAGATTACAAAGTCCGAGGCGAAACAAAAGCTTTCTTAGGACGCATGCAGGAAGCGAAAGCAGATTTCGAGAAAATCTTAGAACTCACAACTGATACACACATCATAACTGAGATAGAACGTCACCTTCAAGAACTTGATAACCCCAACTATTGGCAGCAATATAGTTGGCGAACCGGACGCTAAGCATAGAAATGACCGTAGATTGTCTTTTGTAATGCTACGGACGTTTTCTTCCAAGATGAATAGTGTCATCTAAACCTAAAAACGGAGGATCGGAACCGCTGTGATTGATCTTAAATTTATTCGCGAAAACACTGAAGATGTCCGCCAGATGTTGGTAGATCGCCACGCCGATGCTGATTTGGATCGGTTGATAGCATTGGATACGCGCTGGCGCGAGAATTTGACACATACCCAATCCCACAAAGCACACCAGAATCAGGTCTCACAACAGATCGCAGAACGCAAGAAGGCGAAATTAGATGCCTCAGAGACCATAGCAGAGATGCGGGAACTCTCACAAAAAATCAAGGAACTCACAGCAGAAAATAATAACGCAAAAGCCGAGATTGATGCTATTCTATTGACAATCCCGAACATGCCTGAGGCAACTACACCCGTCGGCACCAGTGAAGATGATAACATCGAAATCAAGATGTGGGGTGAATTGCCGAGTTTCGATTTTGAACTGAAACGGCACTGGGACATCGCGGAGCAGTTGAATATCGTTGATTTCCAACGTGGTGCGAAAGTCGCGGGTAGCAACTTTGTACTTTTCAAAGGCTTAGGGGCGCGACTGGAGCGCGCGTTAATTCAGTTCATGCTTGACCTGCACACGACACAGCACGGCTATACTGAAGTCTCGCCGCCGTTTCTCGCCAACCGTCCTACGATGACGGGGACCGGGCAACTTCCTAAATTTGAGGCGGATATGTATCGCTGCGATAGGGATGAAGAGAACCCTGATAGCGATCTGTTTCTCATTCCGACTGCTGAAGTTCCTGTGACGAATCTTTTCGCTGGTGAAATACTTACCGCCGAAGATTTGCCTATCTACTACACTGCCTATACGCCGTGTTTCCGGCGCGAAGCGGGTGCTTACGGTAAGGATACACGCGGCTTACAACGCATCCATCAATTTGACAAGGTGGAGATGGTAAAGTTCACTACGCCTGAGACCTCTTACGCTGAACACGAATCGCTGTTGGCGCATGCTGAGAGCGTCCTACAAGCACTCGGTTTGCCTTACCGCGTTGTGCAACATTGCACAGTGGAACTCGGTTTCTCCGCAGCGAAATGCTACGATATTGAGGTTTGGGCACCGGCGGGACAGCGGTTTTTAGAGGTTTCTTCTTGTAGTAATTTCGAGGCGTTCCAGGCACGTCGTGCGAATATCCGTTATCGTCCGGAGGCGGGTGCGAAACCGGAGTTCATTCATACGCTTAATGCGTCGGGTACGGCATTGCCGCGCGTCGTCATTGCGCTCCTTGAGACGTATCAGAATCCTGATGGCACAGTACGCGTGCCTGCGGTGCTACAACCGTACATGGGCGGTCTGACACAAATTGGGTGATAATCAAGGATTCAAGTTATGAAACTCAATTACTATCCAGAAACTGATTCACTGTACATCAATTTGTCTGAGCATCCGGGTGTAGAGAGTCAAGAAATATCAGAGGGTATTCTTCTTGATTATGATGCCGAAGGTAGACTTGTTGGTATTGACATTGATAATACCAGTCACAAAGTTGAGATGGAGAAACTAATTCTTAGTAAACTCCCGGGCAGGATTGAAATGGTGAGTGCAACGGATTAAAGATTTTGTTTGGACAGACGAAATTTTTCACGAATCTTTTAAGGGGTTGACCATGGAAAAATTTCTCAACAAAATCATTCACGGCGATTGTATAGAGGTAATGAAGGAAATACCTTCAGACAGTATTGACGTTACCTTTGCTGATCCGCCCTTCAACCTCAAAAAGAAGTATGGGACTTACAAAGATGAAAAAGAGATAGACGACTACCTGAATTGGTGTAAGCGGTGGATATTAGAGATGGTCAGAATCACAAAACCGAGTGGCTCTATCTTTGTTCACAACATCCCAAAATGGTTAACCTTTTATACGAGTTTCTTGAACGAAGTCGCAGACTTTCGGCACTGGATCGCGTGGGACGCACCGACTGCTCCGATGGGCAAAACCTTGCAACCGTCGCACTACGGTATCCTATTTTACGCGAAAAATCAACAGGAAAACAAATTTTATGAAATTCGCTATCCACACAGACGGTGTCGAAAGTGTGGATATTTATTGAAAGATTACGGTGGGAAAAAGAAGATTTTGCATCCCTTTGGTCCCCTCGTTTCCGATGTTTGGTCAGATATTCATCGTATCCGCCATAACAAGCATAGGGATCCACATCCGTGCCAACTTCCTGTCCATCTTTTAGAGCGTCTCATTTTAATGAGTACAGATGAGGGGGATGTAGTTTTAGACCCATTTATGGGAACTGGCACGACTGCAGTCGCTGCTGCAAGGTTAGGAAGGAAAGTTATCGGTATAGATTTGGATCCCCAATATGTAGAAATTACAGAGCGCAAATTAGCACAAGAAACTCCAAATTCCAAGGTTGGCGATATATGGGTGAGTTTCCACCGTGACGAAATCATCACAATTGCTGACAAAGATTGGGAATCTCTGAAGTCGTATTTTGTGATTCCAGAAGACATGCGGCATATCGACTTTGAAAAAATTAAAACGGGCAGTGCTATTGTCGCAACGTCTCCGCAAACCTCCCAACTTCACTTAGATATTCAAGAAAAGGAATGCGACTGTTATTAGGCGTTTTTTTTAGGAATTAAGCGTTGGATTCCATGCGGGGTCGGAGTACTTTCAAATCTTTGAGAAGGACATCCCTTTTCTCAGCGTCTTTTAAGTTGCGTTGTGTTGTCGTGTCCTCGTTTGTTTTTATCGTGAAACCGGCATCTCGAATCATCTCTATCGTCCGTGATGCTTCCGAACCTTCCGCATTTAGGTACCCATCAACAAACATCGAATTTGCCGGATAGAGTGCCATTACCTCCATACTCCGTAGATGATGTTCCCTACCTGCTGCGACTCGTATCTCGGCACGTGGGTTCAGAAACCGAAAAAGACACAACACACGGAGACAATAATCCGGGGTTAAAGAGGTCGGCACACTCGGTTCTGTTGGAACAAACGCCGATAGCTGCGTGCCGGTTATCGGCAAGAAAAAGTTGACAGGTAGAGATGCCACCTCAAGCTGACGGAGTGCCTTGGCAACCTTAATTATATCATCTGTGCTTTCACCCATCCCAACAATCACCCCCGAACAACAAGCGAGTCCAACGGTTTGTGCGGCTTGCAACGTCTCCATCCTATCTTGATACGTGTGCGTGCTGCATATCTTCGGATAGTGGGTTTCGGAGGTATTCAGATTATGGTTCAGCCTATCTAATCCTGCGGATTTCAAGACACGGGCAGACTCTACGTCAATTAATCCGGCAGAGAGGCACACTTCAATCGGATAGTGCGTTTTTACGGTATGGATGAGTTCGGCGAGGTGTGCGACCCGTTTTGGTGAGGGACCCCGTCCGCTCATGACGATGCAGTAACGATACGCCCCGGATTCATAAGCACGTTTTGCTTCTTCCAGAATTTCTGCATCAGGTTTTAATGGATATGCGTCAATATCTGTCGTTGCGGTATTTGCTTGCGCGCAATAGCCACAATCCTCCGGACAGTAACCGTTTTGTGCATTGTTGAGGATATGTAGTTGTACCTCGTTCTGGAAATAGGTTTTGCGAACCTGATACGCTGCATTTAAAAGCGGGAGTAACTCCACATCTTGAGCAGTTAGTAATCTCTCACAAACAGCGTCGGAAATGGGTTTGTCGCTAAGGCTAATGTCTGTTAATTCACGATAAAATGTTGTTTTCATATTTTTTCTGATTGGCGTTCCGATTAATTTTAACTACTGATTTTTTGAATCATATAAATAGGCAATACTGATAGTCCGGTCAGTTTCAATTGTGCTTTTGTGTTGTGTGTCTGATTTAGGACTTACGTAACGCGCAATGAATTGCACTACTACAAACCGTGATACAAAAAAACAGCGTATTTATGAGAGGCTGCGTCCGTAGTAAGGCGATTTATCCCCCGTCTGCATAAGTTCTACGATTAACAAACGTCCCAGGCGATAGCAGTGGCATTAAAGACTGGACCTTCGGTGCAGACACGTTGGTATTCTATAGTATCCGCGTCTGTATGGATTGGACAGACACATCCGAGACATACACCCATCGCGCACCCCATCCGATTTTCCATAGCAATTTGCGCGGGTACTGCATAATCTGCTGCGATCTTTGCGACAGCGGAAAGCATTCCGTGTGGACCGCAGGCGTAAATTGTAGGACAATGCCAATTCGTGTTCTCAAGCAAATCCACGAGAATATCAGTAACGTATCCGTGATGTCCGATGCTTCCATCATCTGTGGCTATATGTGTTGTGATGCCGATTGACTCTAAATCCGTCACACTTAAGAGTCGTTCTTGCCGTTGTGCGCCTACCAATCCAAACGTCTGTATATCGTTTTCACGTAATGTTGTAGCGAGTAGCATAAGTGAGGCGATACCGGCACCGCCCCCGACAAGAATAGCAGGATCGGGCGGTGCCGTAAGGTCAAATGTATTGCCGAGAGGTCCTAAAATGTGAAGCGGTTCCCCCTCGGGCATCTCTGATAACCGTTTCGTCCCTTCGCCGATGATCTGATAGAGCATTGTAATCTCGTGTTCATTCACTGTATAGATTGTGAACGGACGACGTAGGAGCATACCTGTGTCTTGCGAAACCATAACGTGGATGAACTGCCCCGGTTGTGCCTGCTGAGCGATTTCTGTACACTCACAGCGCAGCAGATAGTGGGCATCCGCAACTGCTTCGTTTGAGAGGATGACAGTGCGGAGATCGTATGTGTTCGATAAACGGTTATTTCGCATAGCACATATTTTAACACGAAAAATTGGATATAGCAAGGCTATTCTTGGTAAGTTTTGTAAGAGGCGTATTTTTCTTCTATCCTTTTACTTACAAATGTCTCTATAATATAGGTAGTCATGAGTTGATCTAATAATGCTTCATTATGCACTTTTGACAATCAAGAATTCACTTGCAATTTTTCGGAATTATGCTATGATTTTTCCGAAAGGAGAACAAATATAGTGGAAAATATATTGAGATTTCGCAGCAATCAGCGTTTCAAGATTGTTCAATTTACGGATATTCATTGGCAAAACGGGGAGGCACCGGATCAACAATCTGCGAAGTTAATGACAAAGATTGCGAAGGCTGAATCCCCGGACTTAATCGTCTTGACGGGTGATATTTTGTCGGGTGGCGGTTGTGAGGATGCTGCCGATTCCCTCCGACAGGTTATCGAAACTGTGGAGGCATGTGAAGTGCCGTGGGCAGCTGTTTTCGGCAACCACGATGATGAAGGCAATGCTGATCGGCACGAGTTGATGGCAGTTATGCAAGAAAGCGGATTGTGTCTCTCGCAACCGGGGCCCGAAGACGTACCCGGTGTCGGCAATTATACGCTACCGGTCCAGTACTCTGGGTCGGACGCGTCTGCCGCGGTACTCTATTTTATTGACTCTGGCAGTTATGCCCCAACCGACATCGGTGGCTACGATTGGATTAGACGTGAACAGATAGCGTGGTATCTACAAGAATCTGCCAAGATCACAGCTGAAACTGGGCATCTACTGCCTGCGCTTGCCTTTTTCCACATTCCAATTCCAGAATATGATGAGGTGTGGGATTTTCACACCTGTTATGGCGTGAAATATGAGAACGTTTGCGCCCCTCGGATCAATACCGGTTTTTTTGCTGCGATGCATGAAGCTGGGGATGTGATGGGAACATTTGTCGGACATGAGCATGTCAACGATTTCTGGGGTGATTTACACGGTATCCGTCTCTGCTATGGTCGTGCAAGCGGTTATAACTCTTATGGGAGAGAAGGATTTCCGCGCGGTGCCCGCGTGATTCAGTTACAGGAAGGCGAGCGGCAATTTGAGACGTGGCTACACCTTGACGACGACACCGTAATCCACTCCCAACCGGAGCATACACCGCTTCAACGAATTTTTACTGAGGATTAATTGATCGTATCACAACTAACACTAAGATTCAAAGAAATTAAGATTCATTTTGTATTTTTATAGGAGGGAATTGTGAGAGCAAATTCTCAAATCTCTGTTCGACATCAAGATGAAGGAAAGATCGCTATATTTGATATTACAGGTTATCTTACGGATGCTTCCGAAGCTATGTTGACCGATGCATACTCGGACTCGGAGGTTCAAGATGCAGAAAAAGTGCTACTTAACTTTGAACGCCGCAGTTTCATCACCAGCAGCGGTTTCGGTGAGATTATCAGACTCCTCTGGAAGATGCGAGAGAAAGGACAAGTTTTACGGGTTGCGCATCCATCCACGCAAGTCAGAAATATTTTCAATACGATTGGATTGACACAGAGTATCGGTGTCTTTGAATCCGAAGAAGAGGCACTCAAAGATTTCTAATCCGTTTATCTGTTGTTCCAGAGTTTGTTTCATGGGAAGAGCGTGTACATGTTCTTGTTCAAGAGTACCCCGAGCAAACTCCAGAAACTTCCGGCAAGGAATTGACCGAATACGAACCCCAAGAAAAGCGGCAACGCTTGACGATAGGCTCGCACCCCACCCCCTGTAAAAAGCAGTTGCTTGAAGAGCCATCCCAAAAAGATTGAGAACCACATCCAACCGATTGCCCAACCGTTGCCGACAGCGTAGCCGACAGGATAAAACGGCCACCATAAAAACTGGCGTTTCAAAAACGTCAGTACACCGGTGAATAGGAAACCGAACGCTATGTGTTGGACGGCGGCAAAATTCGGTGTCCGTGGCGAGATGATCCAGCTTTGTAAGCGGTTAAATTCACCGACTCCCCACCGTGCAAACCGGTATTCATAATAGAGTGCGACGTGTCCGACAATCGAGATGATTGTCCCGACAATTGACGCTACAATGAGTGCTATAACCAACCGATTCTCATTAAAACGGAAATGTCTGCCGATTTTAAATGCTTCTAACTGATGCGGCATCGGGTGGCAGCGGTAACCGTATGCAAGCCATGAAAGTAGCGTCGTATTGGTGAGGTTTTGTGCGCCCAACGGACGACTTCCGCCGAACAGCAACATAATACGATCAGGATGCATGCCGTGTAATTCGTGTGTCGGGGGACCAAGTTCGGCACGCATGCGCGTCATTGCGATGCATAGTATCAAGTAGATACTGAAATAACCGAGCGCGACCCACGGCGATAACCCTGCGAAATACCAGAACACCAATACAATTGCCATACTGACGATTAATCCGAAAACAGCGAGTCGGTATAAACCGTCTTTAGATTTGAAGGAGAATACGTCTCGGAGTATCCCCCAAACGTGTTTCCGACTTGTGATGAGTGCGAGGATCCCGATACCGAGCCATGCTCCGCCGCGTTGTTCCGTCTGTAGACCGATAGCGGTTGTCCATCCGATCGCACTGAAAAAGACGCGTTGTGCGCCCCAGAATAGATAGAAAAACCAAAACGACAACGACAAATCCAACGGCATGAGGTAGCCGAACCCTATCGCAAACGGATAGACATAGATCGGCAGCCGTCCGACTGCGTTCCAAGGTCGGTCAGAAAAGTAGAGTTGATATTTGATTTTGAGTGAAGGTATCACGGGGAAGAGATAGTTCAAGCCTGCCAGAATCTCTAACCCGAATGCGATGCCGAAACCGAGCCAGATCAATTTATTCCGAAAGAGTGCGGAGGTATTGCCGAGTAACTCGACCGGAAGCGTCGTTAAGGGGTAGCTTAATTTCTCGTGGTCAATCCACTGCCTTCTAATGATGATATTGACACAAAGCATCATAAATAGGAGTACGATTACCAATCCGCTCCACGCCACGATGGGCCAGAGCCATGCTTCCATGTATTGTTGTTGCCAAAATGTATCGTCTCCCTCAAAGTATCCTTGTAGAATACCGCGGTCGGTGATCGTCAGCCAGGTCGGCATGAATCGGAAAAAGATGTCCGCCCATTCATTTTCGGGTGTTGCGAACCATCCAGCGTTGGCGATCATCGGTACTAACTGTCGAACGATGTCGTGTCCTGCAAGTGCGGTCGCTACGGATACCATCACATAAGTCATAGCGAGTTCGCGGGATGTCGGTGCGAAATTTTTGAAAGCCTTTTTGAGGAGCGGTGTTATGACAGCCAACAGGAAGAAGGTGAAAAGGACGGTTGGAAAGATAGAGAAATCGGTGAGTTCCCAGACGACGCGATTTTCTGCGGAGATAATCCAGTAACACGTGAGAACAATGAGAATTGAACCGAAGACCAGCGTTCCGAAAAGGAAACGGAGTGCTGAAGGCTTCTGGTCGCTTTCGGTTGTAGGGGATGCTCTGTGATGCATACTTATAATTATACCACGTCAATCAGCGTCAACGCAAATAGTTTTGTGTTAAATATAAGGCTTAGAATTTGCCATTTTCACCGGTTTGTGTTATAATGAGCGATACTTTAGGACCATCGTGTTAACAGGGCTACTTGCAGTAGCACATTTGGTGACGACGAAAGTTGTCCCGGCGTTCCTGGGAGAACAGCAATGAGATTTATCTGTCTCGCTTTCATGGTCCCCTTACTTATATTTGGGTGTGCCGATGAAACTCAACGCTTAACAGAAGCGATTGACACTTTCAATAAAGGTATCGATGAGGTTTTGGATTGGAAGAAACACACGTATCCGATGCTTACGGAAGCCGAAGCCAAGTTTAATGAGATTGATCATGATCTCGCTGAATTGTATAAGGGTGCGATCTATGCGATTTATAGAAGCTCTAAACAGCAAGCGTTTTGGACAGAGAAATCTGTATTACATTTAGACGCGCTCATTGCAAGTACAACTGATGTGCGTATCAAAACGTTAGCGGAAAAACTGAAAGTCTTGGCAACAGATTTAGATAAGGCTTATATGCAGAATATCATTAATCAGAATGGGGTCATCCAGGAGATAAAAGATTTATTAGGAGGTAACTGATAAAGATATTTTAGATGAACGCCATAAAGGTTTAGATGTATTTCATGGTGATGTAGACAAAGCGCACACTGAGTCCATAAAGGAATAATTATGTTATCCGGTGGGCAGACTTCCACAATGCAAGTTTCGGATCGCGAACCAGACAACACGCTTCCTAACATCAATAAAATACTTGTCATTCGGGTTGATGGTATCGGTGACTTGTTAAACTCAACACCGGCAATCGCACTGTTAAGGGAGAGTTATCCATCAGCGGAGATAACGGTATTGGCGCGTCCGCTCAATGCACCGGTGTTAGCCGGTAATCCCGACGTGGATCGGATCCTCATTTTTGATCGTAAAGGTAAGCACCGGGGAATCCGAGCACAACTCCAATTCTACCGCCAGTTGCGCCGTGAGCGGTTTCAACTCGTTGTCGCTATGCAGACGGCAATGTGGTCACATCTCGTCGCATTTCTCTGCGGTGCTACGTACCGATTGGGACGTTATCAGAAACGTTTTAGATCCACCCTCACACATACATGGCGCGGTCAATACCGAAAGGGCGAAACCCATGAAGTTGACAGGAATTTGGAACTGGTACGCTTAATTTGCAAAGGTGAAGGGAAACGGAAACTCGTATTCCACTTGTCCTCTGATGAGATTGCCGCCGCCAAAGCACATCTCACCTCGTGGGGTCTCACGCCCGATACGTTCCTCATCGGTATTCATCCGGGTGGGAGTTCGTTTGATAAACGTTGGCCGGAAAAGCGGTACGCTGAACTCGCTGATAGGCTTTCACATCAGTACAACGCGGCAATACTTCTCTTACGGGGTCCTGAAGAAGCGGAATTGGTACGGAATATCCAAGCGGCAATGGAAGCCCGTGCTATTTCTCACGCGCCAGAATCAATCCGTGAGTTGGGTGCGCTACTCTCCTGTTGTGATTTGGTGGTCTGTAATGACTCCGGTCCGATGCATCTCACTGCGGCTTTGGATGTACCGATGGTGGCGATTTTCGGTCCGACAGATCATGTGGCGTGGCATCCGTTGAGCGAAAACGCATCTATCGTACGGCGGGATATGCCGTGCTGGCCCTGTAGCGCGCATAAGTGTAAAATTGGATGGGAATGCACGAAAAAACTTCCTATTGAACCGGTTTGGGATGCAACCACATCAACGATAGAGGCAGAAGAAAAATGAAAATTGTTGTCGTCTGCTGGGGTTCAACGGGAGATGTCTATCCGGTTTTAGCACTGTCGGAACGTTTGCTTGAACGCGGGCATCAGGTACGGGTCTGTTCACCAGCACTCTATAAAGATAAGATTCTTGAGGTTGGCGCGGAATACTACGAGATAGGTGTCGCTTTTGATTTGGCGGAGTTTCACACGGCGATGGATGCTATTATCCCGAAGCGCGACCCGACTGCGATGCTGCGACTCATCGTGGAAGAGGGGATCGTGCGTCGCGGTGGACAGTGGTATCAGAATTGTTTGACCGCTATGAAAGGGTTTGATATAGCGATTTGTCATTCAGTGGATATTCCCGGACAGGAGGCTGCGATCCAGAACGGGATCCCGTGGTTCACTGTGACGTATTGTCCGGGGTTCATCAAATCCTTAGACTTCGCGCCCTACCCGTTTCCGAATTGGGGACGAACATTTAACGCTATCGTGTGGAAGTTGGTGCAGCTTCGGCTTGCACCGAGTATAGATGCCCTGTTTAATCAATTTATTAAGTCTGTCGGCGGAAAATCAAGGCAGACAGTAGCATTAGAAGGGATGTACTCACCACATCTGAACCTGATTGCTGCATCTCCAGTGCTTTGTCCACCAGCTGATTTTCCTCCGAACCACAAATTCACGGGTGTCTGGCATCTCGCGTCCCCTGCTTACGATCCGCCGCCTGAACTTGTCGATTTCTTGGAGGCGGGTCCACCACCGATTATCATCACGTTTGGGTCTATGGGAGGCTCCAATGGACGTGAGACAACCGAAATTTTGATAGATGCTGTTAGAAAAGTAAAGCAACGTGCGATTATCCAAGCGGGTTGGGGGCAACTCGGCACGCCGGAGACGTTATCGGACATCTACTGTGCGGAATATATCCCGCATCAATGGCTGTTTCCGCAGGGGAGTTGCGTCGTGCATCACGGTGGTGCTGGGACGACTGCCTCGGCATGTCGTGCGAGAGTCCCCTCTGTTGTTGTCGCGCATCATGCGGATCAGCCGTATTGGGGAAAACGTCTATCGGACTTAGGCGTTGCGCCACGGCATCTACGTCGCCGGAATCTTACCGCTGAACGTTTGGCGAAACGGCTTCAGCAGGTCTTGGAAACGCCTTCTATGACAGCACAGGCACAGGTCTTAGGAAAACAGATAGAAGCAGAAGATGGTTTGACTGCAGCTGTTGACCTGATTGAATCTTTTTAAGGAGGTAGAAAAATGATAAACCTGTTTGACATTCAAATGCACGACAGAGAAGGCTTCATTGAAGATTTAGAAAAACTTGAAGAAAAAACAAATGCTGTTGCGTGGGAGTTTTTGGAGCGTGAGATTCCCGGCGTTGCTGAAGATGAGGCATTCGAGGGACTGTCCTGGTATGATATCGCCGAAGTAGAACTTGACTTAACCCTGAAAGAAATGATGGCTCTAACAACTTTTGACCCTATAGGTATCAGTATGTATGCGATGGACATGCAGGGACGGGATCCGCTCAGTGACGTGCAGTATCTTCACCATCTTTATGAATGGTGGGAGGTATTACAAAAAGATCGCGAAATACTTGAGAACCTTTTTCAAAACAAAGCCGTTTCCGAAATACTTGAGGAAATGCACACTGTTCTAAAAATCTATAGTATCCCTTTTGGTAGCATAGAGAGCGTTCACAGGTTCTGTGAAAACGCAAGGCGGGAAGCGATGGATGCGTGGTTAAAAAACGAGAAGCGTTAAACCCTCTCCACTTCAATGTTGTTTCTTCTATCGGGGTTAGAAACCCCTCCTACAATGCGTAAGTCTTGATTAAAAACTTTTGATAAAAAATGCTGAAGAAAATTCTCGTCTTTAGTTTCTCTTTTATCGGTGATGCGGTCCTGTCTACTTCAGTTATCCAACCCCTGCGAAGACACTTTTCGGATGCCCACATTACCTTTCTTGTCGGACCCCGAGCGTTTGATCTCCTTGCGACCGATTCCAATATCGATGCAACTCTCATTTATGATAATCGAGGCGAACACGCTGGTTGGCGCGGACGCTTGCGGCTTGTAAAAGCGTTGCGTCGCGATAAATTTGATCTCGTTGTGAATTTACGGGACAGTCTTACGGCGCGGTGTATCGGTGCGGAACATTGGGGTCTGGTTCGCGGTGAGAGCAATCGTCACGCCGTTACCCGCTATCTGGAGGCACTCCAAAAACGTGGCGTTGACATAACAGATGCGCATCCACATTTACAGTTAGTTGAAGCTGAACAGACCGCTGCGCACGGTTTTCTTGCTGAAGCAGGCGTTAAATCAGAGCAGTTGTTGATCGGCATCCATCCCGGTGGGAATTGGGTATACAAGTTGTGGGACGCAGCGGACTACGCGCGTGTCGCGAACGCTTTGGTCGAAAAACGGAACGCAGCGATTTTGTTGTTTGCCGGTCCGAATGAACGGAAGCTCCAAGCACAGGTCGCACAGATGATGGACGTTCCACCGATTCTGGTTCAAACAGAGAATCTGCGTCACCTCGCGGCGTTAATCTCTGCATGTGATGTGTATATCGGAAACGACACAGGACCGATGCATATCGCTGCGGCTGTGGATACGCCAGTCGTTGCGCTTTTCGGTTCAACGAACCACATACGTAGTGGTCCGTATGGTGAAAAACATACTGTTTTGCAAAGCGGAATAGATTTGGGGTGTAATCCGTGCCATCCGGGTCGGAATCCGGGGGGATGTGGTGTTGGGAGTTGTGAAGTGATCGCAGGGATTACGGTGGAGCAGGTGTTAGATGCAGTAACTCATATCTTACAACGGGCGGTTGTTCCGTAGAATAAACTGCGATTACGCGCCGTTTTACCCAGAGACGATTTTTGGCAATATGCTTGAAATTCCATCAGAGACCGAGTGAAACCCAACGCTTTTGATGTGAAGGTTCTCCAACGCTGGACGCGTAAAGTTGGGTTTCTCTATATTCATGGATGGATAGGACCGGATATTGATTTTCAGGTATGTATGGCATAACCTCCGACTTCTCAACACCGTTCAACCCAACCCACAGGACTATTTTTAACATATACGTCCTAATCAAAAATGATTATTTTTCCTCCATTGCAGACGCAAGCTGTTTAGCACGACGGACACGCTGCTGAATGCCATTGCGAAGGCTGCGAGCATCGGGTGGAGTTCTCGGAACATCATCGGTACGGAAGGGAACGGATAAAGCACGCCTGCTGCGATGGGAATTAAAAGGACATTGTAGAAAAACGCCCAGAAAAGGTTCTGCTTAATGGTGCGCATCGTGGAACGGCTGAGCCGAATCGCATCGGGGAGTCCACGTAAGTCGCTGTGCATGAGCGTTACGTGTGCGGTTTCCCTTGCAATATCGGTGCCTGTGCCGAGCGAGATGCCGATGTCGGCTTGTGCCAATGCGGGGGTGTCGTTGATGCCGTCGCCTACCATTGCGACGCGTCCACTATTTTCCGTCTGTAGCTTCTTAACGGCTGCCGCTTTATCTTCGGGTTTGAGTTCTGCCATGACATCGCTAATCCGTGAAGCCTTAGCGATCGCGTCAGCCGTGACGCGGTTATCTCCTGTCATCATTGTTACCGTGCATCCAAGTTCGTAGAGTTCCGCGACTGCGGCTTGCGCTTCCGGTTTTAATGTATCCGCAACTGCCAGAAGTCCGAGAACCTCCCCATCAACAGCGACCCATAGCACGGTTTTCGCCTCGGTCTGTAGACGCTCTGCTTCTTCTTCAAATCTTCTTGTTGGGATATCGTGTTGTTGGATTAAGGCTAAATTGCCTATGATGACACTATTCTCACCGACCTGTGCGGTGATACCGTGCCCAGTAACCGCTTTAAACTGGCTCGGTGTAGCGATGTCCAGTCCACGTACCTGAGCGGCTTGGACAACTGCTTTTCCGATAGGATGCTCACTGCCACGCTCCGCAGCGGCAGATAACTGTAAGAGTTCCGATTCGTCTTTATCCGTGAGAATATCGGTAAGGGTGAGTTTGCCCTCTGTCAAGGTACCTGTTTTATCGAGCACAATTGTGGTTAAGTCGCCAGCGCGTTCGAGTGCTTCGCCGTTTCGGAAGAGGATGCCGCGCTGCGCGCCGATACCGGTTCCCATCATAACGGCAGTTGGGGTGGCGAGTCCTAAGGCACACGGACAGGCTGTGACGAGGATAGCAACGAGACGGAGCATCGCCGGTGTGAATCCTGCTCCAATGACGAGCCACCACACGAGAAACGTCACAACGGCAATCGCGGCAACAACAGGCACAAACACATTTGTGACTGCATCGGCGACGCGTTGGATAGGAGGTTTGCCTTGTTGCGTCGAGTATACCAATTGGACAAGACGGGAAAGTGCCATTTCGGCACCGACGTGCGTGGCTTCGATGGTGAGCATTCCGCTCTGGTTCATCGTTGCCGCGGTCACAGGATCGCCTAATACCTTATCTACAGGTAGGCTTTCTCCGGTGAAGACGCTTTCATCAATGGCACTTTCGCCGCTGCGCACGACACCATCAACCGGAACACTTTCGCCGGGACGCACAATCAGGATATCTCCGACACCGACCTGTTCAATCGGGATGTTTTGTTCTTCACCATCTTTTAAGCGGCACGCTGTTTTAGGGGCAAGTTGCGGGAGTTTTTTTAGGGCTGCGTTTATCTTACCTTTGGCACGCCCTTCGAGCAGTTTTCCTAACTTGATCAACGTGACGATAACTGCGGCTGTCTCAAAATAGACGTGTGCGCCGAAGCGTTCTCCCATGCCCGTGGTTAGTGCAATCGTTACGAAGAGGCTATAGAGAAACGCGACGGATGAACCCATAGCAACGAGGACATCCATATTGGCGGATCCGTTGCGGAGTGCCTTAAAACCGCCGATGTAATAGTCCAACGCGACATAACTCTGCACGGGGAGTGCTAAACCAAACATAAGATAGTTGACCCAATCTGCAGAGGCCCACTGACCCAACAGGTTCATATCTCTCCCCATGCTGATGAGAAAGAGTGGGAGTGTGAAGAGTACCCCGATAGCGAATTGCAGCTTTTGCCGTCGGAATTCTTCAGCGCGTGCTTCGTCTTCTTTGTCTTCATCAACAACATCAAAACCGAGGTCTCGGATCTTATTGACGATGGCATCCTCGCTGAGTGTAGATGTATCAAAGGTAACCGCGGCATATTCGGTAGCAAGACTGACTTCTACAGCAAAAACACCATCCATCTTTTTTAGGTTTTGTGTGATGATGCTTGTACAACTTTCGCAGTTCATGCCGGTGATGGGGAGGTTAATTTGGTGTTCCATTTTTATAGTTGTCAGTTGTCAGTTGTCGGTTTAAAGAGGCGTATGGTGTGGTCAAAATTTTTTATTAAAATTGAGTGTATTTGATTAACGATATCTGTTAGGAAAGTTGTTTTTATCGGAATGTAAGGTTTGTTTTTAATGGCGGGGTTAAAAACCCCGCCTGCAACGGGTTGCGTAAGTGCTATGTTAGGTGGACAGGCAACCCTGTTTCGAGAGATTCGTTGGCTGCGATGGATAGAATAGCAGTCTTGGCAGCATCGGCATAAGGGGATCGGATTGCGCTGCCATCACCTGTACGTACAGCCTCAATAAAAGTGCTATCCATATCAATGGTGCAATTGTTTTCTGGGTTCCATGTAGTTTTCTCATCGGCAGTGGAAAGCACAAGTGCGCGGCGGAGATGGTACTCCAGCGAACCGTCTTCACAGAAGATATCTAACCCGGAACGGCGCATCCCGTTTATTGTGAAGCATGCGGAAAACATGATACCGAAAACACCGCTCTCAAATTGCAAGGAGACAGCAGAGGCTTCTTCAATATCGTAATCGGTATCTGGAATCAGATCGTAGCGTGCGACAGCATAGACGGTCTTGACTTCGCCGAATAGGTATCTCGCCATATCAAATTCGTGTGTCGTCTGTTCCATGAGTTGTCCGCCGGATTTTGCTTTCTCGCGCCACCATCCGCCTGGCATACCGCCCATCCAGTAGCCCATGAAGAACCCGACACGTCGAGAAGCGAGGAGTTCCTGCGCTTTGTCAATGATGTCAAGGTAACGTTCCTGATAACCGGCAGCAGTGATGATGCCTTTGTCTTCGATCTCGGCTGCGATCTCTTTCGCGTCGTCGGTATCCATGTGTACCGGTTTCTCTACAAACATCGGCAGCCCTGCAGCGACAACAGCGCGTTCAGGGGCACCGTGTGCAAACGGTGGGATCGAGATATAGACAGCATCCAATTCTTCGCTTGCGAGCATCTGGTTATAGTCTGCGTAGGCTTTGCCTCCGTATTGTGTAACAGCCCGCTCCGCTTTTTCGATAACAATATCACAGAAGGCGACGAACTTCGAGCCGCCGATCTCGGTTAATTCGCGTAGATGGCGGTTCATGTTGCCACCTGTACCGATAAAACCTAATCTAACATCTGACATTTTTTAATTATTATCCTTGCTCGTTTCTCTCCGTTGTCGAGAAACGGAGAGTTTATTAAGTTGCGGAAAATAGAACCAGCAACGCATCTGAAATGATTAATCAAACCGGCGTTATATAGTAAATCCCAGCATTAACTATACACTTACAGAAGTCAGGGTTACAAACCCCGACTGCAAAATGGGTCAAAGTTGACTGCTGATGGCTGGAAGCCGTTAAAAGACAGAATTCTGTGCGGGTGTGAGCATGAGCGATGGCAGAATACCGATAAGTAGCACACCAACCGCTGCGATGATCAATCCGATGACCAAGGTTGAAGCATAAGGACTGAACTCCAGTTCTTCTTCCGGTTCACGCATACACATTGTTACGACGACACGTAGATAGTAGAACGCCGATATCGCAGTGTTAATGGCACCGACAATGACAAGCAGGTAAAGTTCTGACCCGATAGCTGATTTGAAGATATAGAATTTCCCGACGAACCCGGCAGTGGGTGGAAAACCGGCGAGCGATACAAGCATTATGGACATAAACATAGCGAGTAACGGTTTTCGGGTTCCGAGTCCTGCGTAATCCGAGATCATTAGGCTCTCGCCGTCCTCCGTTCTTGCTAAGATAATTGCCCCAAACGCGCCGATGTTCATTACGCAGTAAATTAGGAGATAGAGTATCGCGCTGGAGATGCCTTCATCTCTTGCTGCTTCACTGCCTGCCGCGCCTGCTGCTGCTAAGCCTATGAGGACGTAACCGGCGTGTGCGATGCTGGAATACGCGAGCATGCGTTTGATGTTCGTCTGCGCGATTGCGATGACATTCCCGACCGTCATTGTCAACATCGCTAATAAAACGAGTACACCACTCCATTCGCCTTGCAGGTTGGGTAACGCTTCCATGAAAATTCTGAGGAAGGCTGCGAATCCGGCAGCTTTTGGTCCTGCGGAGATAAACGCTGCGATGGTTGTCGGTGCGCCTTCGTAGACATCCGGTGCCCACTGATGGAACGGGACAATCGCGACCTTAAATCCGAACCCGACGATGAGTAGGAACATCCCTGCTAAAAGTAGTGGTGACTTGTTTTCAGCGGTAATCGCCTCAGCGATTGCGGGTACACTTGTCGTTCCAACAGCCCCATAAATGAGCGCAATCCCATAGAGAAAGAACGCACTCGCGAATGCGCCGAGCAATAGGTATTTCATCCCTGCTTCGCTTGAGGCAGGACTTTCTCTGAAATAACCAGCCAAGACATATAGCGATAACGACATCAGTTCCAAACCGAGGAAGACGATGATCAACTCATTGCCTGCAGCCATCAACATCATGCCGAGTGTTGCGAGCAAAATCAGTAGATAGTAAGGTCCGTGCTTCCTGTCCGCTCTGTCGAGATAACTCATCGAAATCAAGGTAACCAAAATTGTGGAAACGAGGAAAATCATGTTGAAGAATAGGGAGAAGTTATCTACCTTGAACATGTCGTTGAATTGGGTACCGGCAATGCCTGCTTGATGCATCTGGATAGAAACCGCTAAGGCAATCGCGGCACCAACGATCGTCATCCAACCGAGAACCTTTTTTGAGATCGAATCAAACAGGTCGAAGACGAGGACGATGATCAACGTTAAAGCGATAACCAGTTCTGGCATCAGTAATTGCCAGTTAATATCTTCTATTGGCATTTTTTAATTTCCTTTTTTCTCCTAACGGAAAAACACGAGTGTTACAACCACAAAGAGCGGGAATAAGATCGCGACCGACCAGAGCATGTACCCGAAGAAGCTTGGCATGCGGATACCGCTTTGTTCCGCGATTGCTTTCACCATGAAATTCGGTGCGTTGCCGATATAGGTATTCGCGCCCATGAAAACGGCTCCGACAGATATAGCCGTGAGCAATCTGATAAACTCAAGGTGTTGTGATGGACCTGATAGAATTTCCGAAACATTTTTCACATCAGTAAGTTGTAATTTTCCGAGTGCGGTATTGAAGAACGTCAAATAGGTTGGTGCATTGTCCAAGAAACTGGACAGGATGCCGGTAACCCAGAAATAGTGGTACGGTTGTTGCATGGCACCAATTAAACCCGCCAGAGCACCCTCCTCTCCTGCCCTCAGAATTGCGAGTGCTGGAATGATTGTTATAAATATTCCGGCGAAAATTTTTGCGACCTCTTCAATAGGTTCCCATGAAAATTCGTTGGATTGACGTAATTCGCCACGAAATGGTGTATATTTAAGGGACAACAATCCCATAGCGACAATCATTAATTCACGAACAATATTTTGCCAATATACGTGAACGCCGAGAATGTTGACTTCTCCCCATTTGAAAGTTCCGCTCATTAAAACGGCACCAATAATACCGAGTAGAAAGACGAGGTTGAAAAGTCCTTCTATACGAATCGGTTCGCTGATACCGTCATCTGGTACGACACCGCCTTCTCGTTTAAACATGAACGTGTCTACGACAAAGAACAGCACGATTAAAATAACACTAATAAATAGCATGTGCGGTAACAGTGCCGCAGTTGTCCAGAAGAATGGTACGCCGCGCAGGAACCCGAGGAACAGAGGCGGGTCTCCTATTGGCGTTAAGGAGCCACCGATGTTACTGACGAGAAAAATGAAAAAGACAATGAGATGAACCTTATTCTTTCGGTATGCATTTGCTCGGATTAGGGGACGGATTAGGAGCATTGATGCCCCGGTCGTGCCAACCCATGATGCAATTATAGTCCCAAATAATAGTAAGAGTGTATTGACCATCGGCGTGCCGCGCAACGTGCCACGCACGAGGATTCCACCCGCAACGGTGAACAACCCCCACAAAAGAATGATGAACGGGATATAGTCTAACAGGTAAATGTGCAGTATATCGTAAAAAGCCTCCCCTTGGAAAGCGATAAGATATGGAACCGCAAAGATTAATCCCCACGCCAGTGACATCTTCCCACCGTGGTGGACGAGAAAGTGTGAATCCAACACAAGTGGAAAGATAGCAATGGATAGCAGAATACCGACAAACGGAACAATACTCCAGATAGGCAGTTTCGCGCCATCTACGCCGGGCTCTTGATGTGCGGCTTCGTCGCCGTGTGTTTCATCTGCCCCGAAGGTTTCCATTGAGACCGTTAGCGTAAATGCGAGAATTAGACATAGAATAAGACAAGATGCAAATTTGAACTTCACTTATTTTGCGCGCGCCTCCTTTTCACTCTTTTGATGCTGTGTTTCGCGTAGTGCAAGTTTTGTACCTGCTGGCACATTATTTTCTAACTGCCCCATAGCAGGTGCAGCCTGTACTTTTGTCACGACAAGACCTACCGATTTCTCCATTTTGCTCAGGAAAGGTTTGGGATAAACGCCGATCCAGACGATGAACAGTAGGATCGGAAGCATTACGACGATTTCACGTGCGTTCAGGTCGGGTAACCCTTCGTTTGTCTTATCGAGTGTTCCGAACATTACGCGTTGGAACATCCATAGCATGTAGACGGCTGCGAGGATCACACCTGCGGTTGCGAAAACGACGTAGACCTTAGAGAATGCGCCCTGAACAAAACTGCCGAAGAGTATCATATACTCACCGATGAATCCATTTAGACCGGGTAGCCCGATTGACGAGAGCGTCACAATCATGAAGATTGTGGCGAAGATTGGCATCCGTTTTGACAAGCCCCCAAAATCGACGATCATCCTGCTGTGTCTACGCTCATAAATCATTCCGACCAAGAGGAACAGTGCGCCTGTGCTTAAGCCGTGGTTAATCATTTGCAACACGCTTCCTTGAAGACCTGCAGGGTGTTTTGAGAAAAGTCCGAGAACGACAAAACCGAGGTGACTGACACTGGAATACGCCACGAGTTTTTTCAGGTCGGGTTGTACCATCGCGACCAATGCGCCGTAGATGATACCGATGACAGCGAGCGGAACGATCAGGGGTGTGAATTTTTCGGCTGCGTCTGGAAAGAGTGGCAGACAGAATCGGATGATTCCATAGGTGCCCATTTTCAGGAGGACACCTGCAAGAATAACGCTGCCGACAGTCGGTGCTTCAACGTGTGCATCTGGGAGCCAAGTATGGAACGGAAAGAGCGGTACCTTAATGGCAAACGCAACGAAAAACGCGAGGAACAGTAGATCGGAATGTTCAAACGGACCGCTGAGTGTGGTAAGATCAAAACTGTTATCGTTTTGGAAATAGAGTGCTAAAATGCCGACAAGCATCAATGCACTCCCCGCCATCGTATAGAGGACGAACTTTATGGTGGCATAAATTCGCCGTTCCCCGCCCCAGACACCGATGAGGAAATACATGGGTATCAGCATCGACTCCCAAAAAACGAAAAAGAGGAACAGGTCTAAAGAGCAGAAGACCCCCAACATCCCGGTTTCAAGTGCAAGTAGCGACATCATAAAGCCGCTCAATCCTTTTTCGACGGAGTTCCATGCGGCGAGGATACAGACGGGTGTTAAGAATGTCGTCAGCAACACCAACCACAACGAAATCCCGTCAATGCCGATATGGTAACTTACGCCTCCGGGAATCCACTCTATCGGTGTACCACCGAGTTGAAATGTAGCGGTGTCTGCGTTAAACCCTGTGTAAAGCCCCAGTGAGATAACAAAGGTGATTAGCCCAATGGCGAGTGCGATGCCTTTGATGGCAGATGCCCCGAGTCCTCTGAGCAATGCAATTGCTATTACACCGAGCAGTGGTAAAAAAATGACTATTGAAAGTAACAAGGATACCTCCTTTAAGATAACTCAACTTTCATCAGTAGGAACGATCAATCAAGACCAAGACCAATCATAGTTAATAGCAAATCCGTTTCAGACGATTCAGGTGATTCGCGGCGGCGAGCCAACTCGCGGCGACGCTTTGAATAAGTGTCAGAAGGCACTTTGCTCTGCCACCATAGCTTCAACTTACGATTGAATGCCGATATTTCTTTAGATGACCGCTTGCAGTTGTCCATCACCCACATCCCGAGTCTGGTATCATTATCAATCTGCAGGGCAGCTTCTTGAAACGCATCTGCTGAAATGCCGAGGAAAGATAGTATTCCAGTATCTTGCTTGGAATCAGCACCGTATTTATAACTTCCGATTTCACCGGCGTGGGCAGCCCGTGCCTTATCCGCCAACCTTGCTACACCACAAATGCCTGCAACCTCTTTGTTGAGCATATCCCTTGGTCTAAAAGTACTCTGTTTCATCTAATCTTCCTCCGTCGGAGAAAATCACGTAGTCCGAGTGTTCACCGTCCAGTAGTTTAGGTAAAAAACAGGTAATATGCAAGGAATATCACGATTCCGAGAACCATAGAGACAATGTAGGCTTGGACGACTCCTGTTTGGAAACGGCGCAAGAGGCCGCCAATAAATCGGACAATTGCTGCGACACCGTTGACAATTCCATCAATAATTCCGTTGTCAACGAGTTTCCACAAGAGGAAATGCGAACCGTTTTTTATAGGCTGCACAATGAGTGCGTTGTAGACTTCATCAACATAGTACTTATTCGCAAGTAGTCTATGTATTCCACTGGTCGGTTCATCAGCCGGTACGCGTTTGCTATAACGTGTCCATGCGAACGCGATACCTGCCAAGCCGACGACCGCTGAAATCACCATAAACACGATGATATTGCCCGATGCGTCATGGTGTGCTTCAGGAAAAACGTTCTTTGTGAAGTGGTGGAACCAGCTGTCATGTCCACCCCAGCCTAACAATAAGCCGATTAAGGCAGAAGGGATCGCGAGAATCGCAAGCGGGACCCACATCACGGACGGCGATTCGTGCAGATGTGAAGCGACTTCGGGTTCAACGCGAGATTCACCGTAAAACGTCACGAAGATGAGACGGAACATATAGAACGCTGTCAGGAATGCTGTGATTAGCCCGATCACATAAATTAGCGGTGAACTTCCCCAAGCACTGTGTAAGATTTCGTCTTTACTCCAGAAACCGCTCAGGAAGGGGAAACCGGCGATAGCGAGTGCGCCGACCAAGAATGTCCAATGTGTTATCGGCATCTTCGATTTCAAGCCGCCCATCTTCCGCATATCTAATTCATTCGCCATGGCATGCATGACACTGCCAGCAGTAAGGAACATCAAGCCTTTAAAGAAGGCGTGGGTTACCAAGTGGAAGATACCAGACGCATAGGCACCGATACCGACACCGACGAACATATATCCGAGTTGGCTGACAGTGGAATAGGCGAGGATACGTTTGATGTCGTTCTGTGTTAGGGCGATCGTTGCGGCGAAGAACGCGGTTAAGACACCGATCCATGCGACGATTTCACCGGTATGCGCGATGTTATAAAGTACGGCGGAACGCGCTATCATATACACGCCTGCGGTTACCATTGTGGCTGCGTGGATTAAGGCACTGACAGGTGTGGGACCTTCCATTGCGTCTGGAAGCCATACGTAGAGCGGGATTTGTGCGGATTTACCTATCGCGCCGACAAAGAGTAGCAATGTCGCCAGCACAATTCCGTTTACGCCGAAAACGACTTCAGCACTTTTTGCCTCAGCATCAGCGAATATCGTTGTGAAATCAAGGGTATTGAATACAGCAAACAATGTGAACATTCCGAGCAAAAAGCCGAAATCACCGATACGGTTCACAATAAAGGCTTTTTTCCCGGCATCTGTTGCCGACTGTTTCTCATACCAGAACCCGATCAATAGGTAAGAGCAGAGTCCAACGCCTTCCCAACCGACGAACATCATCAGATAGTTGTTGCCGAGGACGAGGATTAGCATCGCAAAGACGAATAGGTTCAGGTAGGCGAAATAGCGTGTATAGCCTTCATCGCCGTGCATGTAGCCGATGGAATAGACGTGGATGAGGAAGCCGACACCGGTGATTACGAGCAACATGACGGCTGTGAGTGCGTCCACATGAAATCCGATATTGAAGGCGAATCCTTCCCCTGTAATCCATTCATAAAGCGTTTCATTGAGTGGGGCGGCACCACCGTTCAAACTGGTAAAAACGATAATCGAACAGACTAAGGAGACAAGTACTGCGAGCGCGCCTATCCAGCCGCTGAGTTTCTCGCTACCTTTCAGCCATTTTCCGAATAACCCGTTAATCAGGAACCCAACGAGCGGTGCGACTAACAGGACAACAATCAGTTCTTTTGACATTTTTTATATTTACCTTGCGGTTAATCAGATCGGGTTGTGTCTTTGACATCCCTTTCTTAAATCCGCCCTCCATTACATTACGGGCTACGGTTTTTGATGCAAACCCCCTATGAGGCAGGGTCTGAAACCTTGTTGCAGCACTTGCGGTTAATCAAATTTAATGGTTAATTAACCCTTCAATGAATTGACTTCATCCACGTTAATCGTTTGCTGGTGTTTGAAGACGCTGACGATAATTGCGAGTCCAATAGCGACTTCCGCTGCAGCCACAGCCATTACGAAAATGACGAAAATTTGCCCTGATGCCTCTCCGAGATTACGACTAATCGCTACAAAGGCAAGGTTCGCGGCGTTTAACATCAGTTCGATACACATAAAAATGATGATGGCATTCCTACGAATGAGGACCCCAATAACACCGATCGTAAACAAGAGCGCGCTCAAAATAAGATAAGATTCTAATGGCATATTTTTAATTTTCCTTGCGGTTCAGTCAGGTGGTTTTGAGACTTTGACATCCTTTACCGTAGGTCTGAAGAAACACCCCAGCAAAAATCCTGCAACGGGACTGATTACTGAATTTAGTTTTCTTCTTGGGTTTCACGTTTTACCAAGACGATAACGCCGATCAATGCCGCCAACAAAATAAGTGAGGTAACCTCGAACGGCAAGAGGTAATCACTGAACAAAAGTTCGCCGATGTTATAGGTCGTGGTGTTCACGGCTTCGGTAGCAGTTTCCGCTGATGCGACTGTGGGGTCGCTGGGTTTGGGTGCCTTCATTGCGATATAGACCCCTTCAACTGCAAGGAGAATGCCAAGGATTATCGCAAAACCCTTTAGTTTCCCACTAATAGCCCCTTTCGCCGAGAGTGTGCCGAGGTTCAGGAGCATAATCACAAAGAGGAACAGCACCATGATTGCGCCGGCGTAGACGATGACTTGGACAGCCGCGACGAAATGCGCGCCGAGCAGGACAAATAGACCCGCTTGTGCGAAAAACGTCACAATTAGCGAAAGCGCGCTATAAATCGGATGTCGAAACGAGATAACAGCAATCGCGCCGATCAGCGAGACTGCTCCAAAGAGAAAAAATAGAATCTGTTCTGGATTCATACACGCCTCCTACTCTATTGCATCGAGAGCGGTCGGTGCAAGTTGATTATCGCTATCCTGTATTGTTGGCTTCGGTGTGCTCATTACAAGCAGCCCTGCCACGATTGAGACAACGATAAACGCTGCAACCACGTTGCCAATACCCACAACCAGACGAGACCCGGTTGCTATCCATAAGGTCCCGGTTACCACGATTGAGGTTAAGGCGACGGGTAAAAGGAATTTCCAACCGAAGTTCATGAGTTGATCGTATCGGAAGCGCGGGAGCGTCCAGCGTACCCAAATGAACACAAACAGGAAAATCGCTGTCTTGACGAAGAAGATACCGAACGAGATAAGTCCGCTCCATACGGGACCGCCGATATTTTCCAAACCGAAGAAGTGCCATCCGCCTAAGAAGAGTGTCACTGTTACGGCAGAGCCGACAATCATGTTCATGTATTCCGCCATGAAGAACATGGCAAATTTCATGCTGCTGTATTCGGTGTGATACCCTGCGACGAGCTCCTGCTCGGCTTCGGCAAGGTCAAAGGGTAGGCGGTTCGTCTCTGCGAACATTGCGGTTGTAAATGCGAGAAATGCGGGGAAATGGATAAGGAAGTTCCAATGCCACGGATATGCCCCTTGTTCTACAGCGATTGTCCGAAGACTGAGTGTGTTGCCCGTCAGCATCAGGATACCGATGATTCCCAATCCGAGTGTTAACTCGTAACTAATCATCTGTGCGGATGACCGTAGACCGCCTAAAAGCGAATACTTGTTATTCGATGCCCATGCGCCAAGTACAACGCCGTAGACACCGAGGGAGGTTATCGCCAAAATATACAGGATACCGATGTTGATGTCTGCGATCTGGAGATCGATAGTTTCTCCAAACAGTTCTATTGAACTCCCAAACGGCACGACTGCAGCTACAATAAGTGCGGGGACCAACAGCATTGCGGGGGCAAGCACGTAAAGCGGTTTGTCCACATGATCTGGGATGATATCCTCCTTAAACATGAACTTAAGCCCGTCTGCGACAGGTTGGAGTAATCCTTGGGGCCCGACGCGATTCGGTCCCAAACGATCCTGCATCCATCCGCTCACGCGCCGTTCTGCCCAGATCATTATCATCACACCGATAAGTAGCAGATGTACAATGATGACAATTTTGACGATTGAACTGATGATTAAAAAGAGAGGGAAATTTTCCATATTTTTAACTTTCCTTGCGGTTCGATAAGGTGAATTGGATTAATAACGTTGCTCTCCGTATATCCAGTGCGCCGGCCCCTTCCCAATAACGGTGGGGACCCCGGTCGCACTTACCACCTCTTTCAATAGCAATCAGCCAGATGATCGCTTTACTGATCACTGATTGCTAACTTAACCCCTGCATCTCCAATATTTTGGTGCGTTGCGTCTGCATAGCCCGGTACATTTTCGGCAATAGCGATTGCGATTTCGCCGGCAAAGCGATAGTTCATCTCACCACCCAACTGCTTGGCAAGCTGCTGCGTGATTTCCCAATCAATGCGTGCTTCGCCGGGTGGGTCAATTGTCTTGCGAATCCGTTGGACCCATCCGGTTGAATTGGTAATCGTGCCGTCTTTTTCAACGAAAGTTGTTCCGGGTAATACCACATTCGCTAATTGCGTGACCTCTGATGACAAAACGTCTTGCACGATGAGGAAGTCTACACTTTCTAATGCGGATTTTTCAGCGTCTTGGAGTGGACGTTCTGGTCCGCCATTAACGAGATAGACGATTTTCGCGCCTGAGACCTTTTCCCAGAGTGCGTCGCCTTCTAAAACGACGTTTCCGTTTGCAGAGCCGAGTATTGTGCGTGCGCCTGCTGTGTTCGGATTCTTGTCCGCTTCGATCGTAAACTGTGGGAACTTGTGTTCTTCACCGAGCGGATGCCCGAAGAGTCCCAACTGCGTTGTCTGTAGTACGTCGTGTGCGAACTGCTGTAGAACGTAGTTGTCCTCGTTTGTGGCTTGCGCGGAACCGATAACAACGATGTCATCGGTTTCTACTTCCGATAACTGTTCCGTAATGACCGATAGTGCATCAGCCCAGTGTGTCGGTGTGAGTTCGTCATCAACGCGTTTCAGTGGGAGTTGGAGCCGGTCATCGGTGTTCACATAGTGGTAACCGAGGCGACCGTCGTCACATATCCAGTGCTGGTTGATATCCTCGTGGAAGCGGGGTTTGATTCGGTATACGCCATCGGCTTTATACTCTACGGTGATATTGCAACCGACACTACATCCGGTGCAGACACTGTTCGCCTTTTCTAAGAACCACGGACGAGACTTGAACAAGAAATCCTTGCTAATCAGGGCACCGACTGGGCAAATATCGACGACATTTCCTGCGAGTTTATTATCGAGCAGTTGTAACGGCGTGCCGTCGTGGCTTCTCGGGATATCGATTTCGTCGTGGGAACCACGATTAATTAATCCCAATTCACCCGTTCCAGCCACCTCTTCCGCAAACCGGATACAACGCGTGCAAACGACACATCTTGTCGAGTAGAGCAGTACATCTGGTCCGAGGTCTTTTTTTGGCGGCACATTCTTGACTTCGAGGTAACGACTCTTATCATGTCCATGTCGATAGCTATAATCTTGCAAGTCGCATTCGCCTGCTTGATCACAGACGGGACAATCCAAGGGATGATGCACGAGGAGAAATTCGAGTATATCCTCTCGTGCCCTTTTGACGCGGTCGCTATCCGTCCGGACGATGAAGTCGTATTTCCCATCGTACTTTCTATCAGGAGGAGCCGTTCGGACTGTGGTCGTGCAGCCCGTTGCCAATTGCCTGTCTGGCATCTCCGATCCTGCGGGAGAAGTGAAAGTCTCAACGAGGCACATTCGACAATTCGCAGGACGGGTCAACCCTGGATGATAGCAGTAGTGAGGCACCTCGATCCCGTGTTGCCTCGCTGCCTCGACTATATTCGTTCCATCTTCAACCTCTATCTCAAGGTCATTCAATTTAACAAGTGCCATTTTTTAAATTTTCCTTGCGGTTCGGTTAGGTAGACTTAGTGTTTAGCGCGTCTTTCCGTATATCCGCTTTCCACTTCGTTTCACGCTTACGCTCTTAGGTCAACTTTTAATTTTTCTTTCCGATTAAGCAACGTGGACTTGGAATCTCACGCTCTTTTCTCGAACCCGCTCTCCATTTTGCGGCGTACTCAAAGAAACACCCAAGCAAAAACCCCATAAGCGATCTGCTTCATTACGAAATACGCCCTTTGTTACGAAGCGGCAAGTCCTACAGGTCAGCGAACTCTTTCGGGATAAACCGCTGTTGATACGCGTAATTTTCCTCCGGTGGTACTGTCGCTTCGGCAACAGGTAGCGTAACGAGTTTACCTTCTCGAATGGCGGCTTCAAATTCGGGTCGGAACTTGCGCATATAACTCACGGCGGGCCAGGAAACTGCGATGCCGAAAACGCAGATTGTGTTCCATGTCATCGTATCCACATTCGCGATGTTGTTGGCGACGCTCTCCAACAGGTCCAGGTCTTCGTAGATTTCTTCTGTTTCGCCGGTATCGCCCCATCTACCGCTTTCGGTGACACCGAATTTGGGTCGTGTGATGGTATCTTGTCTGCCTCCGCCGTCGGCAATCCGTTGAACAATATCGCGTACCCACGGTGTTCCCCAGCGGCACGGTGTACACTGTCCACACGATTCATGCGCGTAGAACTTCATGATATTGAGCAGGCAGTCAACAATATTCCGGGTCTCGTTCATGACGATGATACCACCGGAACCGAGCATAGATTTTGCGAGTGTGAGTGAAGTGAAATCGAGTCGCGTATCCAATTCGTAGTGCGTCAAAATCGGTGCGGAACTTCCACCGGGAATGACTGCTTTCACCTCTTCGCCGCGCAACCCACCTGCGACCTCAATGAGTTCTGTGCATGTCAAGCCGAGGTCAAGTTCATAAACACCCGGTTCGTTGACATCGCCGCTGATACAGTAGAGTTTTGTGCCTGTATTTGGGTCCGGTGTCGGTGGATCGCTCCGTGTATCGGCATACGTCGGTCCCATCTGGGTGTACCATTCAACGCCGTTACCGATGATGAAAGGTAGGTTACACAAGGTCTCGACATTCTGCACGACGGTAGGTTTCATGAACACACCTTCGACGGCGGGAAAAGGTGGTTTGTTGCGGGGTTGCCCGCGCTTGCCTTCAAGCGACTCAATCAACCCTGTTTCTTCGCCACAGATATAGGCACCTGCGCCTGGATGTGTGTAGATGTCAATATTGAGTCCTGTGCCACGGATGTCTTTGCCAAGGTAGCCTTTTTCGTAAGCCTCCTTGATCGCGGCATCCAACATTTTTTTACCGAGCGTAAATTCACCGCGGATGTAGACGTAAGTCGTCTCAATGCCCATTGCATAGCAGCAAATTAGGATACCTTCAATCAAGAGGTGTGGATTTTTCTCCAAGACGTAACGGTTGCTGAATGTTCCCGGCTCACTTTCATCAGCGTTGCAGCAGAGGTAGCACGGCTTTATATCTCTTGGAACAAAGCTCCATTTCAAGCCGGTAGAAAATCCGGCACCGCCTCTCCCTTTCAACCCAGAATCCGTCACCATTTTAGCGATATCGTCAGGTTGATATTCTGCGATTGCCTTTTCAAAACGGGTGTATCCGTCGTATTGCCGGAAGACATCGAACGTGTTAATATCAGGCACATCCAGATGCTCGTAGAGAATTCGTCTTTCTTCAACCATATTTTTAATTATTAAATCTGGTCACCGTTCCACTTCGTTTCACGGTGGTTTTCGGTTAAGTTCAACCACTTTGTGGTATGAACGTTTTCAATCGCCTTTTCCAACTATGCTTTCAACAGATTGCCTAACCTCAGCAATTTTTAACTTCCCAACCCCGATAAGATTTCATCGACCTTTTCTGGGGTCAAATTCTTATAGAGATCGTCATTGATCATGATAACAGGTGCGACATCACACGAGGCGAGGCATTCCACCTTCATGAGGGTAAATTTACCGTCAGCAGTTGTGCCTTTCGCGAGATTCGTTTCGGAAGCGGTATCCGTATTGAGTTTTGCTTTGAGATGCTCCAGTACCACTTTACAATCCCGCAATGCACAAGGTAGCGTATGGCATACGCGAATGACGTACTCGCCGACGGGTTCTTCAAAGAACATCGGATAGAATGTGACGACATCCTTGACCTTCATGAGGGTGACTTCAAGTAGTTCTGCGACATACTTCATGACAGCAGGTGTGATATAGCCCGCCTGCCGTTGTGCAAGATGGAGCGTTGGCAGCATGGCTGCTTCCTTAATAGGATACCGCCCTATCAAGTCGTCGAATTCACGTTGATTTTCTTCGTTAAACGCGAAAGGCGTTTCGATCTGAATGCGTTCATCTGACATCTATATTTTCCTTTTTTCGCCCAAGTGTTCACTCAATTTATCTGTGCGTTTATTGATCCCAAAACTTCTTGGAGGAAATCGGTCTTCGATTTCGATCCCGTAAAATGTGCAACGACGTTCCCGTCTTTGAACACAGAATATTCAGGGATAACTCCGGACTGCTTGTAGGCTAATATGCGTTGAGAGTTTTGCCGAGCAGTGTCAACATCTACTTTCACAACAGTAAATGTTTCTCGGTTTTCTGCTGCAACTGCAGCGAGCGTTGGCTCCATGGCCTTGCATGCCCCTCACCACTCTGCCCCGAATGCTACGACGACAGGCAACTCGGACTCCAACACGAGATTGTCAAATGTTGTATCGTTGACTTCAATGAACGGGTTTTGAGCGAAGTTTGCCTGTTTTCTTTTTTCCATCATCCGTGCTTCCCGTTTTTGTTGTGCTTCCTGTAGCGCAGTGCAAGCACTGAAAAACAGACAACTCGCAATGACGGTGAAAGTCAGGACGGTTTTTAGTCTATTGATGTTTATGTTTTGCATCGTAAACTCCTCTATTAATTAACGCAATAGTCCCCGTAAAACTGAATACGGTTGCCTTCTGGATCGCGGATATCGAAAATGGCATGTCCATCGTTGTTCTCCAGTTTCCGCAATCGCTTTCCTTTCGACTTCAGTTGCTGATGAATGGCATTAACGCTCTCAACCTGAAAGACAAGTTAATGCTGCTACAATTCACTTTCTTCTATTCCACCGATTTTCATAAAATATTTCTGCAACCCGCGTTTGAGCGTTTTATTACCGTGGACAGGCACGACTATCCGCTCCGGAACGCCATCTTTGGCATAAATATGATGGCTGCCTTTGATTCGCTTTAACTGCCAATTGTGCTTTTCTAATAATCGGCAAAACGCTTTACCGGTTAATGCTTTCAAACAGCTATCTCCATCACTCTATCATCTTCTGCGATTTTTATATCACTAACATCTACAGATAAATATCCTTCAATTGCTTCATAGATGTTTTCGAGTAATTCTTCAAAAGTATCGCCTTGTGTAGCACAACCGGCGAGTGATGGCACTTCCGCCCAATATCCGCCTTCTTCAGCCTTGTGAATAACAACTTTTAGTTTCATGGTATTTAAGCCCACTTCCCTCAAAATTACTTTATCTATCTTTGTGAGAAAATGCCCAAAATCAATAGTCCCCGTAAAACTGAATGCGGTTGCCTTCTGGGTCGCGGATATCGAAAATGGCATGCCCATCGCTATTTTCAAGTTTCCGTAATCGCTTCCCTTTCGATTTTATGTGCTGATGAACAGCACTGACGCTTTCAACGTGAAACATCAGTTTTTGTCTGCCTTCGTTGGGTTTGCTGGCACTATGGAGACACAATGTGCAAGCCCCTGCCTTAAAACGGAAAAACCGATTTTCTGGGAACGGCTGGTCTTCGTCTGGTACTAATCCGATAACGTCCCTATAAAATGCGATGACAGTTTTCATGTCTTTGACGAAAAGCATAATGCCTTTGAGTTCCATTAAATGCTCCTACGGATAGGACGTTTTGACGAAGTTACCGGTCTAATTCTCCGGCGATGACGTTCAGGCTTCCCAAAACAGCCACAGTGTCAGAAACCATTCCGCCTTCCAACATGTGCGGTAACGCTTGGAAGTGGAAGAAACTCGGTGGACGGATACGAATACGATAGGCGGTGCCGCTGCCATCACTAACGATATAGAATCCGAGTTCACCGTTTGGTGATTCGGTTGCACAATAGTGATCACCTTTCGGTGGTTGCACGCCGTGTCCATCCATAACAACCTTAAAGTGATGAATCAATCCCTCAATATGCCCATAAGCATCGGACTTGTTTGGCATGGTAACCTTGTTATCTTCAAGGTTGACGGGTCCGTCAGGCATGTTATCTAATACTTGGGTAACGATGCCGCAACTCTGAATCATCTCCTCCATCCGGACGAGGTATCGGTCGTAGGCATCCCCGTTGGTTCCGACGGGTACGTCGAAGGTTACTTCATCGTAGCTGGAATAGGGTTCAACTTTGCGTATGTCATGCGCTATGCCGGTGGCTCGGAGACAGGGTCCCGTTAATCCGTAGTTAACTGCCTCATCCGCTGAAATGGGGCCGACACCCTTCGTGCGATCCATCCAGATCCGATTTTTTGTGAGCAGTGTATGGGTCTCTTTTAGTGCCTTCGGGAAATTGCTGAGGAATTGTCGGACATCTTCCTCACATCCATCGTAGAGGTCTCGGAGGACACCGCCGACGCGTGTGTAACTTGTCGTCAACCGAGCGCCGGTCGTTTTTTCAAAGATGCTATACAATTTCTCACGTTCGCGGAAACTGTAGAGAAATACTGAAAATGCCCCTAAGTCGAGGGCAGCTGTTCCTAACCATAGCAAATGGTCCGCGATGCGTGAGAGTTCCGCCATTAAAAGACGGATGTATTGACACCGCTTCGTGACTTCGATGCCCATCAGTTGTTCAACAGCAAGGACATACCCGAAATTGTTGGACAATGGTGAAAGATAGTTCATTCGGTCGGTCACAACAATATACTGGTTGTAATCCAAGTGTTCACCGAGTTTCTCGAACCCGGTATGCAGATAACCGGCATGCGGTGTCGCCTTCAAAATGGATTCGCCATCAAGTTCTAACACGATACGGAGGGTGCCGTGTGTTGCGGGATGTTGCGGACCGAAGTTGAGGACCATCTTCTCGCCTGTGGCGCGTTCGAGTCCACCTTGCATATCATACTCCTTGTAAATGGTTGTCAGTTATCAGTTGTCAGTTGTCAGTTAAAAGAGGTATTTGATAATCCCAAAGTCTCTTTCTGACAACCCGCATTGCCAGGCAGGCTGGTAACTACTCTTACTGTGAGGCAAACTGAAAGATTTTTTTCGGAGAAAAAATCGTACTGACAACTGATAACTATTCTTACACATTCTGTTCATCAAAATTAAAGCTTTCGCGTTCGCCGCGCCCACGGAGCGGATAATCCTTTTGAAGTGGATGTCCCTCGAAATCGTCAGGCATCAGGATCCGACGGAGATCGGGGTGTCCTTCAAAGTTGATACCGAACATGTCATAGGTCTCGCGTTCCAACCAGTTCGCGCCTCGCCACAATCCGGTAACAGAGGGGATATTCAGGTCGTTTTCATGTACAGGGACTTTCACGCGAACGCGGCACTGTCCCTGATAGGAATAGAGTTGATAGACGACCATGAACCTTGCGTAGTCGAACTGCATCAATTCGGATTCCATCTGTGAGTTATCAACTGCTGTAATATCAACAAGAAAGGAGTAGGCGAGTTCGGGGTCTGTTTTTAGATATTCCAGAACTGCGTAAGCCTGTTCTTTACGTACAACAACGACGGTGGTACCGCGCGTTTCGTCCTGTGATAGGAGTGCATCGGCGTGTTGTTCCTCTAATTTTTGGAGGACAAGCGGCGTCGGTTGTTCTTCAATTTCTTTCTCTTCGTTCATAGGTTGCCTCGTAAGGTCCGGTTCGGTTAGAAACCGAACCTACCGTGTCTGTGTCTGCGTGCGTAAGTCCTTTTAGGTTTCGAGGAGATGCTCTACACCTTTTGGTGAAGCACCGCTGGCGATTTTTTGCTGTACCTGTAGAACTGCATCAATGAGGTCTTCGGGTCGCGGTGGGCATCCGGGGATATAGACATCAACGGGAATAAATTGGTCAACGCCTTGAATGAGCGTATAGGTATCAAAGACACCGCCGCAGGAAGCGCACGCGCCCATGGAGATGACCCACTTCGGGTCTGGCATCTGGTCATAGATGCGTTTCAGGACAGGCATCATTTTGATGGAAATTCTGCCGGAAACGATGAGGAGATCGGATTGACGGGGCGAAAAACGGATTGCCTCAGAACCGAACCGAGAAAGGTCGAATTTGGAAGCCAAGGTTGCCATCATCTCAATCGCGCAGCAGGCGGTACCGAATGGCATGGGCCAGAGCGAGTTTTTTCGTCCCCAGTTGATGACTTTATCAATCGTTGTTGTGATGATGTTTCCATCTGTTTGTCCTACGCTTTGTGCGTTTTGGACATCCGTTTTGGCTAATCCCATGTTAAGCCTCCTTTTTTCCACGCGTAGATATAGCCGAGAAGCAGAATGCCGATAAATACCAACATTTCAATTAAAATAAATAGACCGCTTGTTTGAGAGAAATCCTTGAAGACCACAGCCCACGGATAGAGGAAGACCACCTCAATGTCAAAGATGATAAAGAGCATCGCAATGAGGTCGAATCGGATGGTGAATCGTTGTCTTGCGTCCCCGACGGGTCGTACGCCGGATTCGTAAACGGAAAGTTTTACGGGATTGGGACGTTTGGGTCCAAGGATGTGGGTCAGGGCGAGGTTAGCGGCTGCAAAGACCACTGCGAACCCGCCTAACAATAAGATCGGAAGATAATCTATTAACATTGTTTTTATTCTATTTTTTCCTCACACATTTTAATAAAACAGGAACAAATTGCGTTTTAGTTGGCAATTTGACACTGTAGATTTCGCGAAGGTGAAGGTCAACTCGAACGACAAACAGAATTTTCTCCAATATGCTTAATAGTTTCTCATATTTCAAAAACATTGTCAAGTTTTTTTCTAAAAAAAACAGAGCCATTCAATTTTAAGAGATTATTGGACTGGATGTCTTTTTTCCAGGATCCTGTGCGAAATCTAGCGAAATCTAGCGAAATCTAGCGAAAATTTCTGCCGATTGTTATAATACATAACATATATAAAGTTTTAACGCCTGCAAAAACCTACAATTGAATGACCCTGTAAAAAAATCAAAGTTGCTATCAATGTTGCTGTAAGTTTTTGTGGTTACATCTTTGTTCCTTGTTCGCTGGTGAGGTTTGCGCCCTAAATTCACGGGGAAAGTCGCGTCATTTCCCACGTGCCATCGGGTTGTAGCGTATAGCAGAGCCGATCATGGAGTCGACTTGGGCAGCCTTGCCAAAATTCAAATAGGTTCGGGACGAGTCGGTACCCGCCCCAATGCGGCGGCCGCGGAATATCGTCGGATGCATATTCTCTTTCTGCCTGTTGAAAATTTTCCGTGAGATGTTCTCTCCCTGAAATGACGAGACTTTGACGTTCTGTCCAGACGGCGAGTTGACTCGCAACGGGACGACTGGCGAAATATGCGTCCGATTCTTCCGCACGCATCTTTTCAACGGTGCCGGTGCACCTAACCTGTCGGTCAAGTTCACGCCAATAGAAGACTAATGCGGCATTCGGATTTTCTGCGAGTTGCTTCCCTTTCTGACTCTCATAGTCGGTATAGAAACAGAACCCTCTTTCGTCAAACCCTCTCAGGACGACCATCCGAGCGGAGGGGATACCATCTTTTGTCGCGGTCGCCAATGTCATAGCATCCGGTAGGTCCAGTTTAGCATCAACAGCATCCGTGAACCAGCGTTTGAATTGCGTAAACGGGTCGGGTGAAGCGTTTTCTTCAAGGAGGTTTCCTTTATGTGCGTTGTATTCTCTACGGAGTTTTTCGGTATTCATAAATAGTTGTCAGTTATCAGTTATCAGTTGTCAGTTAAGAGGTTTGGTTAAGTTTGATAAATGTAGCGCAAACTTTATAGTTTGCCCTGCATCCTGCACAAACTGGAAAGTTTGTGCTACAATAGCCGATAGCCATTACAATAAAACACCTATCCTTTCCAAAAATTCGGTGAGAAGAGAATAAGTACAGTGTAAAGTTCTAAGCGTCCGAGTAGCATACAGAAGGAGAGGACAAATTTTCCTGCGGTATGAATATGTGCGTAGTTATCAGTTGGACCTACAGTGCCGAGGCCGGGTCCGATGTTCCCCATCGTAGCGATTGTCGCGCCTGCGGCACTCACGAGGTCAAGCCCTAAGGTCGCCATGATGCAGGTTACGATGGCAAAGATTCCGATAAAGAAAAAGAAAAAGCCGAGGACATTCGTCATCACTTCACGTGGCACAACCTGATCATTGACACGAATGCGGAGTAGGGCATGCGGAAAAATAAGTCGCTTAATTTCAGCACCGCTCTGTTTGATAAGGAGGAGGAATCGTACCTGCTTCATACCGCCACCGGTAGAGCCTGCGCATCCGCCGTAGAACATAAGCGTCACTAAAATGAATTGGGAGAGTGCGGGCCACTGCTCGAAATCAGCGGTTCCATATCCTGTGGTTGTGATGATAGACAGCACCTGAAAAGTTGCGTAACGTAGCGATGTCCACATTGAATCGTAAGGGATTTGTCCATCTACCTGAAATCTGATTGTATTCCACGAGATTAAGGTGATGCCGACAACGATCACGGTGCAATAGAATTTGAATTCTGTATCTTGAAAATAGGCTTTAAGGTTGCCTCGGAGTGCGCGGTAATGGAGCGCGAAGTTAGTGCCTGCGAGGAACATAAACACGCAGATAACCATGTCAATGTAGACGCTGTTGTAATGCCCGATACTTGCATTTTTTGTGGAGAATCCGCCGGTTGCCATGGTGCCGAAGGTATGGCAGAGTGCGTCAAAGAGCGTCATTTTTCCTAACATTAGGAGAATAACTTCGAGGACAGTGAGGAGGACATAAACGCCCCAGAGAAGTTTGGCGGTTTGTGCGATGCGTGGGGTGAGCCGATCGGTCTGCGGTCCGGGTGCTTCTGCGCGGAAGAGCTGCATACCACCGATACCGAGCATCGGAAGAATAGCGACAGCGAGGACGACGATACCCATTCCACCGAGCCAGTGCGTGAAACTTCGCCAGAAGAGCATACCGTGTGACAGGTGTTCAATTTCTGTTAGTACTGTGGCACCGGTTGTTGAAAAACCTGCCATGGATTCAAAATAGCAGAAAGAAAATGCTGTCCAAGGTGAGCGTCCATCAATGTGAAATACGCCTGCTAATTGATAGGGAAGTGCGCCGAAGAGTGCGACTGTTACCCACGCCAAAGCGACGACGGCAAAACCTTCACGGATACCGAGTTCTTCCTGTCTTGCTCGCAGACTCAAGCGGAGGGTTAAACCGATAATCAGTGTTATTGCTGCTGAGATAACAAACGCCACTAAATCGTTGTGTGTCTCTCCAAAATTTATGTGATAATAGATAACCACGCCTAAAGGCAGTAGCATGGTCCCGGCGAGACAGATAAGCAAATTACCGATCGTGTAAAAGATTAGTTTAAGGCTCATGTTTTATAGTTATCAGTTTGCTTCGCAGTGAGAATACGGTTTTTTCTCTGAAAAAACCTTTCAGTCGTCAGTAGTTGTCAGTTGTCAGTACTCAGTTTTCAGTTAAGAGTGCCTCGCAGTGAGAGTTGTAACTGACAACTGTTAACTGTTACAGGATTTACGCAACCCCCTTGCAAGCGAGGTTACAAACCCCGCCTGCAATGCGTATTATGTAGGATTTCATGAAAAAATACGTAAGTCCTATGTTACCTATTTCAACTGATAACCACTTAGTTTCTCCGTTCTGCGAAGAGGTCTTCGACAACTGGGATTGCTTCAGGCATACTGAAAACAATGACGCGATCGGCGGGTTGGATAACAGACTCCCCGGTGGGGATAATGAGTTTTTCTCGCCGAAAGATTGCGCAGATAAAAGCGTTTTCTGGGAATTTTGTTTTGAAGTGTGAGAGTTCTTTATGAACGATTTTTGCGTTGATGCCAGCGGCGATTTCAATAACTTCGGCATCTATTCCGTGGAGTGATGCTACAGAAATTATGTTTCCGTGCCTGATAAGTCGGAGGATATTGCTGACGACGGTGAGGTGCCGACTGACTGCGCTATCAAGTCGTGGGATGCGTGCTAACAACGGGAGGTAACTGGGCTGCTGGACGAGTGCGAGTACCCGTTGTGCGCCGTGTTCCTTTGCGGTCATACATGCCATAATATCGTCTTCATCGTCGCCAGTAACGGAAACGAATCCGTTAGCATCGGTTATTCCTGCTTCCTCAAGGAGTCTGAATTTGAGATAGTTCCCGCGTAAGACGGTTGTTCGTCTTAGTACCTGAGATGCGCGTTCAGCTTCGGTCTCGTCGGCTTCAATGAGTTTGACATTGGTATCCATTTCTTCAAGTGCACGAGCGAGTTGAATACCGATAGGACTTGCGCCGAAGATGATGACACTCTCAAGTCGCTCGCTGAATCTGATGCCGCTAATCCGCAGGAGTTGTTCAACGGCAATCGCGCTTCCGATAACAAAAACATCGTCGCCTTGTTGTAAAACATCGTCTCCGCTCGGAATAATGATGTGTCTATCGCCGTTAGTGGCGAATTTTCCGTTTTTAGAGGGGCCACGCCGACTGATAGCTGGGAAACGGGTGTCGTTGATTAGTCCGCTGGCACCTAATTCTGCGAGCGATTTTCCGATGAGCGGGTTTGATTGTTTGACACGAAAGGAGACGAGTTGTATCCTGCCGTCCTCGAATTCGACGATTTCGCGGGCTTCAGGGACTTGTAAAAGTTTGACGAATTCCTCAACACAGAGCCGTTCGGGGTTAATCAAGAGATCAATACCGAAGTCCTCGGCGGTCAGTCCGCTTTCTGTAGAGAAATAGTCAGGGTTTGAGACACGCGCGATTTTTGTTTCAACGTTGTATTTATCGGCGATCTGGCAGGCGAGTATATTAATTTCATCGCTATTCGTAACGGCGATGAGGAGTCCGGCTTCTTCAATGCCAGCGGTTTTAAGAAGGCGCGGCGATGCACCCGATCCGCGTAAAGTCTGCAGGTCTAACTGTTCACTTACACGATCACACGCGGCTTCGGATTCGTCTATGAGTACAACATCGTTATGCTCAACGGTGAGAAGTTTAGCGGTATGAAATCCGACTTCTCCTGCACCTATTATTATTGCTTTCATTTTTACAGTAACCAGTTGTCAGTCGTCAGTAAAAGAGGTTCCCGATTACATCAGACGCTTGTTTATTTTTTCGTAGGTGTACGCATTTTTTTATGAGGTTCTGCATGATACGTGCTGGAGGCGGGGTTACAAATCCCGCCTGCAAGTCGTGTTGCGTAAGTCCCATTCCTTTAATATTCATCAAGGGGTGGACAGGCACACATAAGATTTCTATCCCCATAGACTTCGTTGATACGTGCCACAGGGGGCCAAAACTTAGCCTCGCGGACCCACGGTTTCGGAAACGCTGCTTTTTCGCGCGAGTAGGGGTGGCACCAGTCGGACTGCGTCACCATTTGCACCGTGTGTGGCGCGTTTTTCAAGACGTTGTCTTCGCGATCAGTAGTGCCTTCCTCAACCTCGGCGATCTCTTCGCGAATCGAGATAAGGGCATCGCAGAACCGCTCTAACTCGGCTCTTGATTCACTTTCTGTCGGTTCAATCATCATCGCGCCTGGCACGGGCCAAGAGACCGTCGGCGCGTGGAATCCGTAATCCATCAACCGTTTTGCGACATCGGTTACGTCTATGTCGGCACTCTTTTTGAAGGTACGTAAGTCGATGATACATTCGTGAGCGACTAAGCCTTGTTTACCTGTATAAAGTACAGGATAGTGCGGTGCGAGTTTCTTTGCAATATAGTTGGCGTTAAGGATTGCGACTTCAGTTGCAGATGTGAGTCCTTCTGCTCCCATCATAGCGATATACGCCCAAGAGATCGGTAGGATTCCGGGACTTCCCCAGGGTGCTGCGGATACGGCACCGATGCCGTCTTTACCACCGACGGGGACAATGGGGTGTGTCGGCAAGAAATCTGTGAGATGTGCTTTGACCCCGATGGGTCCCATGCCTGGTCCACCGCCGCCGTGAGGGATGCAAAAGGTTTTATGAAGATTAAGATGGCAGACATCTGCTCCGATATCTGCTGGTTGTGCGATACCGACAAGCGCATTTAGGTTTGCACCGTCCATGTAGACCTGTCCGCCGAATTGATGGACAATATCGCAAATTTCGCGAATTTTCTCTTCAAAAACGCCGTGTGTTGATGGATAGGTAATCATCGCTGCGGCAAGTGTGTTGCGGTGCGTTTCTGCTTTGGTTCGGAGGTCGTCAAGATCAATATTTCCGTCTGAATCGCAGGCGACGACGACGACTTTCATGCCTGCCATGACAGCACTCGCGGGGTTGGTACCGTGTGCCGATGTTGGAATTAAACAGACATCTCGATGCGATTCCCCACGACTCTGGTGATATTTGCGAATGACTAACAATCCCGCGTATTCGCCTTGTGATCCCGCGTTGGGTTGTAATGAGATACCGCTATAACCTGTTATTTCGGCTAACCATGTTTCCAGTTGTAGAAATAGGTGTCGGTAGCCTTCTGCCTGTTCTTGTGGGGCAAACGGATGTAGTTCGCCAAACTCACGCCATGTTACGGGTATCATCTCCGTTGTCGCGTTGAGTTTCATGGTACAGGAGCCGAGGGGTATCATAGCATTCACAAGGGAAAGATCTTTGGTTTGGAGCCTGCGGATATAACGGAGCATCTCGGTTTCAGAGTGGTAGCTATTGAAAACCGGATGCGTCAGATAGGGCGTTTCACGCTGGAGCCCGACAGGGATGACAGTGGAAGACTGGAAGGACGGAAGATCGGAAGGTTGCTTTGTGTTTTCCGCACTATTTTCCGCGAAGATCTGCTGAAGTTCTTCAACATCGTCTGATGTTACTGTTTCATCCAAGGAGATGCCGATGTGCGTTGGATCGATTGCTCGTAAGTTTATCTGTTTCGCACGTGCAGCGGTGAGTAATTTCTCAGCCATTTCTTCTGATGGGAGGGTAATGGAAATTGTATCAAAACAGGGAGATTCTCCAGTGTTATAGCCGAGTGCTTCGAGTCCGTTTCGTAGGGTGCAGGTGTGCGCGTGTACACGCTCAGCGATTCGTTTAAGTCCGTTGGGTCCGTGATAGACTGCGTACATTCCAGCCATAACAGCGAGGAGGACTTGTGCTGTGCAGATGTTGCTTGTGGCTTTTTCACGTCGGATATGCTGTTCGCGCGTCTGGAGTGCCAATCGGATGGCGGTTTCACCGTTTACATCGTGGGATACGCCTGCGATTCGTCCGGGGATACTCCGTTTAAGCTCTTCATGTGTGGAAAGAAACGCTGCGTGGGGCCCGCCATATCCAAGCGGAACGCCAAATCGTTGTGAGTTCCCGATAGCAATGTCTGCCCCGAATTCGCTCGGAGACTTTAGCAGCAGGAGTGCTAAAAGGTCTGTAGCAGTAACAAATAATCCACCGGCAGCATGCACTTGTTCGGCGAATTGACGGTAATCGTAAATTGTCCCATCTGTGGCGGGATATTGCACGATGGCACCTAATATCGGTGTGTCAAAATTGACATCACGATGATCACCGATTTGTAATTCGATGCCGAGGGGTTCGGCGCGTGTTTGTAGAACAGCGATTGTTTGTGGATGACAGGTTTCTGAGACAAAAAAGGTTCGACTAATCTTCGCGGGTACATTTGCGAAACACATTCCCATAGCTTCCGCTGCAGCCGTTGCTTCGTCAAGGAGCGAGGCGTTCGCGATAGGTAAGCCGGTTAAGTCGATAACCATTGTTTGGAAATTGAGGAGTGCCTCTAAACGTCCCTGTGAAATCTCAGCCTGATACGGCGTGTATTGCGTGTACCATCCCGGGTCTTCTAAAATGTTACGTTGGATGACGGGTGGAACGAAGCAGTTATGGTACCCCATCCCGATAAAAGACCGGAAGACCTGATTGTGGGAGGCGATCTCTTTTAACGTCGCAAGCACTTCTGCTTCTGATTTGGCGGTATAAGGTTGCGAGTTATGTCCTGAACCCTTCTTGCCATCATTTAGTACGAAATCTGACGATAAGCGAATATTGGCTGGTACGACATCTTCAATGAAATGCGCCATTGAAGGATAACCGAGCGTTGTCAACATCCGTTGAATATCTTCAGGACGAGGACCGATGTGCCGCTCTGCGAAGGTGGAAGTTTTGTTTTTTGTATCAAGCATGCTCCGCCTCAATATGTGCTTGATAACTATCGGCATCGAGAAGTGCGTCAAGTTCGCTTGGGTCTGTTATCCGAATCTTGAGAAACCATCCGTCATCGTAAGGCGATTCGTTCACCTGTTCGGGAGCGTCAAGTAACGATTCGTTGACCTCAATCACTTCACCACTGACGGGTGCGTAGAGGTCGAACGCGGCTTTGACAGATTCTATCACACCGAATTCGGTTTTCTGTGTGAGTTCGGTGCCGACTTCTGGCAGCTCAACATAGACGATGTCTTGGATTTCGGATTGGGCATAGTCTGTGATACCGATGGTAACGATGTCATCTTCCTGCTTTGCCCATTCATGGCTTTCGTTGTATTTTAAATTATCTGGAATCATCTCATTTTCCTTCACGTTTATTTATAGTAAATTCCACAGGACTTACGCAAATTGAGAAAATATTGGACGTTTAGACGTAAAAAGTAGGAATTAACCCCCTAAATCCCCCTTATCAGGGGGACTTTAAGAGGAATTGCGTAAGTTCTATTCCATAATTAACTTTACAATGGTGGGGTTACAAACCCCGCCTGCAGTATGACCTTCAAAATGCTCGCAAGGCTGCGAATTACAATTAGACATTATTCTGATTCTCACCTATTACGATTATATCATTCTCCAACCTGCATAGCACGATTGATTTCCAAATCATCAAAAGTTTTTCCATTTTTGTCTGTAATGCGCAGATAAAATCCCCAACCATATTCCTCTTCACACACTTTGACGAGGATACTGTTCGGATCTGCCTTTTATCCCCTCATCGGGTTACAGCATACGCCGTGTGCCTACTACTTTTAACGGAACTATTGATTTTGAAGGTCAGCAAGCTGTGTCCGGAGTCTTTCTAATTCTGTTTCAGCATCCTGTCGGCGTTGTGCTTCTTCTTCGGCGCGTGCCTGTGCGACTTCTTTCAGTCGTGCTTCTTCTTCGGCGCGCGCTTCTGCTGCCTCTTTCAGGTGCTGCTCCTCCAGAGATGTTGGAATCGGCGTGCCATCTGGCAGATACGGACGTAATAGCCTAACGTGCGTCCGGTGTTGTTCTTCGTACCGAAAGTAGAGATTTAACGCTTCGCTGAACAGACCGCCTTGCGGGTCGGGTTCCATCTCAATGATGCTGCCTGATGGGTCCTTCCGCCATCCCCGAAATTCCGCAGGCTTCTTTAACTCCGGTTGATGTATAAAATACTCTTGGACACCTATATCGTTGAGATACACGTTGACTTTTTCTGTACGATCTTGATGTGCTGTCGCGTCAGAGAGGAACTCAAAGACGGCAACGGGTGCTGCGCCTTCTGCCCATGTATAGAAACTACGCCGTAACGGATATTTCGCAACGCCGAAGACGATGTAAATATCTGGAGCAACACATTTTGTGATGTCGCCTTCACTGTAATAGATGAAACTGTCGATACCGATCATAACAAGTTCGTTGATTGCGAAGTATCGTTTGAATTGATCGGCAAGCGTGTTAATCTGTTCGCCGTGAAAAAAGGTTGCGGAGATATGTTCGTCATCTTCACACGGATAACCTTCAATATAGGCAGTCGTTTTGCCGTTTGCTTTCGGGAAGACTGGCATATACTTTCTCTGCTTGAATTCAAAGCCGTTTATGGTATCCATGATTTTCTCCGTTTGATTATTGATATTAGATGAATGGTTCCGTTACAATTTTAGCTGGGTGTCTCCTACCCCGAATTTCTATGTCGATTTTATCATCTTCAGATACTGTTTGTGAGGTTACAATGGCGAAACCGATGTTGCATTTCAGGCTCGGTGAAGGTGCGCCGCTTGTTACGTTCCCGATATGTTCATCGCCCTGATAGACGGCATAACCCGTACGAGCCACGGCACGGTCAAGCATCTGAAAACCTATCATCTGCTTCTCAATGCCCTTCTTTTTCGCGGCAAGGAGTGCATTTTTCCCAACAAATTGGCGATTTTTGGATTTGACGAACTTATCAAGTCCAACTTCGTAAGGGTTTGTATCGTCGTTCATATCTACACCGTAGAGTCGGAGTCCGGCTTCAAGGCGTAATGTGTCGCGTGCGCCGAGTCCTACGGGTTGTCCTTCTGCTTCAATGACTGCAGGATAGAGCGCGTTCCATAATTTTTCGGCATCGTTGGCATCAACATATAACTCAAAACCGATTTCTCCGGTATACCCTGTTCGTGAAATAGTGGCACGGATACCCGCAACCTCGTCTACTGCAAACCGAAAAAACGAAATTTTAGAAATATCTCGTTTAGGAACAAAAGGATTTAAAATGTCTATTGCTTTTGGACCTTGTAGTGCGATGAGAGCGGTTTCATTGCTGAGGTCTTCTATTTCTACATCCGTATCGTTGTGGTTCCGAACCCATGCCAAGTCTTTTTGAATGTTCGCGGCATTGACGACCAGCATATAGTGATTATCCGTATACCGATAAATAAGGAGGTCGTCAACGATTCCGCCTGCTTCATTACAGAAGAGGGTATACAATGCGCGTCCATCCGTTAAACGCCCGACATCGTTGGTGCTGAGTTTTTGGACTAACTCGTTCGCGCCGTGTCCGTGAATCTCGAATTCACCCATGTGCGACAGGTCAAACAAGCCGACAGTTGCTCGCACAGCGAGATGCTCCTTAACAATACTACTGTATTGGATCGGCATCTCCCACCCACCGAATTCTGTGAATTTGGCGTTGAGGGTTTTATGGACTTGATAAAGCGGTGTTCTTTTCATGTTTCTGTCTGAATCGGGATTTACAGGATTAGTGGATTATCACGATTTTCCTTCAGATGTGCCTTAAAGTCCATAGATCCGTGCAAGATTATCCCCGAAAATTAGTGCTTCGGCATCATCGCCGAGTTCCAAACGTTTAAGGGCATTAATAACTTGAATAGGTCGGTATTCCGGTAGGTTGGAACCGAAGACGATCTGTTCGGGTCCGAGTTCATCGACGGCTTTCTTTACTTCAGTAGGAACGACCTTGTCTGGATCGGTTCCCCAGCGGCGATGAAAGCGGAGGATAGTGGTACCGAGTGAGACATTCCTGTTGGCTTTTGCGACAGAGATGCCAGCGTCTAAATCGTCAGGGAACCCCATGTGATCCATGATAATAGGGGTTTCTGGCACCCAACTCGCGACAGTGCCGATACGGTTCGGGTGGCAGTTGTTAGGACCGGAGTGAATCGAGATGATAAGTCCATAGTCGCGTGCGGCTTCGACAACAGGACGGACGATGGGATCATCTACATTGTAGTTGTGAATAGCAGGCATGAGTTTAATTCCGGGCATTTCCCACACTTCAGCAGTCAATCTGACCTGCTCAACAGGTTCCGGTTCTGTTGGATGTACGAGTGCGCAACCGAGGGCGCGCGGATTCCCGCGAATCGCCTCGGCAAGTTCACTGTTTTCGGGAAGCGGTTGGGGGTTCGGCATGACGACAACGACATCCATATCAGCTTCGTCCTCTAATTCCAACAAAGCTGCTAAATTGAGTTTGCCGTTTTCATCACGAAATGTGTCGTTGAGATAGGCTTCAAAATCGCCTCGCATGAGAAGGTCTCCTTTATTCTGGGTTCACCGTTACTGCAAAAGTACCGTTGAAGAGAACCGCGCCATCCGTTCTCTTTATAAAACTGTCAATCCCGTCAAGCCCGTCCATTAGGGCATATATCATGTCTCGGTAACGGGTGTATGTAGATTCCGCTGTAGCGTTGTCCGGGAAACGGATGATAAAAACAACTCGTGAATCTGTCCAATCTTTTGTGCGGAGATTATTTTGATAGCGTGCGGAAATGCCGACCGCTGTATCCGTCAACAGGGGTATATTGATAGGTAATGTGCTGTAGATTTGGTTTAGTGCCCAATCGGATCGGAATAACTTGGTACTTCCATATATCTTGTTGTTTTTCGGTAAAAGCGTGAGCATTTGTAGTTCCGGTGGCGGGTCTTGAATCTCCGCTGCTACGGCTTTTGCGAGTGCAATCATCCCTTCACGGATACCTGTAGCGAATTCGTAGCCTTCAATCTGAACGAAATATTTTCCTTTTGCGAATCGGAGATAGCCACCTGAAAGCATTGCCTTAGTGCCGACCCATTCAAATGTCATTCGTGGATAGGTGTAAAAACTGTAAATTCCGAAGGCGTTTTCTGGGGTTCCCATATCGAAGATTTCGAGTAAAATCAACGGTTTTGAACCGAATTGAGGGGCTTGGTATTCCACCTCTGCTTGTCGTTGAAAGCCGTAAGCGTAGTATAGGTCGGGTAAAGCGGCTGCTGTAGTCGCTCTATCCCGATAAAGCGTTTTCCCTTGATATGTTGAAGGAGCACGCGACTGTACCCAACCGAGTAATTTTTGGCTGTTCGGTAACAGCTGCTCTGGTGCTACTGTTGTCTTTACGGCATCTTCTGGTTCGGACAGTGCCGAAGCGTCTTTTATATTTTCTGCGACTTCCAACAGCATCTGCTCTGTCTTCTTCGCTGTAGAACCGTACCAGACCCCGTAGATATATCTGCCTTCCTGCTGAACTGCTGTCCAATTTCCTTGTTCAGGAGCACATGAAGTTAACATCAAACTAAAAAAAATGCAGATACTGAAGCAGAAACGATGGAATTTGTCAAAAATACCTGTTGTTATGTATTTCATTCGTGAGAAAGCTCCCGACTGCGTTCGCTTACCACTGTTCTGCGAGTTGGTTGTAAAGGTCGTCGATCAGTTCGTCTACAATACGCCGTTCAGCTTCTTCTCGGGTTTCCTGTGGTTCAGCTCTGCCTGGGACGATGTAGTAATCATGAACTTGGAGGTAGTTGTCCGATTGCGCGATCATGTTGTTGCGAACGCGGTCAAAGAATTCGTACTCAATCTGTAGCGTCATGCGTACCATTTCGACTTGCCCTTGGGGTCCGTAGTCTTGTTCACGTAGATCAAAATCTTGTATCCGCATTGTAAGTTCGGAATCGTTGCCGTCTCGCCATTTCCTGTTGAAACGCTGCGTCAGTTTTTCGTGAATGACTTCATCGTAAGGACGCTGGGTCGCGTTATCGTAAGAGAAATCGGCATCCAAGATTTCAATAGGTGCAATACGAATGGTGTCGATGTGCTCTAAGTACTCCGATTTGGAAACGTACCCGCATCCAGAAACGATACTCAGCCATATTGGTATTCCTAATAGAAACACTGCTTTAGACATTTTATACTCCGAGTTTTGTTGAAATGTGCAATCCATTCTGCATTATAATGACATCCCTTCCGTCTCGTGTTCAAAAGGTCAAGCCGTTGGGTAGGATAGGTTGCTGGAATTTTACGGGTGAAGCCTTCGGGCGCGGTGCCTTCTGTTTTGTTCCGTAAAACACACTTCTGACGGTATCGACGACATATTGTTTATATTTAGGGGTAAGTAAAACAACAAACACAAGGACGAGTAAGATAAGAACGATAGCTAAAAGATAGGTTAGCCATTTCTGATCGAGTAGATCGCCTTTATTGAGGGCGTGTTTGGTTGTATTGCGACGTGTTCTCATGGTTATGATCTCTCCACATGCTGACGTATTTCTTTGGTGAGCGTAACTGCGTCATTACTTCAAGAAATCGGGTGAATCAAATTATGGATATTATAGCATAAAAACAGTTGGCATGCAAAATTTTTAATGCGGTGTTGTCGGAGGTGAGGTTAATGAAGATCTGCTGGAATACACACAACAATTGTCAGATTTTTCGGTTATCTCGGTGATTTTTGCCAAGACGCGGCTGAGGTCGGTTTGTGTATCAGGTGGGTTTGGTGTATTCATCCGCGTTTCTTCTTACTCAGGAGCGCGCTCGTCGTTGTGCTGCTAAATCTTCATACACAATCCTGGCGATGTCGGGACCTACTGCCTGGAGTTTATCCTCCAATCCTGCCTCTTGAATACGGACGGTGGGGGTGAATGCCCCCTTGTGCAGATCAAGTGGAAACCCTTCTTCTTGTTTGACACCATTGATGGCATACCGAACACGTCCCATGAAAAGCGGACCACGCCCCTCATGGTACTGGAGTTCTACGCCGAGAAGTTCAATAGAATCAGTAAAAGGCACACGCCCTGCCAAGTCAAGCGTCTTAAATGTGATTTTGAGATTGTTAACGTTATCAACGATGTGTTTCATGGGAGTTTCTCCGCCTCATTAATTAAAATTGAAATTGTGCAGCTGGATAAACGCTGAAACTATTCTTTACACAAGCTGCGGGAATGATACCATGTGCAAGGATTTCGGTATCCCGTAATGCTCGGACAAGTGTCTCTAATTCAATGGTTAAGTTCGGCGTGCGTGGTGTACCTTCGCTTCCAGGCGGCTGCAGCGAAGTCGGCGTTAAAAAATGCCCCATATTTCCAGGATCAACAATCCCTATCAAGAAATCAGGCAACCCATCGTGTTGGTAAGGCGGCCCAGGGTTTGTCGGAGACGGTAACGTCTGTGTGACTTCCTTGACCGGATCAAGGAGTTGTAGAGTGGGCGGTAGCGGTTCCTGAATTTCAATTTCATGGACATAGGCAAGATCATTTAGTGTAGGAGTCCTCTCACTACTTGACATTGCATAGTGCCAAGCCACTCCGTACGAACGCGTGATAGAAATGAAAGGACTGTTGATAGTGCTTCTCGCAATATGAAGCATCAACCGATTTGTAGTAGATGTCATTCCGGGGGCTCTAGTAGTCGTTCAATGTTGAGT
>JAAXHL010000151.1 GCA_012270865.1 Candidatus Poribacteria bacterium | reverse complement strand
CCCTCGCAGCAAACAGAAAGTGGCCCAGTGGCTATAAAAGGACCACGGACACTCAAACGAGCATCCTTCTCATCATCATGAGTAACATCCAATGCTTAACGCTCATCAGCGATCAGACCGATGAGTTTCCAAAAAATGCCAACAACAGTTTCAAGGTACGACTGCCCGAACGTCTCTCCTTGCAAGGCGATCAATGGTATGCCACGTTGATGTTCTCGACCGTACCGGAGCAAGGACAGAGTACTGGCGTGATCGCGACGGATCCTCATACAAATGTCACTGAATTCAGACTTCAAGATATCCAACGAGGACAGAGTTTGGCCGACACCTGGTCCAATCGAGGGGAGCAACTCAAACGCGGCTTAAAACGCAAAGCCCCCGCCCTGGCCTGGAAAGTAGGGAAACATCAAGCCAAACGAACCGCTAAAAACACCTATAAAAGAGCCACCCAACGCGTACGGGATATTTTTGGTCTGTGAATCATGGTGCGCATTGGAGGATTTCTCAAAACGCAAAATCGCATTCAACGTCACCGAGCCCGAGGCCGGTTTATCTCGCCGTATCAAATTGGTGGGACTATCTTTGGCAAGTCCACCATGGCGCGCCATCCCTTGATGCACACCTGCTTCCGATTGCTCGACCCCCACTCCATGATGATGAAAAACTTGAAGCAACGCCGAAAGATGAAAGGGGGAACCCTCTTTGACAAGTCAAAGCGAATGTGCTATCCGTGGATGTACCCATCCTGCCGGGTGAACCCCAAATGGATGATCACGATGGCCCGACGCCGAAACGCTATAAAAAGGAAACGCCGTTAAACACTGCTTACATTCAGACACCAGCACCATGTTGCTCAGTTTGTTCGATGTGCCCGAAGCCTCACGGGACGTGGCGTTTCAACCCGCCCTGACAGGCACGCGACCCATCACGTTTTCCATCCCCGCCTCGGACGATTATTACGATCTCAACGAACTCCGATTTCAAGTCAAAGTACGTCTGACCGATCCTTCCGCTGGGTATAATGGTCTGAAAGGCAACGTGGCCAACTCCGATGGCGAAAATACCAGAAACACCTACTGCGTCAACAAGTTTGCCCGCTCCATCTTTCGAGATATTACCATGAGCATGAATGGTGCGCTGA
>JAAXHL010000028.1 GCA_012270865.1 Candidatus Poribacteria bacterium | reverse complement strand
ACAATAACTTCTGAGAAATATCAGCCCAATTTATTTGTTAAACCTCATTAGGAGTGCTATTACTTCACAGTGAGAATAAATAGGTGGCAACTTGCGTTATAAATACGACTAAAATTTGACTTAGAATAGAATTTATGCCATTTCTGTTAATAAATCTCTCTTTACGTAGAACAAACTTTAAGAAAATAAATCGGTAATTGTTGGAAATCGCGAGCACAGCTCGCTCCTACCAAGAGGTTTCTTATGTATTGCCGAATTAAAAAATTAAACTTCATCCAGTTTGTTCCGCATCACCGCACACTCCATAAAAACCGGTAATGCAATTGCATCATTTAGGAATGGTACTATTAACGCTAAATCAAATCAAAACAGATTTTAAACTTGATAAATCTTTTTTAATGCGTATAATTCTAACTTATACATTTTTTTCAAACTCATCGTACAAGTTAACAACAATTCCATTTATAAAAATAGGAGGATTTATGAGAACGATAATTTTTTCCATATTAACCATTTTCTCTTTAATGACGCTGTTGATTGCTGACAGCAGTTTTGCCCAAGATTCACCACAATGGCATCTACCCGAAGGTGCTACAGCACGTCTCGGTAAAGGCTGGCTATATGAAATTCAGTATTCACCTGACGGCACGCGGCTTGCCGCTGCGGGTGCCCTCGGCGTTTGGATTTACGATACGGCTACCGATGAAGAAATCGCACTCTTTACCGCCAACGGATACGCTGTTTCGGCACTCGCGTATTCCCCCGATGGCAATATAATCGCCGGTGGAAGCGTGAATGGGAACATCATCTTTTGGAACGCCGAAACCGGGGAAGTCTTGCACACCCTCACCGAACACAGACGGAGCGTCCGCAGTCTCGTTTTCAGTCCCGATGGGTCCATACTCGCAAGTGGCAGCAGAGATAGGACCATCCGTCTATGGAATCCTGAGACAGGCGAACTCCTAAACACCCTTGAGGAGCATACGGAAGGGGTCAGTAGTCTTGCTTTCAGTGCTGACAGCGGAACACTTATCAGTGGCAGTCGAGACGATACGATCCGTATATGGGACGTTGCTACGGGGACGCTTCAGCAAACGCTTGAAGAACATCGAGATAACGTCGCGAGTGTCGTACTCAGCCCTGATGGTGCGACCCTCGCCAGTGGTGACCTGAATGCCGTTATCTATTTATGGGATACGACGACATGGACGGTTAAAGAGGAGATCACCGGACACACATCGCATATTTACGACATGGCGTATAGCCCTGACGGCAGTATCCTCGCAAGTGCCGGTGAAGACGATACCGTCCGGGTGTGGGACGCTGACACAAGCGACCTCCTACACACCATCACTGCACACACGGCTGATGTCTATGACATCACTTTCTCACCAGATGGCACAGTGCTAACCAGCGGCGGATGGGATGCCTCTATCCGATCATGGGAACCCGCTACCGGTAAACATCTCAAAACCATCACTGGACATTCTGATGTTGTTATAAGCGTTACCTTTAGTGCGGATGGCAGGATTCTTGCCACCCGGAGTTGGGATAAAACCATCCGACTCTGGGATGCCGATACAGGACAACTCCGGCATACGCTTATCGGACACCAAGATGACGTTGACATCGTTGTTTTCGGACCCGATGGCAGAACACTCGCAAGTGGCAGCCAAGATAATACCATCCGGTTATGGGACGCTATTACAGGTGAACACATAAAGACACTCAGAGGACACTATTCCTACTTGATAAGTCTCGCTTTCAGCCCTGATGGCACTATACTCGCAAGTGGGAGTGAGGACGACAGTATCCGTTTATGGGATGTTACCACAGGTCGGTACCTCGGCGGGTTATGGGAGCATGAAGCAGGTGTTGAAACACTTGCCTTTAGTCCTGACGGCACGATGCTCGCAAGTGGGAGTCGTGACGATAAGATTATCTTGTGGGACCTCGAAACACGCGAAGCCATACACACCATCAGTGAACACGAAGATGATGTCTGGGCAGTCGCCTTCAGCCCTGATGGTAAAACGCTTGCCAGTGGGGGCGGCGACACAGTTTCTTTATGGGATGTCGCGACTGCCACACTCCTACAGACGTTCCGCAGACCGATTGACCCAGAATTAACAATCGGAATACCAGAAGAATTAACAGATGACCTCCCGACAGACCTTCCGGCGACTGCAACCAGTATTGTCTTCAGTCCTGATGGTAAGATACTTGTCAGTGGAAGTTATGACGCAACGATCCGTTTGTGGGATACGGGCACTGGAGACCAGCTTGAGACACTCGAAGGACATACGTATTTCATTACGAGCGTTGCTGTCAGCCCTGATGGCAGCACAATCGCGAGCGGAAGTGTCGATGGAACAGTCCTTTTATGGGCATTCCCTGACGTAATGGTTGCTACCGAAATCGTAGCCGACCTGAACAGTGATGGGAGAGTTAATATCCAAGATCTCGTGCTGGTGGCATCAAGTTTCGGAGAGACTGATGCGAATGATGCCGACCTGAACGGTGACGGCGAAGTCGACACTCAGGATCTGTTCGTGGTTGCGATTGCGTTTGGAAATGCTGCAGGCGCACCTCCAATCCATTCACTCTCGGCGGAGCAAGTGGAGCAGTGGCTAAGTCTCGCCAAACGAGAAGGATTATCGGATATGGCGGTATATCAACGCGGAATTCAGGTGTTGGAACAGCTTCTGGAATCGCTGATACCGCAAACGACACTGCTGCTTGCGAACTACCCGAACCCGTTCAATCCTGAAACGTGGATACCGTATCAGTTGGCAGCACCTTCAGAGGTCGCATTGACCATCTACGCAGCCAACGGCGCAGTCGTCCGAACCTTGACGTTAGGGCATCAACCAGCAGGACTTTATCAGAGTCGTAGCCGCGCGGCATATTGGGACGGCAGAAACGAGTTAGGTGAACCCGTCGCAAGTGGAATTTATTTCTACACCCTCAAAGCAGGCGATTTCACCGCAACACGTAAGATGTTGATACGAAAATAGTATCATAAGACCCTGTAGGGGCGAGGTTTCCTCGCCCCCTGAGTCGTGGCCTATTGATTGTAAATTTCACTACAAATGCTCTGTTTTGGGTATACTTTCCTCTTGATTCTCCTTTCCAAATGTCGTATTATTTTAAGAATAGGTTACGGAGATGCTTATCGTTTTTTTCCAAGACCACTAAATAAAACAACGGACAACGACTCATGAGAAGATTTGGCACCCAGGGACCCGTCAACCCAGAGCAACACTATATTGTCCCTCGCACCGCAGAACTCGCTGAGTTCATTAAGCGCGTCAAAGAGGGACGCTATATCGTCATCTTCGCACCCCGACAAACCGGCAAAACGACTTTTTTTCAACGCGCCCTCGCAACACTGACAACCGAAGACCTCTCCTATTTTCCCATTCAACTCAATTTTGAGATATATGTAGATTGCAATCGTTCCGAATTTTACGAATTCCTCACCAAACAGATTTGCAAGGAAATTGAACGCGTTTGTCAAAAACGCGGAGAGACACTTCACGAAACATTAAAGCATTTTCTCGATAATGCCCAGATAACCAACCATTTGTCGATGATGGAATTCTTTGAGCAGGTTCAGCATTTCCTGAAGGACGGCGAAAATTGGCAGAAAGTTGTCCTCATTATCGACGAGTTTGACGGCATTCCCACATCTGCCCTGAAGGGGTTTCTACACGCCTTTCGACATACTTACATCGCAGATGCTACACGCCAATGTCCACACAGCCTCGGTATCGTCGGTGTCAAGAACATCACACAACTCGACTATGATCGCTCCGTCTCTCCATTCAATATCCAAGACGATTTCGCGCTGCCCAACTTCACGCTTGCCGAGGTACAAGACTTGCTCGGACAATACACCGCGGAGGTCGGACAGGCTTTCGCCCCAGAAGTCATTGAAGCCATCCACAAACAGACAGGTGGACAACCCTTCCTCGTCAACCGATTCGCGCAAATAATCACAGAGGAGATGGGCGTTTCCAAAACCGAAACGATTACGTTAGCACACTTTCCAGCAGCACACATACGACTTTTGGAAGAAAATAACACTAACCTAACACATTTAACAACCAATATCCGTCGAAACCGTCGCTTTGAAAACTTTTTGATGCAAGTCGTATTGTACGAGGAAGGTGTACCTTTCAACTTACGCAATGAAGTTATTAATGAACTCGCAACTTACGGAGTACTCGCGAGAGACACTGACAGAATGTGTAAAATTGCCAATCCAATTTATCTACATTGCATTCTGCAAGCATTCAAACCGATAATCAACGGATTGGAGCGAGACTACTTCCCTGAAGACACCGATGGATTTCAGTATATCACCAGCACCGGACAGATTCAGATGGAACGGCTCTTAGACAACTTCCGAGATTTTATTGCCCGGGCAGGGTTCAGGATCCTGCAAGTACCCGAAACACCGCAAGAATTTATCGGACAGCATCTCCTTTTTGCCTACCTCGACCAATTCGTTACCAGCGTGAACGCGGCAATGTATATAGAAGTCCCAACAGGGCGGGGCAGGATGGACCTGATCGTTCTCCACAACCAGCACAAATACATCATTGAAACGAAGATTTGGAGAAGCGAACGGCACCATACCGAAGGCAGACACCAACTCGCAACGTATCTCGCAACCGAAGGCGTAACGGACGGATACTATGTGGTGTTCGATCATCGCGAGCTGCCGGAGAAACGCACAGAGACAGAGACGATAGATGGATTAACGATTCGGAGTTACATCATTCCTGTCGTGCAAGAACGTCCTTCGAGAGAGTAAATTCTCAAAACCATCTACAAACTTTCCTGTTCAAAAACCGTATCCGAACCCACCGCAATCCGTACGGGAGCCAGATACGGACGAATGGCTTCCGTATCCACACGCACTCCGAGTCCCGGAAGGTCTTTCACGCGAACCATCCCATCTGATTCAACTTGAAATGGATTCTTAACAAGTCGCTGCGACAGTTCCGATCCCGCTGCCGGATATTCTAATAAGTCGAAATCAGGGTTCGTTGCGAAGACGTGAATTGCAGCGGCGAGACTTAGATGGCTTTTAAACGTGTGATTGACATACTGAATACCGTGCTGCTCCGCCAGCTGGCGCACCTGAAAAGCAGGCATAATCCCACCGATACGTCCCGCATCAATCTGAACGAACTGGACACCGCCGTGAACAATAAGGTCCTCTGCCGTTCGGTAGGTATTCGATCCTTCACCCGCGGCGATGGGAACACGCGGATTCCTTTTCGTTAGCGCACCGTAAGCATCAATCGCATCGGGCGCGAGCGGCTCCTCTAACCATGTCGGCGAAAATTGGGCAAACGCCTCGGCGCGTCGGTAGGCTGTTTCATGATCGCTGCCCCAGACAACGCCAGCGTCAATCATAATCTGCGCTTCTGATCCCATCCCCTCTCGTGCCGCTTTCACGAGTGCGATGTCGTTTGCTTCGCCGAATTGACCCATCGGTCCCCAACCGAACTTCGCCGCACGATACCCCTGTTCGCGTAACCCGACCGCAATACGGTAGGTCGCTTCGGGTGTATCGCCAAAAAGGACAGACGCATACGGCAGCTTCGGGTGCGTGATGTCAGAAGTACCAGACACCTCAGCAAGAAGACGGTAGATAGGTTCTCCTAACCGCTGTCCGATAACATCCCACAACGCAATTTCTGCCCCGCTATAGGCGTGCTGGATCTGTTGAATGTCTAACCCGTTCCGCAATGCCTTTTCACTAAGCCGAAGTACGTCGTCAGGAGCGTCAAGCGTCTCCCCGATGAGAGAAGTCCGAATATTAATAATATTGCCGTGAGACATCGGGCAGCAATAGACAGCGAGACTCACCAACGGCGAGGCATCGCATTCGCCCCATCCCTCAAGTCCAGTATCCGTGCGGACTCGTACCAACAGCGTATCTTGCGTCCCGTCCGCTGCAGTCGTGATGTCGGGCATCCGTAGGTAGAACGGATCAATTGCCGTGATCTTCATCTGCGTCAGGTGTCGTCCCTTCCGATGGTTCGCCTGCTTCATCCGAAACAAGGAGCGGCGTTGAAGTTACGATCTGTTGAACCTTTGGAACGGATAGGGCACGCGCCGCCGAAATCACAAACCAACCGAGCAGACCGATACCCGCACCGACGCACATCGCGATGGCAGCACCTCTCGGTGTCGCAATCCGATCCATCGTCTCTCGGCTCAGTTCGCATGAGAGGTTATTAACATGCTTGACAGCGACCGTCCGTCTCTCGCCTTCTTGCACATATTCAATGGTCGGTGCTGTCTCGCTATCTACTTTAATATCGGCATTCCCGGACGGCGTGTTGATCTCAACCACACTTTGTCCGGTATCACCTATCCAACGCGCCTTTAGCCCCTTGACACCCTCTGCATCGCGAATCGGTTCTACCCGTGTACGGTACAACATGTTCCCTAAAATGCCGATAGCGATGTCCTTGGATTTCGCTAAAGCGTTCCCTAACTTTTCTGAATTCACATTCCTCTCCAATCGTTTGATACCCGTGATATGCAAAAAGCATACACACATTTCCGTTTCGGTTAAGTATCCTTATTTGGACTTACGCAGCCCCCGTGCAGGCGGGGTTTGGAACCCCGCCTTCTATAGGTGACTCGTTAATTGTAGGTTTTACGATAAATATCCGTATTAGAAGCATTATACCGAAAATACGCTATATTGTCAAGAATTGTCAGATGCCTCACAGGGTCATTCCCGATAAAAAGCCTTGACGAATCACAAATTTTGTGCAAAAATATATACATACAAATTTGTGACTGGAAGCGGATATCTTTTACATCGAACCTCAAAGTCCGTGCGTGAAGAACCACGTTTTCCACGACCAGAATGCATACAGTTTGTACATCAACCAGTGTACAAAGAGGAGTTTTGACATGCGGAGCGACCAAACCTTATCGAACAGTCAGACAACTTACGAACGACAGATTCCGCTTTTTCCACTACAGACAGTCTTGTTCCCCGGCGGATTTTTACCTTTACATATTTTCGAGCCTCGCTACCGTACCATGATCAAGTTCTGTCTGGAACATGAGGCTGAGTTCGGGGTTGTACTCATCAAAGAAGGCGAAGAAGTCGGCGAATCCGCCACGCCTTACGATGTCGGCACTGCAGCCCGGATCCTTCACGTTGAGCATCTCGACGATGGCCGCATGAACGTTATCTCCGCAGGTGAGTACCGGTTTCAAATCCTTGAAACCCAAGATCATCTCTCCTATCTCACCGGACGCGTCCGCATGTTAGATGATCCAGACACAGAATTTGAAGCCGTCTCAGAGGAACTCACCACACAAACCGAAAAATTATACAAGACGTACGAAGCGTTATCGAGTCGCCTGATTTTCGCGTGGAATCCGCCTGAAGAACACCCAGACGATCCCCGGGAACTCGCCTACCAAGTCGGTATCCGCTTACGTATCTCGCTAAAAGAAAAACAGACCTTGTTGGAGACAATCCCCTTAGATCAACTTCTCACGCGCGAAATCGAGATCCTAACAGATCAAAATCGGCGTATCGCCTTCCAATTAACAGCGCGAAACAATTGAGATCGTTGTGATCGCATCACAGAAACTTACAGACTTCTATATGGACGCGATCGCTCCTACACTACAGAATCTATTTGCAACGCACGCGATAAAATAATGGCACTCAAGGCTCCAGTTCATCAATTTACTGAAACACAGTCAATCCAGATTACGCGTCGCGATTTCTTTTATGTCAGCAACATATTGTCGACTGTCCGACTCGTTACGGTGCCGTTCATTTTTCTCACCATCTACCGAGAACAGTGGATACTCGCCATGATTTGTGGTGGTATCGCTGTTATAACCGACGTATTGGACGGGTTCTTCGCTCGACGCTTAGGACAACACAGCGAACTCGGCTATATCTTAGACCCTGTCGCAGACAAACTCGCAATCTCCGCTGGCATTTTCGCACTCGTACTCTCAAAATCTACATTTCCGCTCTGGGCATTCTTTTGCATCGCCACCAGAGATATCCTCATCGTCCTCGGCAACGCCGTCTTGGCATACAAGGCAAAAATGATTACCCGCTCTAATTTGTGGGGGAAATGCACCAGTTTCTTTCTATCTATCGCCGTAATGTTTTACCTACTCCGTCCGATTTTACCGCGCCTACCAGACAACATCGAATTTTATAGCCTCTGTCTGGCACTCGTATTTGTCGGTATCTCAACGGTAAGTTACGCACGGCACATGTTCCGCGTGTTAGAGAACCAGAGCCAACAATAAAAAAATTCTGAAAGGGGAACTATGTCCGCAAAACAACCTAATGTTCTCTGGATTTATGGCGAAGACCTCTCTCCGGATCTCGCCTGCTACGGCACGCCTGCCGTAGAGACACCCAATATCGACCGCCTCGCCTCCGAAGGCACGCGTTATACCAACGCATTCGTCACGTGTCCCGTCTGCTCACCGAGCCGATCCGCTTTAATCACAGGGACCTATCAGACACACTTTGACGCACACAACCACCGCAGCAACCGTGATAAACCCTTACGGGAAGATATGAAACTTATCACCGACTGCTTCCGCGAAGCCGATTATTTTACCTGCAACAGTCCGGGACCGCCCTACAACCGCCCCGGCAAAACGGATTTTAACTTCCAACGCGAACAACCGTTCGACGGTATTGATTGGAGCGAACGCGCCGAAGGGCAGCCTTTTTACGCGCAAATCAATATCCCAGATACACACCGCGTCTTCAAACCCGACCCTGAACGTCCGATCCCACCAGAGAACGTCGAATTGCCGCCTTACTACCCCGACCACCCGCTTACCCGAAAAGATTGGGCACTCTATCTCGAAAGCATACAGATTTTAGATAAGAAAGTCGGGCAAATCCTCAAACGGCTCGATGATGAAGGACTCACAGACAACACCATCGTCTTTTTTATGAGCGATCACGGGCGCGCGCACATCCGTTGCAAGCAATTCCTCTACGACGGTGGTATCCATATCCCACTCATCGTCCGCTGGCCCGGACATGTTGATGCCGGTGTTGTCAGCGACGCGCTCGTCAGCGGTGTCGATTTCGCACCGACAACGCTTTCGCTCACCGGTGTCGAAATCCCTGATTTTATGCAAGGACAAATCTTTCTCGGCTCAGACGCGACACAGCGCGACGCTATCTTCGCAGCACGCGATCGGTGCGATGGAACAGACGACAGAATCCGATGTATCCGCACACACCGCTATAAGTTAATCCGCAATTACCATCCAGAACGTCCGTACATGCAATTCAACGCTTATAAGAAACAGCAGTATCCGCTCTGGAGTCTGATGCCTCTGTTAGCAGCAAACAACGAGTTATCCGCTGCCCAGCAGCACTTCATGCAACAGACGCGTCCGTCTGAGGAGCTCTACGATCTGGAAGCAGACCCTTATGAAGTCAACAACCTCGCGACCGATCCACGTTATGACACCGTGCGAAACGAACTCGCTGCGCAACTGGATACATGGATGACAGAAACGGGTGATATGGGTGAAATCCCTGAATCCTCCGAAATCATGACTTATTGGGACGAAAACATGGCGGAGAATTTCAAGCAAGGTATGGAGAAACGCGGACTCTCGGACGACATAAGCAACGCGGATCACGTCAAATGGTGGGAGAACCACCTATTAACGTAAAGATGTATGGGACGGAGGTCTCCAATGAACGATACGCTCTATGGACACGGCGACGGATTTCTCACACGGGATAATGGACAGCGTCTCTTTCCAATCGGGTTCTATGAACACCCTGCCGAGGATGACGCGTTCAGAGATATGGCAGAATCGGGCGTTAATCTCGTTATGTGTGGCAGTGTAGAGGCATTTGATCGCGCACACGCACACGGAATGATGGGATGGGTGCCGCTCGGTCTACAATCTGGCGCGACCCCTGAATTTCAAGAACGCATCCGAACCCTCGCTGAACACCCCGCACTCGCTGTCTGGGAAGGTCCAGATGAGGTGGTGTGGGGCTTTACCGCCTATAGTGGTCTCTGGAAACAAGACCAGATGGCAGTGTTCCCGAATAAAGGCGAATGGTGGATGCAGACACCACTCGCTATCGAATACTCTGAGGGGCGCGCCGCAGAGATTATGCCCAAGATGCGGGAGGCGATTGAATTCATCCGCAGCGTTGACCCCTACAATCGACAGATTTGGATTAACGAGGCTCGCGACAGCGACCTGAAGTTCGTCCGGCAGTACATTGACTACGTGGACATCACCGGGTGCGACGATTATCCGATTCGAGCCGCAAGCCGTCCTGCCATTCGTCTCGCTGATTCTACAGACCGGTGGAGACAAGTCGGCAAAGGCAGACCTGTCTGGATGGTGCTTCAAGGGTTCACATGGAGCGATTTGGACGATGGAGACACCGACATCACAGCGTTCCCAACTTTTGCTGAGTCGCGTCTGATGGCTTATGCTTGCATTACACACGGCGCGAGAGGCATCTTGTATTGGGGCTCCAGTTATATGAAGTCTGAAGGGAAAGAGCAGTTTCGGAAATCGCTTTACGCGCTAACGAGCGAACTTGCCGCGCTGCAACCCTTCCTCACAGCACCGACCGAACGCTATGTCACAGTGCAAGAGATTGATGACGGACGCACCGATATAGCACCGCCTGTTTCGGCGCGCGGGGTGCGTATTACGGCTCGTAGAACCGGACGCGAGTGGCTCATTGTTCTCGTCAATGAAGATGAACACGCACACATGGGCGTAGAGGTTACCGGATTGGATGCCCTCAACGGCACCGAATTTGTAGAACTCTACGGTGAGGAGAAAACCGCTATATCCGAGGGAGCGTTCGTGACGCGGATGCATCCCTTTGAAGTCAAAATCTTCGCAACGCACCGAAAATGGGAGACCGAACAACAAGATGGCAGAGATTTCGCCGAATAACGCAAAAGAACGATTCGGATTTGACGCACCAAAGCACAAACCGATCGAAGCATCCATCCGTTGGGCAGCGGAAAACGGATTCAGGTATATCGACTTCCAAGCCGATGTCCCACCGAATGACATCGCTTCGTTTGATGCCGCGCGTGTCCGCACGGTACGCGATCTCTGTGAAACACACGACATCGCCATCGGTATCCATCCGTCTTCCGCAATCAACAACGCCGAGTACGTACCGATCATGGCTGAAGCCGTTGACGACTATCTCTACGCGAACTTAGAACTCGCACAACGACTCGGATGTAGTTGGCTCATCGGACACGGCGGCTATCATTTCGGGGACATCGCGCAACGCCGTGATGCTGCTGTCACACGCATCCAGCGATTGGTAGACCGGGCAGAGCAGGCGGAGATCGTCATCTTCTTCGAGAACCATAACCGGGAACCCGAACACGCCGAAATCCATTACATCCCGCATAACGTCGCCGAGACGCACTGGTTTTTTGACGCGATTCAATCTCCCTATTTCAAGTGGGCGTTCAACGTCGCACACGGACACCTCGTGCCGGAGGGATGGCAAGGTTTCTTGGACGCTTTCGGTGTGGAGAACATCGGTCAAGTCCGTCTTAACGACAATACCGGCGAATACGAAATCCACCTCGTTCCTGGTGAAGGTACGATCGATTTTGTGGACCTGTTTACGCAGTTAAACACGCACGGTTATAACGGCTGGTTCAGTCTCGGTTTCGGGGAGGATATAGATAAGGCGCGCGTCCGAGAAGAGTTCGTCGGATACTTATAGGAATGTTTTTCTGATTGCATCAGAGAATTTGCTTACATCTATAGGGTCAATTGTCAAAAAATTAAGAAAGATTGGTTTCTCCAATGTGACTTTCAACTCTGCAAGGCAGTTGACTTAGAATCAGTTTTTCCATATCAACTTTGTTACTGGCATTATCGATGTCAATACCAACAAGCTTACCATTGGCATCATAATCAAGCAGTATACCTTCTGAAATTTCTTGACTTTCTACACTGGGTTGTTCGGACAAATTGATATACAGTGAATCGGTTTCTGGATAGTAGTTGAGCGTCATAATTTGAATCCTCGATCAGGAAAAGCGTTATGAATCGTAACCTTATCTTTGCGTGTGATAACCCTTAGATAACGTCCGCCGATTTCAGGAACTGCGGCCCAAAATCGGAATCTGTTGTGTTCTTGTGGTTCTATCTGAACAGCATTCTCAATAACATAGACGCACCACTCTTTTTTCAAGTAAGGTCGTTTACGCAATACTTATTGCTCAAAATAGTTTGTGAATTTGTATGCGGTCATTTGCAATATTTTAGCACAAGCAGGTGTCTAATCTCAACCTATTTTCACATTTTTCCCAGGAGCAGTTAGTAGTTTGGAGAATGGTTAAATTTTGTTTCACGATATTTTCTCTATAAGTCAACGATAAAATGAATAAACAGACACACCCCAAATCAGCCGAATCAGCACCCACGTGCCACCCACAACAAATTGCCCAAGAATGAGTCCTAAAAAGAGCGGTAACACCCGATGGTAGAGACGGATACCACCGAACCGTAAGATGAGGTTTTTGATCCCCCAACTAATCAGCACAGAGAACCATAACCAGCCGAATGTCCACATACTACTCGCGACAGCGTAACCCGTCGGATGAAACGGGAACATCGGAAAACGGGTCCGCAACCACCACAACAACCCCGTGAACAGAAATCCGACCCCCATAAATGTCACCGCAGGGATGTTCGTTTCTGACGGGTAATAGAGCCAAGTGCGTAGCCTGTTATAACCACCATTTCCTAAACCCGGATTCGCGCCAATGTTGTATGATACAACCAGATATGCCCAAAACGAGGCGAGGATACCGAAAAAGATGCCACACATCATGGCGATGACCATCCGTCTCGCCCGCATATTCGACACCTCTACAAGCTTAAAGCCTTCCAACGTGTGCGGCATCGGATGCGCACGATACCCCCGATTGAACGCATAATAGAGCGACATCATCGTTAAACTCGGCGGCGGAATCACACGTGAACCGAGCGAATCGAGAATAAACTGACGCGGGTTCGCTACAAACATCTCATGTGTCGGCGGTCCGACCTCCGCACGGACCCGCGTGATCCCTAAAGCAAGTAGATAATAGATGGTAAAATACAGCGCAATCATCCAGATTGCCATCCCACCGCGGTGCGAAAAAATAAAAAGGAAAAGGACACCCCCGATTAACCCCGCAAGCGGCCACCGGTAATCCGTTGTGTCCTGCATCTCAGGTGGCAGATTCGCGTCTCGCTTTCCAAATAGATTTTTAAATATGGCATAAAAATGCTTACGTCCACCGTAGAGTCCGAAACAAGCAATCGCCAGATACGCACCCACACCTTGCGGTCCGTCGTAGGGGAAACCGGGCAAAACCTGTAGTCCCATCGCACTCCCTAACACCCGTTCACCTTTCCAGAATAGATAGAAAAACCAGAGCGAAAACGACATCTCCAACGGCATTAAAAACGCGAGTCCAACCCCAAACGAAAGGATATAAATAGGTGTCCAACCGATCGCGTTCCACGGTTTCTCGGTGAAATAGATGCCGAGGTCCGCTTTACGGACAGGTATCTCTGGAAACGCTGGAAAAAAGGCGTGGATGCCGTTAATCAGGTCAATGCCGCCAGCAATCGCGAAACCTGCCCACAGCATCTTGTTCTTAAAGAGCCGTCCATCCGAGTGCGTCATCTCTATCGGCAAACGGACAATCGGATAGGTGAGTCGCTCCCGTTCAATCCACTGCTTTCGGAGGAGTAGATCGATGCAGATCATCACCCACATAAGAACAGACAAAAAAATAGTCCACCATAAGATCGGTTCCCACCACGCTAACAGATACCGCGGCGTATAAAAGGTCGTATCACCGTCGTAAAAGTCTTGCAGCACCGACAAATCATCAAGCGTCATCCAACTCGGTAGATACCGCCAAAAGAGTTGCTGCCATTCGTTCTCCGGTGTCGCAAACCAGAAGCCGTTTGGAATGACGGGGACAACCGTCTGCATCATGTCGTGCCCAGCGATCGCCGAAGAGAGCGAGAGGATAACATAAATCGTGAGGAGTTCCGCCTGTCGGAGTGCGAAGCGTGGTAACAGCAGCTTCAGCAAGAAATTCAGGCACGTTAACACCAGCAGCGTCACCACAACATTGTAAATCAGGGACATCGTCGTCGGCAGCGTACTCCAGTAACGCAGATGGTTCGCCATAATAAAGTAGCTATTCGGCGGGATGAGGATGATACCAAGCAGAATCGCACGGAAAGTAACGCCGGGATGTCCGGACTGCGGTGTTTCTTGAGGGTTCGCGGAATATTTTGATGTGTTTACCATGTTTTCATTCCATTTCCGCAGCACACAGATTCACGAGTTAACGATAAAAAGAATAAACCGACACACCCCAGATAAGTCGGATTAGCACCCACGTGCCACCGACTACAAATTGTCCGAGAATTAATCCCAAAAAGAGCGGTAACACTCGATGGTACAAACGGATACCACCGAACCGCAAGATGAGGTATTTGATTCCCCAACTAAAAAAAACAGAGAACCAGAGCCAACCGAAGGTCAACGTACTACTTGCGACCGCGTAGCCAGTCGGATGAAATGGAAACATCGGGAAACGCGTGCGTAGCCACCATAGCAACCCTGTAAACAAAAACCCGATACTCATAAATGTTACCGCCGGGATGTTTGTTTCTGTCGGATAATAGAGCCATGATCGGAGCATGTTATAACCGCCCTTTACCACCCACTGATTCGCACCGGTCTTGTAGGAAACCGTCAGATACGCCCAGAATGAAGCAAGGATACCGAAAAAGACACCGCACATCAGTGCGACGACCATCCGTCTCGCACGCATATCCGCCACTTCCACAAGCTTGAATGCTTCCAATGTATGTGGCATCGGATGTGCGCGATAGCCACGATTGAACGCGAAATACAGCGACAGCACCGTTAAACTCTGTGGTGGAATCCGACGTGAACCGAGCGAATCCAGAATAAATTGCCGCGGGTTTGCCGAAAACATCTCGTGTGTCGGGGGACCAACCTCCGCGCGGACCCGTGTAATGCCTAACGCGAGAAGATAATAGATAGCAAAGTACAACGCTATCATCCAAATTGCCATCCCCGCACGGCTTGAAAAAATAAAGAGAAAAAGGACACCCCCGATTAACCCGGCAAGCGGCCACCGATAATCCGTTGTATCTCGCATTTCAGGTGGCAGATTCGCGTCTCGTTTTCCAAACAGATTTCTAAACATCGCATAGAAATGCTTACGTCCGCCGTAGAGTCCAAAACAGGCGATCCCCAGATACGCGCCTACCCCTTGCGGTCCATCGTACGGAAATCCCGGCAAAGCCTGTAACCCCATCGCACTTCCCAAGATGCGCTCACCTTTCCAGAAGAAGTAAAAGAACCAGAGCGAAAAGGACATCTCTAACGGCATTAAAAAGGCGAGTCCTACACCGAATGACAGGATATAAACGGGGGTCCAGCCGATTGCGCTCCACGGTTTTTCAGTGAAATAGATGCCGAGGTCTACCTTTCGGACCGGTATCTCTGGGAAGGTTGGAAAGAACGCGTGGATACCGTTAATCAGGTCAATGCCGCCAGCAATCGCGAAGCCTGCCCACAGCATCTTGTTCTTAAAGAGCCGTCCATCTGAGTGCGTCATCTCTATCGGCAAACGGACGATTGGATAGGTGAGCCGTTCCCGTTCGATCCACTGCTTCCGAAGCAATAGATCGAGACATATCATCACCCATATCAGCACGGAGAGAAAGATCGTCCACCATAAAACCGGTTCCCACCAAGCCGCCAGATACCGCGTCGCGTAAAAAGAGGCTTCCCCGCCGTAAAAATCTTGTAAGACAGACAAATCGCTGAGTGTCATCCAGCTTGGCAGATACCGCCAGAAGAGTTGTTGCCATTCGTTTTCAGTGGTGGCAAACCAGAAACCGTTCGGAATCACAGGCACAAGGGTCTGCATCATATCGTGCCCCGCGATCGCCGAAGAAATTGAGAGAATGACGTAGATGGTGAGCAATTCTCCCTGTCGGAGCGAGAAGCGCGGCAGCAACCGTTTGACCAGAAAATTTAGGCATGTCAGCACCACCAGCGTCACCACGACATTGTAAATTAGCGACATCGTTGTCGGCAGTGTACTCCGGTAACGCAGATGGTTCGCCATAATAAAGTAAGTATTCGGCGGGATGAGGATGATACCAAGCAGAATTGCACGGAAAGTAACGCCAGGGTGCCATGACTGTGGTGTTTCTTCCGGATTGATGGAATATTTCGCTGTTTTCGCCATATTTTACCTTTACCTACAATCTCAGACCTGACAAAACGCGCATCAAAACCGGAAACATCACGACAGATAGCATACTCAAAAATCCAATGTTCCACAACCACAGCTGCGTCGGATCCGCACGCAGGATTGATAACAACGCACATAACGGACTTATCGCATCTAACAACGGAATCGTGTCAAATGGTGGAAACGGCATCAACGGCAGAAAGACCATGAATAAAATAATCCCATAACCGATACTTTTTGCCCGATCAGGCGGATGACGCAACGCAAAACCGATGCCGATAAGTGCGAAAAAGATGCTACTCACCGACAATACCGCACCGCATTTCATTAATTGCGGAACCGTCAAACCGCCGGTGTAACTCGAAAGTGCGAACAGCGGAACCGTTAACCAGAGACCCCACACCGCCCAAAGCACAACAGCACTCAACTTACCTACCAAGATTTTCCAACTCGGCAACGGCACTAACGCAAGCAAGACCCCATTTATCCCATGACCCGACGATTGTCGCTCTACATGCCACGCCTCAACAGCATGTCTAACCACCCAAAATTGGACTATGAAAAGGAAAATCATACAGAGTTTATAAGTCTGTGGTCCAACGCCAATCGTGCGATACGCATAGAATTCCACCGTCCCGATTAACAGCAGCAGCACAAACCCACAGAGAACCAACATCTGGATACGCCTATATTTGGCGGTATTCGTATAACAGCGAAGTTCTTTCAGAATAATAGCGAACATATACCAGGCCCGGTAGGTTCGGTTTGCAACCGAACCGGCTCCTACGCGAAAACCTTGAAGACTTCAAAAAAATCTCTTGAATACTAAAAACCGATAACTATTTTTATTGACACAATTTCCTAAAAGTGATATTTTCAGTACAAACTGGCAACTGATAACCGACAACTGATAACTGAATACCTCCGATACTTTAAGGAGATTCCCATGTCTAAACTCAATATTGCTTTAGTCGGTGCAGGACGACGCGGCGGCGGTGCACATCTCCCCGTTATCGCTAAACTCAAAGACATTTACAATCTCGTCGCCATTTGCGATATAGACGAAGAGGTCGCAACCCGATACGCGAAAGAGTACGGCGCAAACCCTTACACCAACGTCCGAGACCTTGTCGATCATGAAAACCTTGATGTCGTTGATATTACCGTGCCGGGTGTCGCACACCACGCAATCGCATGCTTTATGGCGGATGCCGGCATTCACATCCTCTGCGAAACCCCGATCGCCGTCACACTCCCAACGACAGACCTGATGATTGAGCGTGCGAAAGCGAATAACGTCAAACTTGAGATCGCTGAAAACTACTACCGTGTGCCGCGCGAACGATTCTTATCCAAAGTTATTGAGGCAGGTGTTATCGGCGATGTCGCCCGAATTTACCGTATCTTCCACGAAGGCGGTTATCACGGTATGAGTATGCTCCGACTCCGAGCCGGTGGCGAACCGAAATCTGCACTCGGTATCACGCAGACGACCCCAGTCATCCCGATCATCGATCGGATGAAGCGGAACCACACCAGCGAGAGATGGAGCCTCGGTTTTATTGAATTCGACAACAACGCAACCGCCCTTATGGTCTACTCCAACGTCATCCACGCCCGCTCCTTGGGACGCGGACAGACCGGAATCTCGCAGATTGACGGCAGCAAAGGCACCATCGTCGGCGAAGACATCTACGTGACACCCGCAGACCAATTGGAATCTGGAGCGAGGGGTATCGCTTATCGTCCCAAGCGCACAACAATTGATATGGATGGCCTTGACGTGCTTGAGACAATCTTGTTGGAACTCCCAGACCAGACCGTTACTTGGGAAAACCCGCTCAAAAACTATCGACTTCCCGAGGGACGGCTCGCAGTCGCAGACGAACTGCTCAGTATTGCCACCGCTATCCTTAACGACACAGAACCCGAATACGGTGCAGCGCGTGGCAGGCAGGACCAAGAGATGAACATCGCAATGAGCGAGTCTGGCAAGCGTAGTAAAGAAACGATCAACTTTCCGCTCACCGAACTAACCGAGACGGAACGTAGTAGCCACGAAAGTTACGAGAAAAAGTATGGACACCCGATTGAAGACATCGAAGCCGGGATTGACACGTTCTTCCCACGTCATTGAATCATAGCACATTGGGTGAAAGAATTCAAACGTTTTCCATTAGAACCACTGCGGGGTTTTTGCTTGGGTATTTCTGCGGATTGCTTCGAGGTTTCGCGGCGTATCTCGCTGGTGTTAATTTAAGAAACAACAACCATCTCAGACCCAGGCCCGGTAGGGTTTTGCTTGGGGTATTTGATAGGGTGTTTCTGCGGATTTCTTCGCGGTTTGCAACTGAACCGGATCCTACGCGGAAACTTTGAAGACTTCAAAAACCCCTCCAGTCCCGTAGGGGACGATATGTTTATAGCAGCGGTTGAAAGAAAACGATTAGCCCTGTAAGGGCGGCATGTTTATATGGATGCTCTATAAAACGCCATCAAAATCCCTAAATTGAATCTATGGTGACTTTTCAAACGTCAAATAAAGATATTAGGAGGCTATAATGGATAATTTATCTTCAACACCTGAATTTCCGAAATTTCCGATTGAGGAGTTTAAGGAAGAACTTGAACAAGAACATGCCGAGTTTGAATCTGCCATCCAAAAATCGACGCAAAAAGTATTAGCACAACTCAAAGAGCAGAACCCAGAACTCATGGCTGCCCAAATTACGAAACAGAATAATATTGAAATCTCAATAACACTCGAAAACAGACAACCTGATGGAATTAAGTTAGAATATCACAAGCAAATTCAGGATATCGTGCTCAAAGACGTATATTCCCAAATAGAAAAGGCACTTGGACGGCCAGTTACACCTGCTGAATTAACTTGCCCCCCGCTTTCTATCCCTTTATCAGAGTTTAAAAAGGTGAATCAAATAGAAGAGGATTACGAGTTGGCAGTTGCTGAGGGACAACTGAACCATTATCTTACCTTCATAGATGAAAATATTCCTGAAGACCAAACCACTCGACCGGACATAAGAATCTTTCTCTATATTCCCAGTCGGCGTGGATCACGAATGTTTATTTATGCTGAGTCAAATGGGATAGTATTAATAGACGATATTTTTAAATCGCCAACCGTAACACTCGATACAAACGTAGTAAGAGAGTGGTGGGAAAATCGATCTAAAGTCGAGCATGTGGAAACATTAATAGAGCTCGGTAAAAAATTTGAAATTGATTTAGCAGTCACGGGGAGAATTCACGATGATGTGCCGGATCAGCCGTTAGCTGCCAAAATTAACGATCTTCCGAACCTATTAATCGATGAAATTGGTGCAATTATCCGGATTGACAACTGGAAGCCAGGTATTGACACAGGAGGTATCACTGAATTTGTGAATTTTATCGGATCAATTGAAGCCTCTGGTAAATTCAATAGCATGAGCGAAAAGAGGCAACCAGATTGGCGCGATTGGGACCATATCCATGCACACTATAGGTACGATAGAAATTACTTTCTCACATGGGATCGTGGAATCTTACATTTTCAAAAAGAGTTTGAAGAATTCGGTATTAAAGTAATGAAACCTGAAGATTACCTTTCACAACATCAACAGCCGAATCTTGAAGAATGGGTACAGGAAACAATGTACAACTCTTTACAAACTGATACTTCAGGGGATGTGTAAAATTTTTGACGCGCGATTATTAAAAGAACGACCCTGTAGCATAGGCTGTAGGACTTAGGCATGCTGCTCTTTTGTAGCAAATGATACCGCACATCCCGTTTGCACCCGACTTTTATGGTTTCGCAGAAGCAGGAGCAGTCCTTGCTTTCCTTCACCTCAATTACGAAACGTGTGAACGATATCCACACCTTAAAGTTGAACCTGTCAAGCCGTCCTTACTTTGGGAAGAGAAACCTGAGCATTTTCTGCTTGGAACGCGAGCGATGCGGTTCGCTGATAAAGAGACAAAAACAACGCTCATCATCAACGAACACGTCCAATTATCCGGTATACCCGCAGAAGCACATCGCTATGTCGTCAACGGTAGAACGCCACTGGAATGGTTTATTGACCGATACAAAATCAAAAAGGACAAGAACGGTGGCATCATCAATAACCCAAACAGTTGGTTCAAGAACCCTCGTGATCTCGTCACGGCGATTGCACGGATCGTTTATGTGAGTGTGGAATCGGCCTGGATTGTTGAGAGGTTGCCTTCTGAGCTGGTTTCGGAGATCGAATAATTTTTGCCATTCTCCCTTGCAAAAGGATAAAAAATGTAGTATAATTAGGATATGACATGCCAGCGGAAAAGATAAACGTTGGTAAGCCAAAAAATGTGTACCGCCCACCATTAAACAGGGTGTGGGCACGGTGGTACCTTTCGCTAGGTTTGCGTTTACATGTGCGATAGGCATATTCCTGCCAGAGGTCTGGTTCAACGGCGCAGGTCTTTTTGAGGCATTTGATACAGTTATCAACGGCCTTCCAAGTTCAATCGTCGCCGGGAAGGCGGCAGAATTTATTATAGATGGAGGTATTAATATGATCAAACACCTTAAAATTTACTTAACAGTAACAGCAAAAAATGGAAAACGAGGCATAGCGAAAGTACCCAGTGAGTGGGTGAATTAGAATACCCACAAAGTAGAGACAGGGGGATAAATTGGCAAATCCCCCTACGGGTGCACCTAAGACCTATAAAATAGGTAACATACATTATCCGACACGACTGCCAATCCTTACACATTGCCCCTTTCCAACAGAGATACAAGAGAATATCTATCCGTAAGTGACATAGACTTGCTCATAGTATTTTCTGAATTTGCTGGTAAACGAAAAACTACTGTTGACCTCCTGTGCCTGCTGACTTACCCGGATATAGTTCCTCGTAACAACTTTAAAGGAATTTACCAATCAACACAACCTCGTTGGAACACTACTGCATTCTATACTACGAAAAGGAGACTAAAACTATGGCGCGGTATTCAGAAGAAACATTAAACAATTGGAGAAAACCTCCAAGTCCCACAGAAGAAACTAAACTCTCAAATATAGAAAGAATGGTTAAGGAGTGCATCAATGAAGATGATACCTTAAAAAGTATGGAAATTAAAACCTTTGGGCAGGGATCATATGCTAACGATACGAATGTCAGACTAAATAGCGATGTTGACCTCAATGTTCAATATACAGATGGTTTTTACTTTGATATTCCTTCTGGCATGACTCGGAGCGATTTTGGATTAAACAACCCTAGTTCATACTCTGCATCCGAATTCAAAAACGATGTGCAAAGCGCACTTGTCAGAAGATTTAGCAGTGATGTAAGAAGAAAAAACAAATGCCTTGCCATTGAGGGAAATACTAATCGCGTGGGAGCAGATGTAGTCCCAACATGGGAATACCGAAGATATGTAGAGGATGGAAGTTATGTTAAAGGTGTCCGCTTCTTCGCAGATAATGGACAAACGGTTACCAACTTTCCCATTCAACACATAGAAAACGGAATAGAGAAGAATAGACAAACACAACGTCGATTCAAACGGTTGACAAGGATTTACAAGCGAATACGGGCTAAGATGATTGAAGATGCGGAGAACGTTAATGGAAATATCACCTCCTTTCTATTAGAGTGCTTACTCTGGAACGTTCCCAATCGGATATTTAACGATTATGAAACTTGGCAGGATAGGTTGAGAGAATCAATAGCGTTCTTATGTAACAACACTAAGACAAAAGAGGATTGCAAAAATTGGTGCGAAGTTTCTGGGCTCCTCTATCTTTTTAGTAATGATCGCAAATGGTCAAGAGAGAATGTCAATACTTATTTGCTACAATTGTGGCGTTATTTGGAGTACTAACGATGAAAAACATAAAAATCAAAGCTGCTTTATGGATAATATTTGGTGTGTCAATTTTACTGTTTTTCGCCATATATCGCATTCAAGGTTCACCAGACTTTGGTTTCAAAACGATTTTTCAAATATTATCTGCAGTAGTTTCTATCAACTGTGCACTCTACGGTCTTTTTGTTAGTTTCCTATGGAAACTTCCTATCTTCAAAGGTTGGTTAGTTCCGTTCCCTAATCTTAATGGCACTTGGAAAGGGAAAATCCGTACTACTTGGACGGATCCCGAAACAGGCGAAAGGCCCGGACCTATACCAGCAATCCTGACTATCAAACAATCTTTTCTTCACATAAGTTGCGTAATGAGAACTGCTGAGATGACCAGTAGAAGTCTGACCAGTGGTTTTGTACTGGATAAGGAAAATCAACTTGAAAGGTTGGTTTATACATACGACAGCAATCCAATTGAAACTGTTAGGGAGAGAAGTCCTCAGCACTGCGGAACCATGGATTTCGAGATGGTCAAAGAAAATAAAGAAATCAAGTTAACGGGTGGATATTGGACTGGCAGAAAAACGACAGGAATTATAGAAATGCACTTTTGGAAAAAGGAGAGGATTAATTCTTATCCAAAAGAAATGGACCCACACCCCGTCAGTGAAGTCAGAGAAAATAAAAGTTAAACAATTTTCGCTTCCAGTTTTCAACTTCTTTTCTCCGCGCCATCTGCTAAATCCGCGATTCTGAGAAAAAACACCTGTATTCATCGTAGTTGAAAACCCTTCCACAAGTATGCACTCAATGAGGATCAAGAATTTAATAAGGCAACGTGTCGAGTCTATCGTTTGAATCAGGATTATACATCCTTTTTATTTTTTCTGACATCTGTCGTTTATAGCATTCTGCTGAGAGCGAAAACAAAATATGCTACCCGATTTTCTCAAAACGAAAGAAAAGTTAAAAAAAATGCTTGATTCTGAAAGGAAAAAAGCTGAGCTATTGCATCTGGGCCCGGTTGCTGATGCTCCCAGATCAATGATATTTGAGGGAAAAAGAACCAACAGAACCGTTATTATTTATCCAGATGCTCCTTGTGAAGAAATCAAAATGGAGGAAGTAACAAGTAGGCTAGAGGTCAAGTGGGAAGAGGCTGAAACAATGACACACGAGATAGTACTTAATAAAATCAATGAGACTGCAAAAGAAATGGCTGAACAAATCAAAAAATCGTATTATGGAACCCTTATTGAAGCAGCCGAAGAAGCTGGCAATGTGACTTCCACTGATGGGAAACCTCTATCGGTTGATACGATTTTGGAAATGGTAAAAAAAATGCACCTATCTTTTGATGAAGAAGGAAATCCGAGCGGTTTAACGTTTGCTGGTAATCCTAAGTTGCGTCCGGTACTTGCCGAAATCATTTCACAAGCCGAATCTGATCCTCGTTATCAAGCACTTATGGAACAAAAAAGGGAGGAATGGCGTGTTAGAGAGAGTCGTCGAAAACTGGTTGGATAAAGCAACCGAAAGATCATTCCAACAGCCTTTCTGTTATATGCTGTCCGCTGAGGGACATACGATAATTCATTCAACAAGACATCCGGCTATGGAACTCGGGAATGACATTATAACTATCGCATCTGATGGAACTCCTTGTGCATACCAGTTGAAAACCGGTAACATTTCCTTAAGGAAGTGGAGGGATGAGGTTGGTTCACAAACAGATGATTTGGTCTGTGGTCAAATAAATCATCCGTCAGTTGACACCTCAAAATATCACAGATCGTATTTTGTCACAAACGGAAGAATTGAGGAAGAAGTCAGCCGCGCGATAGATGATAGAAATCGAGCATGGGAGAGTCAAAACCAATCTTACCGTCGTTTAGAAACTATTGTTCGCGGAGAACTTTTTGAGAAAGCTAAGAGGTTAGGAATTGATCTGTGGCCCTCGGAATTAACAGATGTAAAGACCCTCCTTGAAATGTTTCTCGAAAGCGGTCAAGGTGTTCTACCGAAGGAAAAACTTGCTTCTCTATTTGAATCTATTTTTCAGCTTGATGGTGAAGCGGAACTGTCCGAAGCATACTGCAAGCGCGTAATAGCGAGTGCAGGGCTTTTATGTGCAATTGCGATCTCAAATTTTTCTAACGAAAACAATCATGTAGCCGAAATTGAAACATGGATGATGTATATTTCCTATGTTTTTGCATTTGTGGAGAAGCGGGAACTTTCTGATAACATATATAAAGGCGAACTCGAAATTGCTACACAATCACTTTACAATTCTTTAGCGAATCTCTGCGATGAGATTAAGGAGCGAGAGGAGTTTATAGAAGGTGATTTCTTAGCAGATCCCTATATTTACAGGGTCCGCATAACGTGGTTACTCGGATTGGTAGGTATCTATGCGTTATGGCGGCGGAGGGATGAGGTGCCTAAAAATGAAGTGGATGACTTTCTCCGAGAATTTTGCAAAGAGAAACGGTGCCAGTTAGAGTTATGGGGAGAAGCAGCGATACCTCAATTTCTCGCTTTTTTCTGGTATTTTCGGAAGATAGATGCAACTCCAGAACCAGATTTTCGGATCCTCTATAGTCTGATTTCGTCAATATGCAAAATAAACCACCCAAATACCGAAGTCTTTCTTGCCAATCCGTACTATGAAGCTGAGGAGACTTTGCCTCATCTACTTGCTCCTGTTCTTGGTAGTATTGAGGACCCTCTGGAGGATGTTTTCACTGGTAAATCCTACGCGTTAGAAGGACTTGTCCATCTGTTTGTGCGTAGAAATTGGAAACAAGCTATGAAATTCCTTTGGGCTGATGTCACAAGATTGGATTTTGTCTCCTTTGAACCTGCGAATTTCTGTGAATTCTATAGATGGAGGAGTGAAGAAGGCACAAACAAAATTGTGCATCCTAAACATACGCAGGAATGGGAAGAATTGAAAGCATTATCCTGTAAGTCAGAGGGAGATTGCATTCCGCCAACCATCAAAAGTGACCCTATTCTCTTGCTCCTCTTTTTATGTGTCTATCCACACAGAATGAACGCAGAAATTATGAGATGGCTGGATACACAGATGAAAGAGATACCAAGACCATAAACCACATCTGTCAATTAAGGAATTCCTATTTAAAATTCCAGTCCCAACTTCTGCAATGATTTCAACACCCAAACCTCTTAAAATCCGCGTAATCCGTGAAATCCGCGAAAATCCGCGATTCAGACGAAAGCAATCCATAATCCTGAAAATCCCTAAATCCCATAAATCACAGTTCAGACGAATTGGTACACAGTTATCAGTACTCAGTTAGATAGGCAGGCGACATGACCGAAGATTCATCAATTCAGAAAGGACACGAAAGATGACCGATATACTCAATATTTCAGATTTAGGCAGGCTTGAAATCATAGAAATCTACGATTACTACGACCAGCCTACCCTTTTTGCATGTAAAAATGCTGCAGGTCATCTTTACCTTGTCGTTGCTGCGGATGAAAACGACGACTATGAAACTTGGCTTTACGTCAGAGTCTCTGCTAAACGCCTCAACCTCATCCGATCCGGTACTATTGACCTCCACGATGCGTTCGCTGATTCTGAGAATGGACATTTACTTCAAGTGAAGTTTTCTTATAACAACCCCACCTCACCCCAAATTGAACACCTTGAAGCAAATCAGATCCCCGAAGATATGCTGCCAACTCCGGGTGAACGCCTTGATCTTGAAACCGATATTATGCACATATCCCCAATGTTACCTTTCACGCGTGTGACAGGCAACTAAAGGATACCGTCCAAAAATACCATTCTTGAAAAAGTCTGCTGAATGTGATAAAATTAAACATAATCTCGTAAAGGAGGTACAACATGAAGTCAATCGCTGTATTCAACAATAAGGGCGGTGTTGGTAAAACTACACTAACTTACCATCTTGGGTGCGCGCTCGCTGAGTTGGGGCATAAAACGCTGCTTGTCGATTTAGACCCGCAGTCAAACCTGACGCTGTTTGGCTTAGATCCAGAAAAATTACACGACATTTGGCAGGTTGAGGATGCATTTATAGACGATTTTGTTGATGCTCGTGACCAACAATCTGCCGACTTTGAGGAGATCGCAAGTGATGTTCGTTCTATTCATTTCCTCTTAAAACCGACTGAAGACGGAGCAGATCCACCCGAATCCCTTGCAAAACCACTTGAACTACTTGACAACTTGGGAATGATTCCCGGTAGACTCTCAATACACACTTATGAAGACAAGATTGCGAGCCGATGGAGCGATGTTTATGGTGGAGACCTACTTGCAATTCGTACTGTAACAGATATCCGAAATTTTTGCGAAAAGTATGCCAAAGAGTATGCCTACGACTATGTTGTGATTGATACTTCACCAAGTTTTGGAATACTTAATAAAGTCATCATATCCACTGTAGATGGCTTCCTCATCCCTTGCATGCCAGATATGTTCACCCTTTACGGCATACAGAACATTGGCAAATCCCTTAAAGGATGGAAGCGTGATTTTGATACGATCTTTAACCTACTCTCCGATGCGAAGTTAAGATATTTCCCCAAGAATTTCGTCAGTTTTTTGGGATTCACAATTTTCAATGCCAGCAGATACCGCCGATCAAGTGAACGGAATTTATCCAAGGCACATCACAATTATGCCAAACAGATCCGCGCTACGATTGAAGAACACATTGATGTTGACCATAGAAAACAGCTAACTGCAGCACAGTTAGAGGATCCCATCGGTGGAACAGCGATTATGCACTCTTATTCAAGACTTGTTCTGGCTATGTCTCGAAAATACAGAACACCTATATGGAAAGTCGCAGGTTGCGAAAACTTGGAGAAAGAGGATAGAAACACTATTTTGCACAACAGACAACTATATGAAAACACGCAAACAGAGTTCCATATTTTTGCCAAAGACCTCCTGACACGCTTAGGCCAACTGGAGGTTGATAATGGTTGATGACGCAAGTATGGAGGCTATTGTGGAGCGAGTTCAAAATCAACTCCACGATATAGATCTCTTTCGTGATTACACCGTTCGCTTTTTTGAGACACACCCAGACCTAACGCAATCACCACAAATTGTTCATTCTGTCAGAAGCCGGATGAAGGATTTGCAGCACCTTCGTGAAAAAATCCAGCGTAAATCGTCAACCGAAGACCCAATCACGCCCGAGAATATCTTCGATCGGGTGACCGACATCGCCGGTGTTCGAGTATTGCATCTGTATCAGGCACAATTCACACACATTCACCAAGCAATAAACCAAAAATTGGATAGCCAAGACTGGATACTATATGAAGACCCCAAAGCCTACACTTGGGACCCAGAATCACGCGGTTTCTTTGAAAATCAAGGCTTGAACGTTGAGGTGAAGGAGAGCTTGTATACCAGCGTTCACTACGTAATTAAGCCCAGAGAAGATTCGCCCGTTTCTTGCGAAATTCAGGTCAGAACCCTTCTTGAGGAGGTTTGGGGCGAAATTGATCACTTAGTCAATTATCCTGAGCCAACTGATAATATCACTTGTCGGGAGCAGATTGGGGTTTTAGCGCGGTTAGTCGGTGCCGGGAGTCGTCTTGCAGACTCAATCTGTCGTGCCTATGCTGATGAGGAATCTGAGTGAATTAATGTATTTACCTCGGAGACTAACTATGTATGACAGTCTAACCGAACTCCTCGAAAAAATATACCTCGGTGAAGACGCAACGATCGAATTCAAAAGAGCGTTGCCGCATAGAAACAGCCTCGCCGACGAAATCGCCGCTTTTGCAAACGCCAGAGGCGGTGTGATACTGATCGGGGTCAACGACGATGGCGAAATCATCGGGGTTGAACTACAAAAATTGGATAGTGTAGAAAAAACGGTTGTTGAAATATGCAATGACTGGATTGAACCCACTGTTCCCATCTTCACAGAAAAATTACGGCTTGATGAAAAGAACCTACTAAAAATAGAGATCCCGCGAAGTTTTTTTGTTCACAAGACTCATAACGGGTATTACACGCGTCAAGAAAAAACCAAAAAAGAGATGTCAACACAACAGTTAGCACGACTGTTCCAAACCCGTTCACAGCCACGCAAAACTCATTTTGACACACTACCCGTCCCAAACACGTATAGAAGAACATTAAGGGAATCGCTCTATCAACGATTCATCACAGAAGATGCCACTGAAGATATGATAGAAGACTTACTCTTGAAAAGAACTTTACTCGTTCAAGAAGGTCGCGATATCCGTGCTTCTGTTGCTGGCGTTTTGATGTGTCACGATACTCCCGATGATTACCTCTATAACAATTTTATTCAAGCCGTTTATTATAGCGGCAAAGTAAAAGATGCCAACTACCAAATTGATGCAAAAGACTTTAGAGGACCACTTGACCAACAGATTATAGATGCCTTTAAATTTGTTCAAAAACATAACGAGGTATCCGCGCGTAAGGAAATTGGCAGGATAGACCAACCTCAATACAGTATGCGCGCCGTATTTGAAGCTATCGTCAACGCTGTCGTACACAGAGATTATTCAAAAACAGTCTCAAAAATCCGCCTATTTATGTTCGATGACCGGTTAGAACTCTACTCCCCGGGAGCATTGGCAAATACCGTGACAGTTGACAATTTACGTTACAGTCAAGCGACGCGGAACGAACTCCTCGCACGATTGCTTTCAGAAATTAGATTGGACGACGATATGGAGAGACAAGTAAAGCGGAAACATTTTTTAGAACGCAGAGGCGAAGGGGTCGGCATCATCCTAAACGAAAGCGAATCCCTGAGCGGAAACATACCTGTATACGAAGTGTTTGACGAGGAATTACGTTTGACAATTTTCGCGGCAAAACCTCCAAAGTGAAAAACAATACTGTACACCACCACCTTCCGTTCTTTCCACCCTACCAAGAAGCAAACGGACAAGCCCGAATGCTGAATACCCAACAACTGAAAGGCGACGCAGTCGCCGTACTGAGTGCTGACAACTGAAAACTAAAAAATAATTGCAAATAGATCCATTCCGTGATATACTATAAATGGTCACAGACTGCCACATATCATTAAAGGAGGAATGAAGAGCATGGGAATAGGCGGAATGGAAATCTTTGTAATCCTTATGATTGCACTCGTCGTTTTCGGACCCAAAAAATTACCGGAAATGGGACGTTCGCTCGGAAAAGCTATTCGGGAATTTAAGAGTGTCGGCAACGAACTCCAAGATGAACTTACAAAGGCAGCAGATGAAATCGATAGGGATATACAGCCGAATATCAAGCCACCAGACGAAACCGATAAGGACACAGACCCGAACATCAAGCCACCGAAAACCTCTTAATCGCTAAACGGAGGAACCACCTGAACTATGATGGAATCTACTGAGGCTACAGAATCAACCGATGTCGCAATGACCTTCTGGGAGCATCTTGAGGAACTCCGACGGCGGATTATCATCTCTGCTATCGCTATCGGTGCTTTTACCGTAGTGTGTCTATCCTTTAGCAAACCGATTGAGAAGGTGATTATGTTCCCACTCAGTACCTCCATGAACACGCTAATCGCAAACGCTATTGATACGACCGTCGGTTCAGAGGGATCAATATGGGGGTTTTTCGCAATTACCATGCGTGCCGGAATCTCCAATGTCAACGCTGAACTCATGAAAGTCGGACCCGTGGAGGCTATCATGGCGTTCTTGAAATTAGGGGTTACCACCGGCATTTTGCTCGCACTCCCGATAATCATTTATCAAGTCTGGGCATTCGTCTTCCCAGCGTTGAACCGTCAGGAACGCGGATTCGCTGTCCCGCTCTTTCTGATTATCATCACATTCTTCATCCTCGGTGCCACCTTCGCATACTTTATTGTTACACCCGTCGTCCTACAATTCTCCGCAGAACTGTTCCCAGATATGCCGAATAGATGGGACTTACAGAACTATATCCGTTTCATAACACAGTTAATCTTAGGGTTTGGTCTCGCTTTCGAGCTACCGATCGTGATGGCATTTTTGTCGCGTATCGGAATCATTAACGCACGCGGCTTCCGAGAAAAACAGAGTTATGCCCTATTGGGTATCTGTGTGATGTCGGCACTATTGACACCCGCGGACCCCGCCTCAATGCTACTCATGGCGGTACCGCTCTTCATATTATATCAACTCGGCATTTTCTTTGCCTACCTCGTCGAAAAGGAGCCTGAAGCGTATGTCTAACGAGCCTTTAAGACAGCAGCTCGCACTACTCTACCAACTGCAAAAACGCGACTCCGAACTGTTGTCAATCCATCAAAAACTTCAAGAGATCCCACGTCAGATCGCGCAATTAGAGGCGGGGGTTACCGAGAATGAAGAACAGACCGCAGCGAAATCAGCAGAACTCGCGGAAGTCGAAAAAGAACAGCGCGCCAAAAACGCTGAACTCGAAATGAACGCAGAGCAACGCGAAAAATATAAAAACGAACAACGAAACGTTACGTCTAACGAGGCTTATACCGCCTTGGAACGACAGATCGAATACTTAGACGACAAAGACGCAGAAACCGAAGACGTTCTCCTGAACCTCATGGAAGACCATGACCGTTTGAAAGCAGAATTGGCAGAACTCGAAACCAAAGTAAGTCAAGAAAAAGAGAAAGCCGATACCCATACCGAAAAACTCCGACAGGAACTACAGACATTGGAAGCAGAACGCGATGAAAAGATGAAAGCACGGAAAGCGTTCCTACCCAAAATCGATAAAGTCCGCAGGGACGAATACCACCGGTGGATGAAAGCGCAAATGGCAAGCGAATCCGGCGCAGCACGGGCGAAAGCAGGTTTCATCGCACTCGGTAAAGACGGCATCTGTAGCACCTGCAGAATCGCTATTCAACCACAGACCCTCAAGGAGGCACAGAAATATGAGAAACTCGTTTACTGCTCAAGCTGTAAACGCCTCCTTTACGTCGAACCGGCTACACCCGATATCCCGTTTCCATAGAGAAAACAGGGACGCACTGACGAGATTTCCAGCCTACCCACAGTAAAACATAGGAGAAATCCACAACTGATGCCATTTTTTGTTATTGACGAACAGCCAGAAAAAGAGATATTCGACGGTGCCAGCATCCGGACCCTTCACGGCGAAAAACTGATGATGTCCTTCGTTAACCTCAAACCGCATAGTATCGTCGCTGAACACAGTCATCCACACGAACAGATGGGAATGGTACTCGAAGGAACATTTGAACTCACTATTGACGGAGATTCCCGAACCCTTAAAAAAGGGGACGCATACCTCATCCCGTCCAATGTCCCGCACAGCGCGAAAGCCTTTGATGAACCCGCCGTCGCACTTGACATCTTTAGTCCACCGAGAGAAGACTACAAATCGTGAATATCTATCACCCAATTCAGGAACTTCAGGCATCCGGTATCGTCACCGCCGGGATTAGTCTACGCGGCGGTGGTGTCAGCCGCGCCCCATACACCTCCCTCAACCTTGGCGAACACGTCAATGACGACCCAAACGCAGTCGAAACCAACAGAAATATCCTCTTCCAAGAGACCGGCTTAGTAAACCTGCGTTCCTGTCGTCAAATCCACAGTGCTTCCGTCGTTCATATTGATAAGGACGCGCAACCCCTCGCGGAACATATCCCCGAAGCAGACGCACTTATCACCGCACGGCACAACGTGGCGTTAGGTATCTTCACAGCCGATTGTATTCCAATTTTCGTCTTAGATGTTGAAACACCCGCGATCGGCATTGTCCACGCCGGGTGGCGCGGGACATTCGCACGAATAGCCGTAAACGCCATCACACAAATGAACACCCGTTTCGGCACACACCCAAAAAACTGCCAAATTCATTTAGGACCCTCCATCCAGAAATGCTGTTATACCGTCAGCTCAGAACTGCTCACCCAATTCACCGAACAATTCGGCAGCACTGTCGCCTACGGCACAAACCTAAGTCTACAAACCACGAATGTTAACCAACTCATCGAAACAGGTGTGCTACCAGATTCTATCTCCGTCTCTGAATTCTGCACCGCCTGTCGTACCGACCTATTTTATTCACATCGTGCCGAAAACGGACAGACAGGCAGAATGCTCTCATACATCAGACTCAACGCTAAAAACTAACCCTTTCGAGATGTCCACACCGATTAACAACCACCTGCTGACAACCAATCACCGATAACCGATAATCATTTCCCTGACAATCGAAAAATTTGCATTCCCTCCAAAAGTATGGTATCATTAAAATATACAACAATAACGAATTGAGTGATTTAGGTGTAGCACCACCCGCAGCCGTAACTCTACTGCAATTTGTAGCGTTATTTCTCTGTATGTTCCAGCTTGTTAGATTCCAATACTTTGTTAGGCGACAATTTGGTAGATACCAAAGGAATCGTAAATGCGCACGCTATTTGCAATATTGTCCACTGTTATCGGTCTTGTTGGCGTTACTTTTATCATACTCGGAGGTCTCCATCCTAACAGGTATCAGAGAACACTGGACGAAAACAGCACCGCAGTCCAAGTCACACAAGTCTATATGGAGGCAACATATACCATAACCGTCGGTATCGGGATCATTAGCATCGCCGCATTAGTCGCCATCATCGGGATACTCTTTCATATCAACCAACCGCTGAATTCCGAGGAGACGCAACCCGCAGAGCATCAGGACACCTGACGAAACTTGTAATCGCACTAATATTAGAATCAAAAAAGAGAGGACATTCACAGGACAAGGCGAGAGGTGCACAATTGAATCCGATTGTCAATAATCTTTACACTGTCAACGAACGTATCGCCCGCGCAGCGGAACGAAGCAACCGCACACCGGATTCAATAGAACTCGTCGCTGTTACAAAAGGACGCTCAATATCAGAAATACAAACAATTCTTGATGCAGGTGTCAAAAACATCGGCGAAAACCGAGTACAAGAGGCGCAGCAAAAGTACACCACAGATGCCATAGCAGCCCCTGAGACAGGTTTCCGCTGGCACCTTATCGGGCACCTACAACGCAATAAAGTGAAAACAGCCCTTGAGATGTTCTCGCTGATTCATTCAGTCGATAGTCTACGGCTCTTGGCAGAAATAGCACGCCGATCCGAAGAACGCACACAACCGGTAGATGTACTCATTCAGGTGAACACAACCGGTGAAGCAAGTAAATACGGCTTAAATACCGATGATTTGCTAACATTCATGGCAGACGCACAAGCGTACCCGACTGTGAATATCATCGGTTTAATGACCATGGGGCAGTTCAGTCCTTCACCAGAGGAAAACCGCCCCGCTTTCGCATTACTGAAATCGCTATCCGAAAAGATAGAAACCGAACAATTCCCAGGCGTTACGATGCGCTATCTCTCTATGGGAATGACAAACGATTTTGAAATCGCCATAGAAGAAGGTGCCAATCTCGTTAGAATCGGTAGAGCGATCTTCGAGCAACCTATATGAACGAACCGCAAGGAATAATTAAAAACCTTCGATTAGGTGTAATAGGTGTCGGAAAAATGGGAGGCATCGTCGTGCGGAGTATCGCTGACGTCGTATTCCCCGCACGGCAGATATGGGTCACTGACTTAGACAGCGTCCTCGTTGCGCAACTCTGCGATGAAAAAGGCATCAACGACGCAGGCGACATCGGAAGTTTAGTAGAAAAGACAGATGTCATCTTCTGTGCAGTGCCACCCGTGGCTGTCCCAAGCATTCTACCACAAGTCTCGGAGTGTTTGTCAACCCCGCCGCAATGGCTCATCAGCATCGCAGCCGGTGTTACGACCTCGACACTCGAATCTTACTTTGACACGACACCCCCTATCGTACGGGTGATGCCAAATATCGCTGCATCGGTCGGCGCTGCAGTATCGGTGCTAACCGCAGGCAATCAAGCGAACGCCGAACACCTTAAAATCGCGCAACAAATTTTCAACGCCTGCGGCACCTCGTTAGTCATGGAGGAACGTCATCTTGACGCTGTCACCGGATTAAGTGGAAGCGGACCCGCTTATGTCGCACTCATCATCGAAGCACTCGCCGATGGTGGTGTCCATGTCGGGTTACCGCGAACAGATGCAGAACAACTCGCAATCCACACAGTTTTAGGTGCAGCGAAAATGTTAGCTGAAACCCAAGAACATCCAGCGGTTCTCAAGAACCGTGTTACAACGCCCGGTGGGACAACCGCCGCCGGACTTCACGCTTTAGAACACGGAGGCTTGCGGGCAACGCTCGCTGAAGCCGTCCTGGCTGCAACAAAACGAGCGAAAGAACTCGGCAACACATAATTCGGATAGGTAACAACAGAAACTATGCCCCCTATACATAACCTCGCTGGGTTCATCGCACAACTACTTGACATTTATGCATTTGTTGTTCTCGCAAACGCACTACTTTCTTGGTTCGTTTTCGGTACCCAAAATTCAACTGTCAAGCAGATCTATTGGTACACAAGTCGGATCGTCGATCCTGTTCTAAGCCCGATTCGTAAGGCACTGGGACCAGTATCGCGCAACTTCGGTATTGACATTTCACCTTTCATACTCATTATTCTCTTACAGATTCTCGCTGGCATGCTCAGGTCCTAAACGAATGGATACATCGGAAAACACAGAGGCGACTCATACAATAAACAGAACCGCCTCCAAATTAACAGGCGGTTCACAGATAGGCAACCGTAAAACATGAGAAAACAAAACGCTTCCGCAAAGAATACGGCACGTAAACGCGGTAAAACCAAGAAAACAGAAGAGAATCCGGAACAGATGGATCGGACAACGGAAAATGCCGTTCTGGAAACTTGGGAAAACACAAATGTTTTCCCGCTCCCGAATAAGAAAACGACATCTACAGACCGCGCCGCGTCGAAAGCAAATTCGCAGCACCACGCCTCTCAAACGGAAACCTACGTCCTTCGCGAAATCCCCACTTCTGTTGATGCCCTCACCCACGATACACTCTGTAGAAAAATCTGCCAAGACATCTTCCTCAAAGCATCTCTAATGCAGGGACATCAGGTCGTACACACGCCAGCATGGGAGACCTATCCTTTCTGGATAGAAGAAGCCGTCATCGCAGATGCGAAATCTAAATCGCCGATCAAACCGTCTGTCCTTCGTAAACGCTGCCGCGCACGGCACAAACAGGAATTAGGGATTCAGAAACAGAAACTCCATCAACTCGGCATTTTTGCCGATTGGGCTGCTTCACAGAAAACTCTCGAATCGCGCCAAGAAGCAAGACTCATCGCACTCATAAGCAGACTCCGTGATTCTGACTACCTACACGACCTACCACAATTGAGTCCCTGGTGTCCGAAGTGCGCAGCACCACTTAACGAAACGAATCTCTTACGGATGCCGACACACGTATTGAACGGCTACATCAAGTTCCCCTTCAGTTTAGGATTGGAAGAATTTGGGGTTGACGTCTCATTTTGCGTCCAGATAGAACATCTCTGGGAGGTCGCCGGTACGATCGAACTCGGAATCACAAGCGATACAACCTATCTGCTCACCAAAACCGACGAAGAATATCTACTTTTCGCCGCACCACAATTTGAACACTATTGTAAACACCTCACCAACGAAGACACGCAACCTGAACTCGTTAAAGAGATTGACGCAACCGAACTCTCACAATACGTCGTAGCACACCCGATCTTTCCATCAAAAGAATTAAACATTACACTCATACCTGAATCCGTTGTTGAAGAAACCGCTGACGAATTGGCACACATCCTAAAATCCGGCGTTATCCCCCTAAATCCAGCACATCATCAACTCAGTTACGACATCGCACAAGCGTTAGAGATAAGTGCGATACCCATCTTCGATGAAACAGGCAAATTCACCGAAGAAGCCGGGCAATTGTGCGGTCTATACCTCTTTGATGCCGAAAAGTTTATTGTCCCACAACTCGAAAAATACGGATACCTCCTAAAAACCGACGACGATGAGATACATGAATCCCACTGTCCTCGTTGCCAGGAAGTCGCCGTCTTTCGCCCATGCTCTAAATGGGTGTTCTCTATCTCAGAAAACCAAGATACCGCCGATTCCCTCAAAGCACAAGAGTATTGGGATAACTACGGCGAGACTGAACATAAAAATATCGGTGATGTCCGAAAGATCGTGCATAATTTTAGAGACCTACAAGTCTCAACACAACGCCAATGGGGAATGCCACTCCCAATCCTACTCTGTGACCAGTGTGATGAACCGCTCACCGATAAAAACACACTCACAGCAATTCGTAATTCTATCCAACGCAGCTTTGAATTCTGGTTCGGATTAAGCATCGAAGAACTCTTACCTACGGATACGCGCTGCGCAAGTTGTAACTCATCCGACTTCCGCAAAGAGGCAACACTTATTGACAGTCACTTCGCCAACCTACTTCAAATCATCGACAACTCCGACTTCAAGAAACCGCTCGGCGGACACACCAGCGTCATGTTTGTCCCGCAAAAGAGTGTTGACGATTATGAGTGGACAAAATGGCTCGCCGAGATTAGCGTCATCTCCGCCTCACTCAGCAGGAGTCGTCCGATTAAAGAAAGTCAACCCTTCAAGCAACTAAAACTTAAAACATTACCCTCAATTAATAGCCGTCTCCAAATTGAGGACGCATTTCTCAACAAATATCCGGCTGACGTGGTCCGCCTCATCGCTATAACACCTAACAGTAACGCAAAACAGATGAAATCCGAACAACTTGAAGAACTTGCCAAAAACCATCTAACACAATACCAGCAACTGCATGCCCTGTTCGATGAGATCAGCAGTTATCTCTATCCGCTTCTCCTTGATTCTCATTCGGAAACCGACAAAGACGGACAACATTTCGCTGACACTGATGAACCGATTGAAAACAGTTTCGCAAGTGCACCGACGCACACGGAACTTCAGACACCAGAAACAGAACAGGCAGAACACACGACAACCGATAAGACCCGTCAAATAGATACACTCGCAATAATCGTCACCGAGCGGCTTTTGCAGGAAATACAGCACGCATATCAAACAGGGGATTTTCATGAAATGTGGAAAACGTTAACCAACTTCTGCCAAGACGATCTCCACTTCTATCTTCGGACACTGGAATCCCGTCCAACAAAAACGCTACGCGCAGCACAGATGACACTTTCACAGATAACAACGACACTTCTGCAACGATTGGCACCCTTAACACCATTTTTAGCCGAACATTTCTATCGACTCACCTCTATAGACGGCATAAACGCGAACCATAGTATTTTTCAAAAAAACTGGCATGACCTCTCGTCCCTGGTCGCAAAAAGTTCGATGCCTTCCGATGTCGAAAATAACAAAGTGAAAGCAGAATGGGAGGCACGCAAGCGTGAATACCAAACAAGCACCTAAAAAAAGCACATGGAAAAATGTTATACCCTTAATTTGTGTGGCGGTTCCGGTGTCCTTATTAGACCAAGTAAGTAAGTGGCTCGTAGAAAAAAACATCCCTTATGGAACAGAGTATGGACAGCCTCTCCTCTGGCTGTTCAACCTTCGACACGATAGAAACTCAGGAGCAGCTTTCAGTATCTTATCCGGACAACGAACCTTGTTAATTATATTTACTGTTCTGGCACTCGTTTTCATTTTTTTCTACTATTTCCGATTCCAGAATATCCGATGGATGCAAATCTCATTAGGTTTCTTACTCGGTGGAGCCGTTGGTAATTCTATTGACCGGATTTTCAAAGCAAATGGAGAAGTCGTTGACTTTCTCCAATTCGCGTTTTGGACCGCTTGGCCAACCTTTAATATCGCTGATATTTCTATCTGTATCGGAGCAGGCATGCTTATTGTCTACCTGTTCCAAAATCGCAACCAACACCAAGAAACCTGACACATCGTCCACGGTACATATCCACCGAACAGCACATAATACACCGAACACCCAACACTATTCCGTCCGTATGGAGAAGATCCGTGTATAAATTTAGCACCCGATTGCTCTTGATAAGTTTAGTCTCCGTTCTTTGGGCAACGTCGCAAGCGACAGCACAATTTCATCAGACAGAACCGCCCGTACAAGAAGACCCTGCCGATTACAGTGAAAGCGCATTACGGCGATTTGAGATTATCACGCTCAGCTCGCTACCGTTCACCGCTATTCATAGTTACCTCGCTGTCAGAGGGATAAAGATGTATCGTGAGAATCTGTTCGCACCCGAATTGACCTCACAGGACTATCGCATGGTTGGCATCGGTGCCGTTTCGTTGTCTCTATTCATCGGCGTGTGGGATTGGCTACATACGCGGCACGTTGACCGATCCGCACCCCGCGTGCCAGAACCTAAAGAACCGCCAACTGATGAACAAGAACCCGAAGGAACCCTCGCTCGCTTGTCCAAAATAGATCCATACATAGCAAGGCATCGGGCAATGTCCCGAAATGCCGCACTCAATAATAGGATCAACAGATGGGCAAATGAACCCGCTACCGGTTTAGCAATACCTCTCCTTCAGATCCGTTTTTAAAGTTAACAGTAACCAGTGGCAAGTTACCAGTTCAGAGGTGCTGGTAACCCGACATATCTTCTCTGGAAACTGAAAACTGGAAACAAAAAAAATGCGTACGCTTTTTATGGGAACCAGTGAGTTCGCGGTTCCGGCACTCAAGGAACTCATCGCTCACAATTTTGAACTTATCGGTGTCGTCACACAACCTGACCGTCCGAGCGGACGCGGAAAACGGCTGAGTCCATCGCCTGTTAAAGTCGTCGCTGCGGAACATCAACTGCCGATTTACCAACCCGAAAAAGTGAGAGACCCCAAATTTGTACGCACCCTTGAACGTCTCGCCCCCGATGTAACCGTCGTCGCTGCATTCGGTCAACTTCTGCCACAGACCGTTTTGGATATCCCTCCCTGTGGAACCATCAATTTGCACCCGTCCCTGTTACCGAAATACAGAGGCGCAGCACCGATTCAGTGGGCATTGATTAACGGCGAAATCGAAACAGGCGTAACACTCATGCAACTCGATGCAGGCGAGGATACAGGCGATATTATTTCTGCTGTCCGCATCCCGATCCGAGATGAGGATACCGCCTTCACATTGACAGAACAATTGGCACAACTCGGTGCCGAACAACTCGTCGAACGCCTGTCCGAAATGTCGGGCGATACACCGCCACCATCAACACCGCAGAACGATGCCGAGGCAACACACGCACCACGCCTAACAAAAGAGATGGGAAACGTTAACTGGCATCAACCCGCAACAACGATTTACAATCTCGTCAGAGGTACCGCAATCTGGCCCGGTGCGTATACCTTCTTCCGAGACAATCTAAGACTGAAGATTATCGACTGTCAACCGCTTCCAGAAACGCTCAATGCTTCGCCCGGAACACTCGAAATCGTCGAAAAACGGAAGCTACTCGTTGCGACATCTGACGGCGCACTCCAACTCCTGAAGATTCAACCCGCAACGAAAAAAGTCATGGAGGCAGGCGATTTTATTAACGGATACCAACTCCAAACAGGCGAACAACTTTTAACGGCATCATCATTATGAACCGCATTAATAATACACTATTTGCTGTCGTCAAGGTTTTACTCTACTTCTTAATTCTATCCGGTATCATCGGTGTGCTAATCGTTTTCGTGGTCATCCCGAGATGGGTTCGGACAGAGGAGGTACTCGTACCGAGCATTATCGGTAAGACCTACTATGAAGCCGTCCCGATCCTTGATGAAGCCGGACTCCGTCCCGCAAAAGAGATTCATGAGGCAAGTAGCGATTCACCGAAAGGTGAAATCATCGCGCAAGACCCAGAACCGAACTTTAGAATCAAATACCATCAGCCGGTCACAATCACCGTTAGCATAGGCGTGGAATTGGCTCCGGTTCCGTCTGTTATCGGAAAATCCCAAGATGCCGCTATTGAGACGCTCAGAAGTGCAGGTTTTCAACCGAATCAGATTGCCCGCGTCCACTCCGAAACCTATCTACAAGATACCGTTATCGCGCAAACGCCACCAGAAGGGGGCGGTCAGCGACGGGGTACCACAGTTAATCTCCTGATAAGTGAGGGACCCACGCCAAAATCCATACAACTCCCAAATTTCCAAGAACAACCTGCTACAGAAGTGCTCGTCGCTTTAGAAGCAGCCGGGCTTAACGTCGAAACCGTATATAGTTCGCATCCGAGAATCGCTGAAGGTATGATTATCGCACACAAGCCAGCAGGCGGCGTACTCGTAAAAACCGGAGACCTCATCTTTCTCGAAATCAGTGGACAAGAAACCGTCGAAAATGTCGGTAGACTTCTCCCACTCAAGTACCAGGTCACAGAAGCAGAGAATCGTAACCTGTCACGCCACGTCAAAATTATTATCGCCGATGACTCAGGTGAACGCACCGTAATTGATCAATTATACGCACCCGGCGCAGTCATTGACCTCGAACGCAAAGGTGTACACGTCTTCGGACAAACACAGGTGATCGTCTTTGAGAATGACGAAAAACTACTCGAAAAACTCTATAAATAGAACTCACACATTCCGCTTTAAAGTCCCCCTACCCCCTGATAAGGGGGGATATGGGGGGTTAAAAGCACCGAAATTATACCGAAGGAGCCTCCAAATTCCAAATCCTAAAATCGCACCCTCACTCCTCGCTGCGGACTTCAGCCGCTTCGGTGATGAAGTCAAACGGATGACCGATGCCGGCGCGGATATGCTCCACTTTGACGTTATGGACGGCGAATTTGTACCGAACTTCGCTATCAGTCCACCCCTTATTGCTGCCGTCCGTCAGATAACCGAAGTCCCATTTGATGTGCATATCATGGTGACACACCCACTCCGTTACATCAACGCGCTCGCCGAAGCAGGCGCAGATTTCATTACGTTTCACATCGAAAGCAGTGATGAACCCAACGAAGTCATTTCAGCGATTAAGGCACACGGTATCAAACCCGGCTTAGCGTTTTCACCAAAAACGTCTACCGCAGCAGTTAAACCCTACCTTTCAGATGTTGACTTGATCCTACCGATGAGTGTTGAACCCGGATTCGGCGGACAAACCTTCCGACCAAGCACCTTCGAGAAAATAGCCGAGTTGCATCAAACGGCGCAGAAATCGGAGCAACGGCTTCACATCTCTATTGATGGCGGCGTAACCACAGAAACCGCATCGCGTGCTATCCGTGAAGGCGTGACAATCCTCGTCGCCGGTACCGCTATCTTCCGCAGTCAACAACCAGAGGTCGTTATTGAAAAACTCCGCACGGGTACACCCTGATGCACACCTTCTACGTTCCGCCGTCTCAGATTCGCACTGACATCGCCACAATCGCAGATTCGGAGCATCACCATCTCCGCAATGTTCTCCGCATAACACCGGGTGAGACTGTCCGAATTATTGATGGACAAGGCAACGTCTATACCGCAGAAGTGCTTGATACAGGCACAAAAAACGCTTCGAGTGAAGTCCGCATCCTCAGCCATAAATTTCATCCACGCCTATCCCCCTCAATCACACTTTTCCAAGGACTTCCGAAGAACGACAAGATGGCGTTAATTCTCCAAAAGACAACCGAAATCGGTGTCACACAGATCGTGCCGTTACGGACGGAATACGCCTTACAAAAACCGAGCCGAAACCGCTATGAACGCTGGCACCGTGTCGTAATCTCCGCCACAAAGCAGTCCAAACGCGCGTGGCTACCTGCGTTATGCGATCCGCAGACTTTTCAAGCATCTCTCACACAACTTGATCGTTTTTCACTCCGCCTATTCCTCAACCCGGACCCTAATCAGGCATTGCCTACACAGCACATCAGAGAAGTCTTACGAAAAGCATCACAAGCGACCACCATCGCGATCTTTGTCGGTCCAGAAGGCGGTTTTTCTGACCAAGAAATCACCACTGCAATTGAGAACGGATGCGTCCCCGTAACACTCGGTACAAACATCTTACGCACAGAAACCGCCGCCATCGTCGCAGTCGCCGCCATCGCCTATGAATACCGACTGTGAATCGTAGCACAAACTGTTAGTTTGTGGCGTAGCATTGTAGGTTGGGTTGAACCGATGCCACCAAAAACGTGAAAATCACAGAAAAACAACTCTCCCAAGATACACCGCATTCAACAGAGATCGAGTGAAACCCAACGCTTTGATTCAAACTTACAGGATGCTGAGCGTATAAAGTTGGGTTTCACTATGTTCTTGAATAGATATGGCAGCCTATTGCCTTTCAGGTGTGTTTGGTCTATCAACATCCAACTTCTTAACGCCGTTCAACCCAACCTACAGCAAAAATTTCATTGACAAACTTCCGCGCTTTTTGTAAAATTCCCGATTATGGATGCTAAAGAATTAACCAAAACGCTCATTGGGTATAATACAGTCAGTCCGCTCAGCAACGTTGAGGTCATGGATTTTCTGACCGAAACCCTCGAAACCGCAGATTGTGAAGTCGAACGCGTTGAATACAAGGACCCCGCAGGTGTGCTAAAGGTAAACCTCATCGGACGTAAAGGACCGGTGAACGGAGAACGTGGGTTGGCACTCCTCGGACACATAGATACTGTCCCAGCTATCGGTTGGTCAATGGACCCGTTTGAGGCACGGATCGTTGATGGAAAGATGTACGGTAGGGGCAGTTGCGATATGAAAGGCAGCGTCGCTTGTATGATTGAGGTCGCGTCGCACTATGCTGACGCTGACTTGTCGGCACCCCTATACGTCGTCATCACCGCTGATGAAGAGGTGGGCTACCTCGGGGCAACAGCGGTTGCCGAAAAGTCGCAGATGTTCAAAAAACGCGGATTTCCGAAGTATGGGGTCGTCGGTGAACCGACAGAACTCCAGGCAGTATATGCTCACAAAGGGACTGTCCGCTTTACTGCCACAGCCCACGGGCGTGCAGCGCACAGCAGTACAGGTGAAGGCGATAACGCGAATCTAAAGTTAATTCCCTTTCTCGCAGAAATGCGGGATATTTATCACGAATTGACAACCGATACTCGGTATTTCAACGATGAATTCACGCCAGCCTTTACGGATTGGAATATCACTATCAGTGATGGCGAGTGTCCAGGGAATATTACTTCGCCGTTAAGTGTGTGTTGTATCAATTACCGTCCAATGCCGGGGGACAATTCGCAAGAATGGATAGACCGTGCCCGCGAATCCGCTGAAAAGCACGGGTTGATATTTGATCTCTATATCGACGCACCACCCGTACGCACGCCGCCGGATGCCGAGATTATCCAAGCAGCACTCGAAATTACCGGTGAGGCTGAACCCCAAACCGTCGCCTATGGCACCGATGCTGCCGTCTTCGCACAACACATGGAGACAGTTGTCATCGGACCGGGAAGCATTCTGCAGGCACATACCGTTGATGAGTGGATGGCACTGGATCAGTTCCCACAAGCAGTCTCAATCTTTAGTCAGTTTGTGGATCGGTTCTGCGTGGCTTAAGGGCATCGAAATAGACGGCATCCGGTTTCACCCATTCCGCTTCGCCGTCTGCCCATACTTCGCGCTTCCAGATCGGAACAATCTGCTTGAGACGGTCCATCGCATATTTACACGCTTCAAAACCGTCCTTCCGATGCGGGGATGCGACTGCGACTGCTACACTCACCTCACCGATCTCTAACTTCCCGACGCGGTGGACCATAGCGACGCGATCAATGCCCCATTTATCCGAAATCTCCTGTGCAATTTCTGCCATCTTCTTTTCCGCCATCGGTGGATACGCCTCATATTCGAGACATTTGACAGGTCTGCCACCGGTATTATTACGAACAGTGCCGAAGAACAGCACTACCGCGCCAGCATCCGGACCCTCCACGGCTTCGCGCACCGCCTCGCCTGTAATGACATCGGTTGTGATTTTAAACATCGCAACCCCCCGTTACCGGCGGAATCAGAGCCACCTCGTCCCCCTCCGCAAGTTCGGTGTTCTCCGTAGCGTACTCCCAATTGACAGACATCTGCATCACTTCATAAAACTCAGCAATCTCGGGCCACTCTTCCTCAAGTCTCTTTAAGATTGTTTTCACGGTAGCACCTTCAGGGAGCTCCATCTCTTCTTCCGACCTATCTAACATCTCGTGGCATACGGCAAAATATTTAACTGTGACGTTCATAAGATTTCCCTTTCAACAAAATTTTAGCGGTTAACAGCATCTAAACTTCACTCACTAAAAGTATAACACAAAATCTGTTATTCTGAAAACCGAAAACCGAAAACTAAAAACTAAAATTAAGTTGCTTATTATTAACGATTCTGATAAAATAAGAGAAATTGTGTCACCGTGAGTGATCTATTTTGGAGAGAACGCAGGAGGTAAAATCATGAGACCGAAAGCGATTTGTTATCTGATCATCATGCTCCTCATCACCGGTATGATTGCCTGTGGTGCAGACGATGACGACTCCGAACAGACCGAGACAGAAACCACAACCACGACAACTTCACAACCCACGGAACCGATAGTCACTGTCGAAAGGAACGTCGACTTCGCCGCCGAAGAACAAGCCATCCGAGACCTCTATGATACATACACAACCGCACACGGCGAGAAAGATACGGATACGCTTGCCGACGTGTGGCTCAAAAGCGAGTCAGACGACGTTTTTACCGCATGGACCTTCTGGGCTGGCACTTTTGAACGGAACAACGGATGGAAGGCAGTAACCGCAGCATGGGACGGTATCTTCCGACTCCGACAAGGAGCCGTGACGGTTGACATCACCTATATCGCTATTGACAGCAAAGGCAAAGAAGCCGTCTTACGAGGCGCATATAAATGGGACAATCAGCAGGGAGACCTGATTTCTGCCCTCGAAAAAGATGAGGATGACTGGAAAATACGAGCCATTGATTATACCGGCGGAAAAAACGGAAAGCAGGTCAAAGACCTAATAGAACCCGCACATACCTTCGGAGAAATCCCGCAAGAATAGCCTTAACAGCAAACTTCGCACAATTAACAGCAAGNNNAGCAAGTTTTCGCTTGCAAACTTCGCGAAAAATGGACAAAATCATTCTCAAAGGTATTCGATTCCACGGCCACCACGGTGTCCCCGAAGCGGAACGACACGTCGGTGGCCATTATGAAGTTGATGCGACTTTACACCGTCCACTTACCAACCCGGGTAACACGGATGCACTCACAGACACAGTTGATTACGCCGAAGTCGTTTCACGTATCATTGAAATCGGTACACAGCAGTCGTTCCAACTCATTGAAGCACTCGCCGAAAAGATAGCGACCACAATTTTAGAACAATTCGCAGTCGATGCGGTACATCTCATCGTCAAAAAACTGCGACCACCGATAGAGCAACCAATTGACTATTTCGCCGTTGAAATTTTCCGTAAGTAATGTATAGATTCTGCACCATCATCTATCTCCTTTTAACGACAACTGTCATCGCAGAAGCCGGTGGCGAGAAAGAGGTTCTCTTCCCCGACCTAACACCCGGTCTCCACATCTACCGTTACAACTGGGATGTCGAAACATGTGTGCTTTACGTCGCCGAGATGTCGCGCAGTGAATCGACGCTCCACTTCGAGGTCGCACTCGCCAAAGCACAAGTTTTAGGGAAAGAGACCGTCCGTTCTATGGCAAACCGCCGCAACCAACGCGGTGACCGGCGCGTCGTTGTCGCTGTTAACGGCGGGTTCGGCGTCCTCGGCGATATGCGAGGCTACGGCGGCGTGTTAGAAAACTTACATATCCAAGACGGTGAACTGATTACGCAACCGACCGACACTGAGGCATGTTTCGGCGTAACCGAATCCGGCGAGTTTTTGAGTTCCGCCGTACAAATGGAAGCCAACGTCCAAATCGGCGAGCAGACATTAACACTCGGATGTGTCAATCAGCGGCGGCTTGATGGGTGTCAAGTAACGCTTTATACACCGCGCCTCGGCGAATCGACACGCACCAACCGTCGTCGCGGCAAAGAGGTCATCATCAGCGGAATCCCACTCCCATTGACCCCGCACTACGAACATACCTACCGCGTCGAAGATGTCCTCAGCGACGGAAACAGCCGAATTCCGAGAGACGGTGCAATCCTCTGGTTTAACGCACGTCTGAGAGACCCTGCGGTTTCTGAGTTTAGTGCTGGCGCGAGTGGCACGCTCACACTCTCCCTCTCACCCCCCGAATGGAACAAGGTTCAACACGCCATCGGTGGACGACTCCGACTCCTCAAAAATGGAGAGATTAATCAGACGATCGCCGAGATGCATAACGCCGAAAAGAAGCATACCCCCGGCAAACGGACACCTCTGCTAAATCTGAGTCATGAACCGCGAACAGCACTCGGTTACAACGCCGATAAACTCTTTCTCATCGTCGCAGACGGACGGCAACCGCAATACAGCACCGGTCTAACGCTCTATGAACTCGCCAGTATCCTCATAGAACTCGGTGCCACCGAAGCCATTAATCTTGATGGTGGCTCCTCCAGCACCTTCATCGTCAACGATACCGTCGTCAACAAACCCTCTGGACAACAGGAGCGAGATGTCCTAAACGCCGTCTTCATCACAGCAGATACACCGTAGCGACCAACAATATCAAAACTCTTCTGTAGGAGCGACCTCTGGTCGCGATTCGTAAATTTTGGAGATCCATTTTGAAAACCTATTTTAACGCAGCGCGCACGGTTCTCATATTTTTATCACTGCTATTTTACCACATTTCAGTCGCCGATGCTGCAGATACGCCAAAACTCGTGGCGGCAACCCCTCTTTCCCAAACCGCAATCCAACTACAATTCGATGGAGAACTGCAAGCAGAAACAGCCGAAGACCTCAATAATTACCGAATCGCGCCAGATGCTCAAATCGAATACGCGTTACTTGACCAACGAGGCAACCGCGTCCTACTGATGACGACACCGTTAGAGATAGAGAAAGCTTATCGTCTCACGCTCCCAAATTTACAAACTGGCATAGAGATTACACTCCCACCTATAAACGAAATCACCTTCGGTACAGGCGATGCCGTCACTTTCTCTGGCGGTTCACAGGACACCACACTCCTGGTGAACAAAGATCGGAAGACTCGAAACAACAACGCAGGTGCCGAACCGACACTTTTATGTGATCCGACAGGGAGTGTCTTTTTCGCCGTCTTTGATCTGTTCGACGCGTTTGAAGATATGGGGATCCGTGAACCCGCACAAGTCTTAGAAGCGACGATAAGTCTACATGTCCAGCGGTGCGAAACCGACACCCCGCAGACCGTCCTCTACCGGCGTGTCCTGCTCCCGTGGAAGGAGGGTAGAGGTGCATCAACGCGTGCCGAAGACAACGAACTCACTTATAACAGTGCGTTGCACCGCAATCTCCCGTGGAACAGACCGCCAGCGCAAGCCATGCTATCGGGCATAAACGGCGACAACGAGAGCGATTACAACGGTTCCGAGGATGTCGCGCACCGCATTGACGGCACGAATGAAATCCAAGGCGCGGGCAAACGCTATGAATTCAAAAGCGAGTTACTCACCGATGCCGTCCGTTTTTGGGTCGCAAACCCCGACTACAACTACGGTTACCTCTTCGCCTTACAAAATGGCGATGTCCCCATCATATTTGATTCAAAAGAAGCAACCGACGAAACCCTCCGCCCAACCCTAACAATCCGCTACCAGACACAAGTCAGGAGCGAGACGCAGAATTAATTTTCATTAAACACTACAGTTGGGACACCCGAATCACGGTCTCAGAGGATAAAAAACGGGCATAAATTGTCCATATATGTTATAATTGAAGAAATGGACTGAACCATCATGGCAAATTTTGAATATTATCTCAGAGGAAACCATGGAACGCCCTTCTATTTATGAACACTTTGCAGCAGAAGCACTACAACAAGGCATCGAACAAGGTGCCAGAGAACGCGCCCTGAAAGACATCCTTGAGGTGCTTGAACTCCGATTACAGCCCTATGCAGCGACTGTCTTCAAACCTACACTTGAGACGATTCAGGACTTAGATAGACTTGCACAATTGCATCGTGCAGCCATCCTTGCAGAAACGCTTGATGACTTCGCACAGACGCTAACAGAAAATAGCGATTGATATATCTATGAGCATCCACTTTTCTATCAAATATACGCCCGCAAATGCGCCAAAGTCCGATCCACCGCGCCCAGATTCTCCGCAATCAACTGCTTTCCAACATCGCCTGCTGTCGTCCGCGCATCGGCATCGTCTAACCACACCGTGATAGCGTCTGCCAATTCTTGCGCGGTCCGAACCAACTTCGCGCCACCCCGATCCACAAGCAGAGATGCCTCGTGCGCATTCTGGATCGTCGGACCGAAGATAACAGGCTTCGCCATCGCTGCGGGTTCCATCACATTGTGAACACTCCCACGGAAACTCCCACCGACAAACGCAATATCCGCCAACCGATACAACTTCGCAAGCAGTCCGACGGTATCAACGATGAGCACATCCACCGCCGACAAATCCGATTCAGATGTGAGTTCAGAAAAACAGAGATGCTCCAAGTGCTTGCGCGTTAGATGTCCGCGTATCTCTTTTATCCGTTCAGGTGTCGGTTCATGCGGAACGAGGATTAGATGTGGGTGATTATCTGGTATATTTTTTCGTAGCAGCTGATACGCAGGCAACAGCACCCTCTCATCTTCTGTGTAGGTGCTACCAGCGATGAGAATAGGACGCTTTAGGCTTCCCTGTCCCGGAAAAAATTCTGCATCAGATTCTACAGAAACAGCCCGTCGGTGAACCTGTTCGTAGCGCGTGTCTCCGGTAACAACAATCTTGTGTTTCGATGAGCAGAGCTCCTGAAAACGCGCCGCATCCGCTTCCGAAATCGCGCAATGCACACGGATATACCGGTGTACACTCCGAAAAAACGGTCTCGCAAAACCGGACAACCGTTTCGATCCGGCGTGTAACGTGCCAGCGACCACGATAATCGGAATCTCATGCTTAGCGGCTCTCCAGACGAGATTCGGCCAAATATCGAATTTAGAGAAGACGATCAACGCCGGTTCAATTAGTCGTATCAAACGTTCAGCGTTACGGGGTGTATCTAAAGGTAGGTAAACGGCAGCATCGGCATAAGGGTAGGATTTTGCATTCGGCGCAACCGACGGTGAGAAAAAGGTTAAAACGATTCGGGTTTCTGCATAAATCGCTTCAATAAGCGGTTTCGCCTGCTCGAACTCACCGACAGAGGTGAAATGGAACCATGCCGTTTTCTCTAAATCTCGAGCATTCTGGAGTTGGTCAGCCAGTTCCGCGAATACCCGTTTTCGTCCTTCAATGCCCTCTCGGATTTTAGGGTTACAGCACCCCGCGCAGTGAAAACCGACGAGCATCATTGGTACCGCAAAAGCGTTATAGGCGAATTTCCAAAACATAACGAACCGCAGGGGATAGGAAAATTAAAAAATGGAAGGGCAGAGCGGAACGGCAATCCCGAATCTGTCAACCTTCCATTTTGAGGGCAGGAATCTACAGAACATCTAAGATTTTCTTTTTGAGTGCATCTTTAGGCATCGCACCGACAATCTGTCCCGCAACTTTTCCGTCTCTGAACACCAGGAGTGTCGGGATACTCCGGACGTTATATTGCATTGCTGTCTGTCGGTTGTCGTCAACATTGACTTTCCCAACTTTGAAAGTTTCTGAATTTTCACCAGCAAGTTCTTCTAAGATGGGCGCAATCATTTTGCACGGACCGCACCATTCTGCCCAAAAATCAACCACAACAGGTGTGTCTGATGTAAGCACCATACCTTCAAAAGTATCGTCAGTAATTTCAAACGTATTCTCAGCCATGATAGCTCCTTATTATAGTTTAGTGTCTTGTAGGCGAAATCGCCTCTGTAAAAAATGATATTTATTCCAAAGTCCTTTGATGAATACATCAAACTATTAATATGATACCCTATTTTTCGAAAAATTGCCAATCAATTTTCGTCGCCCGATTAAAATTCTGATCTTTATTTTTTCGCTTGATAAAAAATGTGAGATATGCTATATTGAAGAAAATTGAGAGATAACCGATTGTCTAACCAACGTAATAACTTTAATCCGAACTCATAATAGAAGGAGGCACCGCATGCCTGATAAGGAGAAAAAACAGGGGACGAATATCTCCCGCCGAAACTTTTTGAAAGGTGTAGGGACCGGGACTGTTGCAGCGACTGTCGCACCCAGTGTCTTGATCGGCAGTGAAAAAGCCGCCGATGCCCAAACGGGGGACGCTGTCGCCAGCGCAACAATTCAACTCAACATCAACGGGAAACCGTATCAAGTTGAAGTTGAAGCGCGTACAACCCTCTTAACCGTTTTACGCGACGGAATTGATACAAGCGGAACAAACATTGACTTAACCGGTGCCAAACTGATTTGTGACCGAGGTGAATGTGGTGGCTGTACCGTCATAGTGGACGGAAAAACCGTCTACGCTTGTATGATGCTCGCTATAGACGCACAAGGCAAGCAGATAACAACCGTCGAAGGTTTAGCAGACGGCGATGACCTACACCCCGTCCAAGAAGCATTTATCCAGCACGACGCACTGATGTGTGGGTTCTGCACCCCCGGTTTCGTCGTCTCGTCCGCAGCACTGTTGAGCGAAAATACAAAACCGACACTCGAAGAAATCAAAGTCGGGCTGTCCGGAAATACATGTCGCTGCGGCACCTATCCGTTCATCTTTGATGCTGTCAAAACCGCATCACGGAAGATGTGATTCCTATTTACGATCGATTTGGTGGATTCGTAGCAGTATACCTGTTGAACGAGGGCTTGTGCTTTACGCGCTAATATCTAATTATCATCAACTCGATTGAAATTGATAGAAACCCGATTTACGGAAAAATCGGAGCAGAAACCCAATCAGTAAAAAAATGGGGGAAAAAGGTATGGCATCATGGGGAGAAGCCAGTGAATCTCGTCTTATCGGCAAACGGGTACCCCGTTTGTCAGGTAAAGATAAGGTTACAGGAAAAGCGAAATATACCTTTGATATTAATAGACCGGGAATGCTTTACGGGCGCATCTTACGTTCCGAAGTCGCACGCGCAAACGTCGTCGCTTTAGATTTAAGCGACGCGGAAGCGATGCCCGGTGTCAAAGCAGTTTTACCGCTCATTGAAGCTGGACGGCAAATCCGTTATCAAGGACAAGAGATCGCCGCAGTCGCAGCCGAGGCAGACGACATCGCCAGAGACGCGATTCGGAGCATCCACGTTGAGCTCGAAGAACTACCGTTTGTCGTTACAGAAGAAGACGCAATGGCGGAAAACGCACCACAAATCCGAGACGATTGGGCTGGAAATCAGAGCAACCCGAATGTCAGAGAAGAAGGCGACATCAATGCAGGATTTGAGCAAGCCGCCGTTGAAGTAGAGGCGACCTATCACACACCCGTCCAAACGCACGTCTGCTTGGAAACACACGGACACGTCGCCGAATGGGAAGACGACGAAAATCTAACCGTCTGGGCATCTACACAAGGCGTTTTCGGAGTCCGCAACGATTTAGCAGGTTCTTTTGACCTACCAGCGAACCAAGTCAGAGTCATCACAGAACACATGGGTGGCGGCTTCGGTAGCAAATTCGGACCCGGCGTAGAGGGACGCACCGCAGCGGACTTGGCTCGTATGACCGGTAGACCTGTCAAACTGATGCTCACTCGGAAAGCGGAACACCTCGTCGCGGGTAACCGCCCTTCGATGACACAACACGTCCGCGCAGGCGCGACGAGCGATGGACGGATCATCGCCTACGATATGAAAGGCTACGGCACAGGCGGGATCTCAAGCGGGGCAGGTTTTCAAGCACCTTACGTTTATCACGTACCGAACGCACGCGCTGAACGGCGGAACGTCGCTGTCAACGTCGGTAACCAACGTGCAATGCGGGCACCAGGACACCCACAAGGTGCATTCGCTATGGATTCGTTGATGGATGAACTCGCCGAAAAACTCGGCATGAACCCACTGGAATTCCGACGTATCAACGATCCGAATGAAATTCGACAAGCACAATATACCCTCGGCGCACAAGAGATCGGATGGCACAGGCGTAACAGTGTCCCCGGTTCCGGTACAGGCGTGAAAAAACGCGGCATGGGTGTCGGCAGCGGTCAATGGGGTGGTGGTGGTGGCGGCGGCACGCAAGCACGTGTCACTATCAATGCCGACGGCACCGTCGAAGCCGTCACCGGAACACAAGACATCGGTACAGGTATCCGTACAGCGATCGCTATTATCGTCGCCGAAGAATTGGGACTCAACCCAACCGATATTATGGTAAAGGTCGGTGATAGCGAACCCGGGCTCCCGTCCGGTGGTAGCGGCGGCAGTCAGACAACCGCATCCGTCGCACCGGTCATCAAAACAGCCGCAGCCGCAGCAAAACAGAAATTGTTTGAACGCGTCGCACCGCAGCTTGAGGCTTCGGTGGAAGACCTACGCGTCGGCAACCGAACAATCTACGTCGTCTCCGATAGAACGAAGACAATTAAGTGGGAACTCGCAACCGGACAACTCGGTATGGAGAGCATCAGTGAAGGCGGAACTTGGGATAGAGAACTCCGTCAAGGCGGTGTCGCAGGCACGCAGTTCGCTGAAGTTGAAGTCGATACCGAAACCGGTGCCATCAGCGTTATCAAAATTGTCGCCGTTCAGGATTGCGGATTGGCAATCAACAGGTTGACGACCGAGAGCCAGATTAACGGCGGCGTTATCATGGGACTCGGGCAAGCACTGCTCGAAGAACGCTTCATGGACGCACAGACCGGACGGATGCTCAACGCAAACCTTGAGGATTACAAAGTCCCCGGAACCTTCGAGATTCCCGAAATTAAATCTATCGTCTTTGATACGCATCGGAAGGTTACAGGGGTCGGTGAACCGCCATGCATCCCGACACTCGGTGCTATCGCAAACGCCGTTTACAACGCAATCGGGGTTCGGATTCGGGAACTACCGATTACACCCGATAAGATTCTCACCGCACTTGCTGAGAAAAAGGCATAAGGAGGTAGGCAATGGAGAAGTTTAGTTACGTCAACGCCACCAGCCTGGAACAGGTCACCACATTGCTGAGCGACAGCCAGTGGGGCGAAGTCATGCTTATCGCAGGCGGTACCGACCTGCTCGGCGAACTCAAGGAGTACGTCGAGACACCAAAGACGCTCATTAATCTCAAAACCTTGCCCGGGATGGAGGGCATCAAGGCAGACGCGTCAGGCTTAACAATCGGTGCCTTAACAACCGTCGCTGACATCGCGAGGCATCCAACAATTCGGCATCACTATACCGTCTTGGGGGAAGCCGCAGGTTCTATCGCTACGCCACAGATTCGGAACGTCGGCACACTCGGTGGTAACCTCTGTCAACGTCCACGTTGCTGGTATTATCGTGATGAGGCAACCAACTGCCTTAAAAAGGGTGGAGACACCTGCTTCGCCGTTGATGGTTTAAGCAAATACCACGCCATCCTCGGCGGCGATCCTGTCTATATCGTCCATCCGTCGGACCTCGCACCCGCACTTATCGCACTCGGCGCATCGGTCAAAATCGTCGGACCCGAAGGTGAGAAAACGATGTCTCTTGAGGATTTCTTTACCTTACCCGCAGCGAACCCGTTCCGAGAAAACGTGCTGCAACCCAACGAAATTGTCGCTGAAGTTCAAGTACCGCCCGCGAAACCGAATACGAAAAGTTTCTACCTGAAAGCGCGAGAGAAAGGCGCACCGGACTTCGCACTGGCAAGCGTAGCAGGGGTCTTTGAAATGAATGGAACAACCTGTGTATCCGCAAGCATCGTTCTCGGAGGGGTCGCACCCGCACCCTGGCGATCAAAAGAAGCCGAAGCCGCACTTACCGGTAAGATGATTAACGAAACAGTCAGTAGGCAAGCAGGCTCGGATGCCGTCAAGGACGCACAACCCTTGAACGACAACGCCTATAAGGTGACTCTAACACAGAACCTCGTCAGTCGCGCCGCTATGATGGCCGCAAGTTAAAGGAGCATCAATATGTTAGAAGGAAAGACACTTCCAATCTTTAATCGTCCGATATGCCAAAACCTGCGGACGAAGGCGATCTACATTCCGGGCGGCAATCTGCAGAACCTCGTTGAAAACAACCCCGGTTCACACTATTGGTGCAACTGCACGATGCAAGTCGTAGGACCCGATGATCAGTTCGTATCCCCCGATGCATGTAAGCAATCTCGTGCCTGTTTCAACCCAATTGGCGGAAAGCCAGTGGTGTAAAAGGAAGTTTTCAGTAACCAGTTACCAGTTACCAGAAAAGAGATCTCTTTCTTACTGTTAACTGGTTACTGGTTACTGATTACTGGCCACTACAAACAATGTTTCTGAAATCGTTGATACAATGGATACATGTCGGATCCGTGGTCCTGATGATAGGAGGGTTCTTTTTTTTCCGCGTTGTTCTGCTACCGATTGCCAATCGTTCCACTGAATCCGCAGAGTTGATCGCATCCGCCTTGCGACGTTTCAGTGGTGTTGTCTGGACAGCGTTGTTAACCATCCTCATATCGGGTTTATATAACTTTATTACCTTCTTTCGCAGTGCACGCGCAGGTGCCGCTATGGATCCAGTTGTTTCAGACTACTCGCTCTATATCTTTGTCTTAGGTATCAAACTCTTTATCGTCTTTCTAATATTTACGTTAGCAATCGTCCTGACATTTCCATATCCGGTGTTCGGCGTGTATCAAAAGAGACCCGCACCATGGCTCAACCTTACGATAGTCTTGGGACTCATCGTTATTTTTTTATCTGCCTACTTACGCCGATTAGGTTAAAAAAATCTTAAGCACGCAGAGGCAACACTCGCTGGAAAACGGGAGTTACCGTAGAAACGGACCCAACAGTTCAAACCAACAGCCGACTGCTGACGGCTGATAGCCTTAGCAACTGGAGGAAAAGATGGCAGTTTTAAGTTCGGAAGACCGCGCTTTTTGGGAAGAGAACGGCTATGTCGTTATCCGTGATGCTGCACCACCAGAATCAATACAAGATGCCGCTCAAGCGGTCTGGGATTTCATCGAAATGGATGCCGATAACCGTGACAGTTGGTATCCCGACCCGCCTCGTAAAGGTATCATGGTCGAAATCTATCAACACCCGGCGCTCTGGGCAACTCGCCAGTCCCCGCGCGTCCATCAAGCTTTCGCCGAAATTTGGGGAACTGAGAAACTCTGGGTCAGTTTCGATCGCGCGAGCATGAGTCCGCCCAATGTACCCGGTAAATTTGAACGCACAAACTTAGGACTCCACTGGGATACCTCGATTGACCTACCTTTCCGTTTCCATGTACAAGGCGTTCTTTATCTTACCGATACCGCCGCCAACCAAGGCGCATTCACCTGTGTCCCGGGATTCCATAACAAGATCGAAACGTGGATAAAAAGCCTACCCCCCGATGCCGATCCCAAACAACAGGATTTAGTGGCACTCGGCGCGATTCCTGTACCGGGCAAGGCAGGAGACCTCGTTATTTGGCACAGTGCATTGCCGCACAGCGCAGGCATCAACACCGCCGATGCACCGCGCGTCGCCCAATACATTACGATGTATCCAGCAGGCGAAGCCAATCCGGAAGCACGCCAGCGACGAACCAACGCTTGGAAAGAGCGTATGGCAGGCTTCGGCGGCGAACGCGCCGAAAAAGAACATGAATCCGGCGAAACCGCGCATTTAACCGAACTCGGCAAAAAGTTACTCGGACTTGAGACATGGGGATGAACCGGCAACTCAATCGGCTTGTCCGCGGTTATCTCCGATGGTGTCCGATCACTGATGGGAAAAGTCTGCTCCTAAACCTTACCAGAGATCGGATTACACCCGAAGATCCGATAACAACCTTTGAGACAAAGTATCGGTTCCGATTGAAAGCCAACTTAGCGAACCCTGAGCACCAATACCTCTATTTTTACGGCACGCATGACGAAAGATATATCGTCACTAAACTTTTGAAGATGGTCAAACCGGGGGATATCTGTTGGGACATCGGTGCAAACATCGGGTTCTACACCTGTCTCCTCGCCTCACTCGTTGGGGATAACGGGGCAGTGGTTGCGTTTGAACCCGCGTCACGCACTTGTGGTTACCTCCGTGAAAATGTCTCTCTCAATGGGTTCACAAACACGACTGTGATTAACAAAGGGATCGGTGATAGCGTTGAGCAACGCCATCTCCACTATTCCGAAGCGCGACTCGCCGAAGGCACAGCCTCTTTAAAGTATGCTAACGAGCGAAAAGCATCGGAACGTGTGAAACTTGACACGATTGATAACCTTTTTCGCGAACTACCGACTCCCAATTTTGTCAAAATTGATGTGGAAGGGTACCAATTAGAAGTCTTACGAGGTGGCGAACACTGCTTAAAGACACACGCACCGCTCTTAATAGCGGAACTCAAAGATGTCGGTGAAACAAACCGCGATGTTTACGCAGAGATTGAAGCGTTCGTCACAGATTTAGGGTATCAATTATATGAAATCAGGAAACATTCTATCCGGCGATGTAACAGGCTCTCTGACACAACCCAAAGGAATTTTTTCCTTGTCAAAGAGCACTCCCGCGCCTTTTTGAGAATGTCACCGTGGCTGAGGTGATCTAACATTTCTTCTCTATGAACCATGGCAACATTTTCTCGATAGCATTCGCAAAGTTGTGCGGGACAAATCAGGCAAAAAACAAGGAGGTTTTTGTCATGAGATATAGCGTCTGTGGTATAGCCTGCAAGCTGCGCTTGCGATACAAGATTTTCCTGCTAATTGGAGTGCTTCTGTGGTGTGCGGTGGCGACATGGGCAGCACCTGAAGTGTTCCTCTATTATGATGAGAATTACGGTTTTAATCCCGATGGTTGGGGCGATTGGAAATCGACGAAGAAGATTGAGGATGCCGTCGTCGCGGAATTGGATACGGCAAAGATCGCTTCTGTTGTCGGGAACGCAGATGAGTTTCTCGCCTATATGGAAGATAATCCAGAAGGTGTCATTGTTTCGCCAATCGTGGTTCCCGAAATCGTCTACACAATTGGTATGAAAGATGACAGTCCGATTGAGAACTTCCTGTTCGGCGGTGGCGTGCTCATCTATTCTGGGGATACGCCGTTCTACGCTGTTGGAAAGAAAGATGCACCCGGTCAGAAGGTTGTCCCCGGCAACCAAGGTGTCATGGATGTCCTCAACTTTACGGCGCAGTACATCACAACGACTGCTGCCGCTGTGAAACCGACCGAAGAGGGTAAGAAATTGATTCCGAGTCTTGAACCCTTTAACCCGAATCGTCCAGGGCAGATCAATGTGTTGGAAGCGGAGAAGTGTGATCCAATCGAAGTCTATGCTGAAGCGGGCAACTCGGCTGATCCGATCCTCTTTGCTGCACCAGACATGAAAGGCTATTTCGTCCATTTCCACATGGAAACACTCGGCAATAAGCCAGACGATTACCTTGCGCAAGTTGGATTAGAAATCGGCGAACTTCTTGTTAACCGATTCGGTGAATTGTTAGATGTTGAACCTCGAGGAAAACTAACGACGACGTGGGGTAACCTCAAATCTATTAAGTAGGCAACTTTTGATAGCGGTAAGACTGATACAAACATCTACTGGCGAGGTTTTGCGGCGTACTCGCCCCGGTGAATGCCACACGGAGAACCTTCATACCGTTGATTCATGCGATCTGCATTTAGAACCTCGCCATATTATGCCTCTCTAAACCGTCCCAATACAGGATATGCCGGGTCGTTATACCCTTTGCCGGTGTGTTCCCCAAGCGGCACCAACTCGTTAACAGCCGTTTCATCGGACTCCGTTAACGTGCAATCCAAGCACCCCAAGTTATCCTCAAATTGATCCATCGTTCGGGGACCGATGATGACTGAAGTGATTACCGGATTCGCCAACACCCACGCCAACGAAAACTGCGTCAACGTCTTGCCGTGTGCCTCCGCTAACGGGACCAGTTTCTGTGCGACTTCATAACTCTCCTCACGGAGTTCCGTCTGTAAAATCCGTCTATCTTTTCGCGCCGCTCGTGAACCTTCCGGCGGCTCTTCGCCGGGCAGATACTTACCCGACAGGACACCCCGTGCCAAAGGACTATACGGTACAACACCGACATCGTACTTCTGACAAAACGGCAGCAACTCCACTTCAATATCTCGATTCACGATGTTGTAAAGCGGTTGGACGCATACGAACTCTTCCAGTCCGTGCTTCTCGCTCGTCCAGAGTGCCTCACAGATACGCCACGCCTGAAAATTGGAACAGGCGATGTAACGCACTTTCCCTTGCCGCACGCAATCGTCCAGTGCGCGTAGCGATTCCGCAATTCGCGTAGATGCGTCCCAGCGATGCAAGTAGTAGACATCGATGTGATCCGTGCCGAGCCGTTCAAGACTCGCTTCAACCGCCGACATGATGTGAAATCGGTGCGACCCTGCTGCATTCACATCATCACCCATCGACCCGTGTACCTTCGTAGCGATGACCCATTTCTCTCGGTTTGCGCGAACCGCCTTCCCGATAACCCGTTCAGATTCACCATCGTTATAGACATTCGCGGTATCCATAAAATTGATACCTGCGTCCATCGCGCGATGAATAATCCGAATCGAATCCCTCTCGTTTGTCGGTCCACCAAACATCATCGTCCCGAGACACAGCGGTGAAACCTTCACACCCGCACGTCCAAGTGTCCTATATTCCATATAATTTCTCCTTTTTATAGTTAACAGTTTTCAGTACGATTTTTTCTACGAAAAATCTTTCAGTACTCAGTTAAGAGACTTTGGAACTATCCAAAACCTCTTGTAACTGTTAACTGAAAACTGACAACCATTCACGCCATCCGTATTCCACCATTGACATCCAGCGTCGCACCCGTCACATACTGTCCATCTTCCGAGGCGAGAAACAGAATAGCACTCGCAACCTCTGAGGCATCGGCGACGCGTCCCAACGGAATCTGATCCGTCATATCCGGATGATTTTTCGCCATCTCCGTTGCTGCCACACCCGGTGCGATAGAGTTAACCGTAATACCGTACGCACCAAGCACACGTGCCAACGATTTCGTCAGACACATCACACCCGCTTTTGAGGCGGAATACGGCGCAGATGCCACCAGTCCACCGACCTGTCCCGCCAGTGAACCGAGATTGATAATCCGTCCGGATCGTTGCCTTTTCATCGTCTCCATCACCGCTTGCGAACAGAGGAACGGACCTTTCAAATTCACCGCCATCATCCGGTCCCATTCCGCTTCCGTACATGCGTCTATACGCGTATAACTGAAGATACCGGCGTTGTTGACCAAAATATCAATGCGTCCAAACGTTTCGAGTGTCTTCTGAACCATTTCACGGACAGAGTTGCCATCCGCCACATCTGTTTCAATCACCAAGCACTGTCTACCGAGGTCTTTTATCTCTGCTGAAGCCGCTTCTGCATTCGCTATATTCACTTCAGGGATAACGATGTCCGCACCCTCTCTCGCAAAGGCGAGGCATGTCGCCCTCCCGATACCGCCGCCGCCACCTGTAACAATCGCAACCTGTCCCTCTAAACGCATCTATGTTTCTCCTTATAGTCCGAAACTATATCTTTTTATCTCTTGCAAAATTGCAATAAATGTAGTAATATACTCTTATTATCACACGAAATTTAGAAAAAGTCAACATCGCTATTTTCTTTTAACGGAATTAAACTATGAAAACAAAAATATTTTTACACAGGCTCAAACCATTGCTGGTCTTGGTTCTCGCTCACGGCTTCGCCTTTACAGCGGCAGCCCAAAATTATTATCCTGCGGATGTCGGCAACACTTGGGTCTTAGAGAACGCTGATGCTGAAGAACGCCGCACCTATAGCCTCGAAGGTCCCGAAACTTATAAAGGTACCGAGGTCATCACTTTGAAAATTGAGATACAAGAACTCGACACTGGCGACATTGTTGATACTGACAAATATTTCTTGACTGTCGGCAACGAAGCCATCAAACTCCACGGAACTTTCTTAGAGGAAGCTGCTATCGGCGGCACCGTGACAGCGGATTTTCCAACACCTGCAACTTTTTTTCCACTACATCTCGAGCTCGGCGATAAATGGCAGATAGTAGCGGATGCCGAAGTTGACGCGGGCTTTTTAAAGGTAGGCGGAAAAAGTACCACTAATTTAGAAGTCGTCGGATTTGAAACCCTTGAGACACCCGCAGGAACGTTCCAAAACTGCGCCAAGGTCGAATTAGCGTTGACGTTCTCCGCTGGAGGTTTCATAAATGTTGAATCAACAACTTATCAATGGTTAGCACCAGATATAGGACCCGTCCAATACGAAAACAGCGACAAGCTGCTCTTCAAATTGGTAAGTACCAACCTGCCAACGAATCCTTATGACGTAAACGCTGATGGTGTTGTAAATATCTTGGACCTCGTTTTCGTCGCCTCTCGGTTCGGTGGGTCGGACCCCGAAGCAGATGTAAACGACGATGGAATCGTTAACATCTTGGACCTGGTACGCATCGCACAGAACTTCAGCAATTAGTCGTCATACTCGGTTCGGTGATTCGTTAACCTCGAACTTTAGGGTAAATTATCGTAGGGACGAGGTTGCCTCGCCGATAATACCGAGTATTTGAAACCCAATAGAACAGCAGACCAAATCTGTTTTAGTGTTTTTAATGTAACCTTGAAATCAATTGCGAGGTTACAATCTCTAATGGTGAATTTTGTAGCACCTAAGACCTATCACACGGAACCTAAAAGAGGCTAATATGGTAACTTGGAAAGTGGTATTGATTGTAATTGGCATCGCTGCGATAGCGATGGCAGTTGGGATGTGGTTCGGATACCAATACGTCTCGGAAAAAGAGGACATCCCCGCAGAGGGACAGCATATCCCTTCCGACACTACGGTGCCGTCCGACAACCAACCACTCGTATTTTCACCGGTCCTCACGCGGGTTCCGATAGGATCGTAAACATTATTTGAACCCATATTTTTCACTTCCTTTAAGGAGTTTTGAATTATGAAATCTACCAAACTTGTGTCTTGGTTGAAACCGTTTTTAGTATTAAGTATTATCTGTAGTTTCGCGCTTACAGCAACAGCGCAAAATTATTATCCTGCAGAAATTGGGAACACATGGACTTTAGACACTACAGATGGAACACAGCAACGCCGATACGTGATTGAGGACGCTGAAGATTCCAATGGTCTTGACCTACGTCGTCTTAAAATTGATGAAGAGACACTCGGCACTAGCGCCATCGTTCCGGACCGCTACCTGATTTCAGTTGACGACACCGGAATCACGTTGCATCGTTCTGATACGGATGAAGGGACGTTCGGGATCGCTACAATTATCTATGACCCGCCCACGCTCTTTTACCCATCATTGCCAATGCTCGGCCAAACGTGGGAAATCTCTGGAGAAACCGAACTGCTACTCGTGGGTGCGACATCCAACACTACGACTATAGAGGTCGTAGGATTTGAGGAGGTTGTAACCCCGGCTGGAACATTCGAGAACTGTGCTAAAATTCGGATATCCTACAAAATAACGACGGCTCTTTTAACGCTCCGTCCAGTAGAACACCTCTGGCTTGCACCTGATGTTGGTCCAGTCAGGTTCCAGAATCAGAATGAAATTGATTTTGACTTGGTAAGTTACAGCTTAGTCGCACCAGCCGCTGAAGAGATGGTTGAAGAACCAACGGTCGAAGAACCGATGGTCGAGGAACCAACGGTTGAGGAACCAGCGGATGAAGAACCAACGGTTGAAGAACCAA
>JAAXHL010000098.1 GCA_012270865.1 Candidatus Poribacteria bacterium | reverse complement strand
GTTAGGGTATGCGACCACCGTAGGGGCGAGGTTGCCTCGCCCTCTATCAGATCGGCTATGCGCGCATCGGACGGGTTGGGAGACCCAACCCCTACGTGAGATATTTATGTACCACCCTCAATTATCTATAATAGAAATTGCCCGAACTTGACAGATTGCGGTGCTTATGATAGACTTTCCGCTATGAAGATTGTAGTTGCACCGGATTCATTCAAGGGAAGCGTGAGTGCGCTCGAAGCCGCAAATGCGATTGAGCAGGGACTCCGCCGTGTGTTCCCCGATGCTGTTATTGACAAAATCCCGATGGCAGACGGTGGCGAAGGGACTGTGCAATCGCTCGTTGATGCCACCGGTGGTCACCTCCGAACACAGCGTGTGCTTGCACCACTGGAGAACGCGGTTGACGCGCAATTCGGTATCCTCGCAGATGGAGAAACGGCTGTCATTGAGATGGCATCCGCCTCCGGTCTCACGCTTGTCGCACCGCACGAACGGGCCCCACTCCGCACCACTACCTACGGCACTGGACAGCTTATCCACACCGCTTTGGAAGCGGGGTGTAGACGCTTAATCATCGGTATCGGCGGCAGTGCGACAAACGACGGCGGTGCCGGTATGGCGGAGGCTCTCGGTGTTCGGCTACTGGATGCAAACGGCAAACAGATTCCGCGTGGCGGTGGAGGACTTGGTCAATTAGCGTCAATAGATATAACAGACTTACACCCTGCTATTGCAGAAACCGAAACCGTTGTCGCCTGCGATGTCAACAACCCGTTGACAGGTCCCGAAGGTGCATCACACGTTTATGGACCACAGAAAGGTGCCACGCCTGCAATGATTGAAACGCTGGACGCGTCCCTCGCACATTTTGACCAAGTCTTGGCACGGACACTCGGTAAATCCTTTAATGACATCCCGGGTGCCGGAGCCGCGGGCGGACTCGGTGCGGGTCTGATGGCGTTTCTCAACGCCGAATTGCGGCTCGGGGTTGATATTATGATTGATGCCGTCAATCTCAGAGAACAGGTGAAAGGTGCTGCTATCGTTTTCACGGGTGAGGGGCAACTCGATTTTCAGACAGCCTTCGGGAAAACGCCTGTCGGTGTTGCCAAGGTCGCGAAGGCGCACAATATTCCGGTCATTGCGATTGCGGGTGGCATCGCTGAAGGTGCCGAAGCCGTTTATGAAGCGGGTATTGATGCGATGTTGGGTATCGTACAAGAACCGATGGAATTAGCGGATGCGGTTGCGGATGCGTCGCGGTTAATCGCTGACACGGCGGAACAGGCTGCGCGATTGATTGCTATCGGTCATGGTGGATAGAGAAGTTAGGATCCGAATTTATCAGAAGGATGGAAGCGTGGAAGAAAAGAAGGAAGTCCCTTCTAATCTTCCTGCTGGTTACGGCACAGCGGAGCGTGCCTACTACTGTAACAGTATCGGCGTATCTTTCATGAAATCGTCCGTTTCGGTTTGCCACATTTTCATATCTGCAGCAAGTGAACGGATGAGATCGGCGTGTTCAGGCAAGTCGGCGAGGTTTGTTGTCTCCCACGGATCCTGCTCCAGATCGAAGAGTTGGAGGTAATCCGTACCTTTACCGGTCTCTTCAGAGACATAGTAACGGATGAGTTTCCAACGTCCATCGCTGATCGTGCGATGAATATCTTTATATGCCGCGAAAACTGTAGCACGAACCCGGTCCACACAACCCTCCATCAGTGGCACTAAACTACACCCTTCAGTCGTATCCGGGCACTCGACATCGGTGAGATCACAGACAGTCGGAAAGACATCGTAGAGATAGGTGAGTGCGTCAACTGTTGTACCTTCAGGGATACCGGGTCCCGCGAATATTGATGGCACACGGATGCTATGGTCATAGAGATTCTGTTTGCCGAGCAGTCCGTGTTGTCCGACAGCGAGTCCGTGATCGGCAGTATAGATAACAATAGTATTATCAAGATGCCCTTTTGCTTCTAACGTCTGCAGGAGCCGTCCCATTTCGGCATCTTGGCTGGTAATCATCCCATAGTAATCGGCAATGTGTTGTTGAACGATTTCCGGGGTGCGTGGGAAGGGTGCCAGCACTTCGTCTCGGATACGCATTTCGCCGTTGTCAAACGGGTGTTCGGGAACGAAGTTTTCGGGAACAGGTACCTCTTCTGGTGAATACATCGTCGCGTATTCTCCGGGGGGTGTTCTCGGATCGTGCGGTGAAGTGAACGAGAGGTAAAGGAAAAATGGGTCCGTTGCGTCGTAGTTTTCTACAAATTGCACGGCGGCATCTGTAAAGAGTTCCGTAGAAAACTTATCTCCGATGTACCTTGCGTCCTGCGGATATTTGCCTGTTGCATCGAAATCGAAAACGGGGACCTTATATTGATCGCCCATTCCGCCGAAGAAAATCTTGGCACCGTCATCGAAACTGTTGGTAAACGTTTGGCGGTCATTGTGCCATTTGCCAGAAAAAAATGTGTGATACCCTGCTTCGCGCATGACCTGCGGCCAAACTGCCAAATCTCGGTTAAGCTGGTTTCCGCCGCTACGGAACAGATTTGCACTGGTAAGCACAGCAGCACGGCTCGGTACACAAACTGCCCCGACAAGGGAACCCATAATATGTGTCTGGCGGAAGGTTGTTCCGCGTGCCATGAGCGAGTCCATAGTGGGGGTTTTAACAGTTGGATCCCCCATACCGCCGATGGCATCCCACCGATGGTCGTCGGCGATCATAAAAAGAACATTCGGTTGTGAAGACATATCTTTAATTATTCCTTGCGGTTCGGTCAGGCAGATTTGAAGTTTGAAGTACTATCCCGTAGATCCGCCCTCCATTTCATTACGGGCTACTGTTCTTTGTAACTAATATTTAATTTTTCTTGTGGTTCGGTCAGGTGGATCGGAACTTGAAAGTTTTTCTCCGTAAATTCGCTCTCCATTACATTACGAGCTACG
>JAAXHL010000128.1 GCA_012270865.1 Candidatus Poribacteria bacterium | reverse complement strand
GATTTTTTAGCGTTGACGGCGAGCTCTGACTTTGAAGATTATGCGGGCTACACGAAAAGTACCGATGGCGAAAAATTCGTCGCCTTTACACTCATCGATGGTGTTTTTAAGACCTACAGTTTCCCCGGTTCACAGAACACTTATTTCTATGCCCTCGGTAATGATGGGCGTGCTGCGGGGCACTACGAAGATAGCGAGGGTAAGCACCGCGGTATCATCCTACAAGATGGCGAGTTACAACAATATGATTTTCCGGGCTCCGTTGAAACGGAGATATGGGGTATCAGTGACGCGACAGGAAATCTGACGGGTAATTGGACAGATACTTCGGGCGTGCGTCGTGGATTCACAGGGGACATCATCGTTGAGTATCCGGGGGCAGCGGAAACTTATGCTGATTTTATCAACGCGTCAGGGGGTATGATCGGCAGTTACGTGGATGACGAGGGTACATATACGCCATACCTACGCGCTCCGGATGGCAGGTATGTATCTTTCACCCCGCCAACCCAAGAAACTTATGAATTCTTTTTTGTACACGGTCTCACCGATACAAAGATTTCTGTTTCCCGAGGCAAAGTGGTAGGTGAGGTCACCCGCACTTATGTCGGTACATTCCTTGGAGGGCTTCATGAATTGAAAGTGCCTGGCAGCGTTAGAACGGAAGGCTACAATATCAATCAGGACGCTTCTGTCGTTGGACACTATGACTCACCCGATGGACGCAGACACGGATTTATCGCCAGAATGGGCACCGAGGAAGAGAGCGATGCTTTCAGCAATGCCTACACCGTCCAGCTGTCTAAAGGGTTGAACATGCTTTCTGTACCACTGGCACCTTGGACACCCATGACTGCTAAGAGTCTTCTCGCCATGACAGGAGCGACAACCGTCATTACGCTTGATGTGGAAAACCAGCAGTTCGTCGCATGGACACCCAGCGCACCCGACGACGGGTTTCCGGTTGAAGGTGGTAAAGGCTACATCGTCAATGTTCCAGAGAGCCGCAACTTCGCCTTCGTCGGCGCATCTTGGATGAATCCAACCGAGGCGACTGCCGCAGCACCTACGATTACAAGGGATAGCGGGGTTGCACAGGATACTCTTACCCCTCTGATAAGGGGGGATAGGGGGGTTATCCAAGAAGCATGGGCATTTGTTGTCAGCGGACACTTGGCAGGCAAACCGGCGTCCGATGGCTATCAAGTTATTGTCCGGAACCTCAGAACAGACAGCGTGATCACGGCTCCAGTGCAAGGCGATTACTTCGCCGCTGCAACCGCTGATTTGACGCGACGCAGCGTCGTCCAAGTCGGAGATGTGATTGAAGTGCGCGTCATCGGTCCCGATGGAAACGCTGAATCACAACCCCTCACTTTTAAAGTGACACCTGAACACCTATCAAACGCCGTTCTGTCCGTCAGGCTTGACAGCATCGGTCAACCCACACAGAATCTATTGTTGCAGAACTACCCGAACCCGTTCAACCCAGAGACATGGATTCCCTATCAACTCTCCGAAGATAGTCTGGTATCGGTCTCCATTTATGGGACAACAGGCGAGTTGGTTAGGACCCTCTCCCTCGGTTTCCAATCCGCGGGTTTCTACAACAGTCGGAGTCGTGCGGCATATTGGGACGGACGCAACGCCCTCGGCGAACGCGTTGCGAGTGGCATCTATTTCTACCAGTTGACGACCCCCGATTTCCAGCAAACCCGACGACTCGTCATTTTGAAATAATGAATTCTCCTTGCAGGCGGGGTTTGTAACCCCGCCCTATCCTTGCAGATGGATTCTCCTTGCAGCGGAGACCCAACCGACCAACCTTCCAACCCCTCCAAAAACCAAAACCGTCTGCTTAGATTCTAAGATATAACGCGCTTTTTCAGCAGCATTAGCACTTTTCATAGAAATAATTTGACTTTTTTCGCAAAATTCCGTATCATTTTGGTTATTTATGACACTAATAATTTTATTTTATTAATCAATAAAATTGTCTATAATAACTATACAACAGGCAGATTTAGTTTTTGGCTTTTTAGTCCAATTTTGACCCCCCAGACCCGGTAGGTTCGGTTTCTAACCGAACCATAAGTGTCAATTTTAGAGGTAAAACCGCTCCAACCCCAGGCCTGGTAGGTTCGGTTTCTAACCGAACCGGATTCTACGCGGAAATCTTGAAGATTTCATAACCCTCTTTAGTCCCGTAGGGGTTTATTTGCTGGGGTGTTTCTTCAATATGTCTATAGCAGCGTTTGGCGGAAAAAGATCTAAACCCTGTAAAGGTAGCATGTTTATATCCTGTTTAATTTGACGTAAAAGTTAAATTTAAGTATAATATATTATATTAGGACAAATTTTTAAATATATTATATCTTTATTATATATCCTAATATAATTTTAGTGCGCGGATATAGACCTCTGTTTAGACAGCAGTCCAATTAATTGATGAAAAGAAGTTTCTTATGAAAATGTCAGTAGTGAATCGAAAAATCACCATCTCAATTCTTATAGTATTGTTGATGTGTGTGGTGTCTGGTGTTAGTTAGGGTTTCAAACCCCGCCTTCTATAGATGTCTCGTTAAGTGTAGTTTTTACTATAATCGTGAGCTTTACTCTAAAAGAAGATTAAGGAGATTTTTCTAATGAAATCTGTTTTTATCGCATTTTGGTGCTGCTGTTTTGTACTGGTTGCCGTTGTCGGTTGTGATCCGGGAATGAATATGATGAAGCCGGCTGCTCAGGGGGTTATGGATTCCGAGCCGGAAGACAAACCTGATACTACAGTACCAGGGACCCAACCGGATATGGAAGAAATCGATGACCCATATACGCCTTTAGAAGGGTTCACTGTGTCTCCTAATAGGGTTGTCTTTGTTGCAGGAGGCTTTCCCCTGGAAGCGGGTGTAAACAGATGTATCAATTTAAATGGTACTAATTTCAATGGCGTGATATACAACACTCACACCTCTAAATGGCAGCATCGAGAAGGCCCCACAAGTCCATGGACTGATATTCCTGGAACAGAAGTAAATACTGGTATATGTGGTTATGCCACAGACCTCCCAGGTCAGTATAGGGCAGTATGGGAGGGTAGCATTGACGGTGTAAGCGGAAAATACGCCACCAATATCCTTACTATCCAGTGAAAATGCGGTGAGCCAGTGACATCCGGGCTGGCGCGGTTTTCTGACTTCGCCAGCACCACCGCCTTAATCATCTGTAGGATCGAGCTGTGCTCGCGATATTCCGCTGTAGGAGCGAGCTGTGCTCGCGATATTCCGCTGTAGGATCGAGCTGTGCTCGCGATATTCATTCTCACCTGAATATCACATAGATTTTTCCCGGTGTCGAATCATGGACAGATTTAATTTAACGCAAATGTTAAATTAAGGTATAATTTATATTAGGACACATCTTTAAATATATAATATACCAAATATATATCCTAATATAATTTTAGCGCATAGATATAGACACCTGTTTAGACAGGAGTTCAGTGGTAAATCGCCCAAATCAGAATCCTGCCGCGTATTGAGACAGCAAAAATGAACTTAGTGAACCCGCAGTGAATGATCTGTATTGCTATAGGATAAAACCCAGAATCCGTGAAAACGACAAAACAAGAGGAGATTAACGTGAAACGATTGCTCGTAAATCAAAAATGTGTAGTATCCGTTTTATTGACAGTCGTAATACTCTTCAGTGTGCAAGTGGCAAGCTATGGAACACCGGTAAGTGACCGAACCCCCGAAGTGCGTGATGCGATTGTTGCCGCAGTCCCGGGTATAAATAATGCAGAAGATGTAACCGAAGCACACCTCGCCGAAATTTCACAACTCAACCTGAACAGACGGGATATCAAAGAATTGAAAATAGGTGATTTTGACGGTTTGACGGGTCTGACGAACTTGAATCTGTCTAACAATTCGATCAGCGATCTCTCCCCTCTATCCGGGTTGATAAATATGGAGTATATCTATCTGTCTGGCAATCCCTTTTCAGAAGAGGCGTTCAGAGCGTTAATGGCGGAAATCGGTGAAAATTTATGGTACGTTGATGTTCAGGTCCCCCCTGCTCCCGCTAATGAGAACAGCGCGCCTGTCTTCACAGAAGGGACAAGCACATCCCGCTCGGTAGCAGAGAACACGGCATCAGGAGAAAACATCGGTGCCCCTGTTGCTGCGACGGATGTAAATAGTAACGATACCCTTACATACACCCTCGGTGGTCCTGATGCTGCGAGATTTGCTATTGTGAGTGCCTCCGGGCAGCTGCGAACCAACTCTGCGTTGGATTATGAAACGAAGTCATCTTACTCGGTTACCGTTTCTGTTTCAGATGGCAACGGCGGCACCGATAGTATTGATGTGACGATCAATATTACCGATGTCTATGAGAGCAACGCGCCTGTCTTTACAGAAGGGACCAGCACCTCACGCTCGGTAGCAGAGAACACGGCATCAGGAGAAAACATCGGTGCCCCTGTTGCTGCAACAGATGTAAATAGTGATGATATACTTTCGTACACCCTCGGTGGCACAGATGCTGCGGCATTTGATATTGTCCTTGCCTCTGGGCAGCTGCGAACCAAAGCACCGTTGGATTATGAGACGAAGTCCTCTTACGCAGTTACTGTTTTTGTTAATGATGGCAACAGCGGCACCGATAGTATTACCGTCACGATCAATATTACAGATGTTGATGAGAATCCCGATGTCAATGAGAACAACGCACCTGTCTTCACAGATGGTACCAGCACATCACGTTCTATCGCAGAGAACACAGCATCAGGGGAAAACATCGGTGCCCCTGTTGCTGCGACGGATGTGGATAGCAACGATACACTGACATATACCGTCGGTGGCACAGATGCTGACTCGTTTTCTATTGTACTTGCCTCCGGGCAGCTGCAAACCAAAGCACCGTTGGATTATGAGACGAAGTCCTCTTACGCAGTTTCCGTCTCTGTCTCTGATGGCAACGGTGGCACGGATAGTATTGACGTGACCATCAATGTTACAGATGTGGCAGAAGATACAGAGGTTACGGAAGAACCTACCCTGCTTGATGGCCGCACCCAACAGGTGCAGGATGCGATTGTTGCTGCTGTTGATGGTGTTAGCGATGCAGCCGATGTGACAGAAGAACATCTTGCCGCTATTACAAGTCTGAGTCTAAGCAACCAAGGTATTACTTCCCTGACCTCTGGCGATTTTGACGGGTTGACGGGTCTGACATCGCTCGATCTGTCTAACAATTCTATCAGTGATATATCCATGCTATCTGGATTGACGGGTCTGACATCGCTCGATCTGTCTAACAATTCCATCAGCGATATATCCCCGCTATCCGGGTTGATAAATATGGAGTTTCTCTATCTGTCTGGAAATTCCTTTTCAGAAGAGGCGTTCAGAGAGTTAATGGCGGCAATCGGTGAAAGTTTATGGTACGTTGATGTTCAGATCCTTGGTGGTGCTCCCGCTACCGGGCCGCCCGCAACATCTGCACTGTTTGCCAACTATCCGAACCCGTCTAATCCTGAAACATGGATGCCGTATCAGTTAGCAAAACCTGCCGATGTTACCATCTCGATTTACAATGTAAAGGGGCAATTGGTGCGGACGTTGGCACTCGGACATCAACCTGCGGGTGTGTATCGGACGCGTAGTCGTGCGGCGCATTGGGATGGTGAAAATGCCCTCGGTGAACGTGTTGCCAGCGGCCTGTATTTCTACACCCTCAAAGCAGGCGATTTCACCGCTACACGCAAGATGTTGATACGCAAGTAATGTCAAACATGAAAGGTTGGAAGTGTAGAAGATAACGCGCTTCCAACCTTCCATTCAATCCCCGATTGTTCATAGCGATATTTTCTTTCCCCAGGCCGGTAGGTGCGGTTTGATGAAGTTAAAAAAATAAATCGGTAATCCCATATCTTCCCCAGGTCCGGTAGGTTCGGTTTCCTAACCGAACCGGATACTACGCCGAAACCCTGTCCACGCCAGAATACCTCTTCAGTCCCGTGCGGGACGATATGTCAATTTTAGAAAAAATAACCGCCTGGATCCCCAGGTCCGGTAGGTTCGGTTTCCTAACCGAACCGGATACTACGCCGAAACCTTGAAGACTTCAAAAATCTCTTCAGTCCCGTAGGGGCGGTATGTTTATAGCAGCGTGTGGTATGCCAAAAAACCTAAGCCCCGTAGGGGCGGCATGTCTATATCTATAATTGTTAAAATGCCATGAAAAAATCGCTAAATTGACATAGATGGTTCGGTTTCCTAACCGCACCGGGACTGAAAAGGAAAATCCAAAAATTGAGATAACCCGACAATTTGTTTAAAACTAAATAACCCTGCAGTAGGAGCGAGCTGTGCTCGCGATCTTTGTAGGAGCGAGTGTTTTTGCTTGGGTGTTTCTTGTCGCTCGCGACCTCTAAAAATAAAAAGTAGTCAATATCCCAAAAAAGTGCTATAATATCCACAGAGAAATCCATTCAATATCGGTTTGAATAACGCATTTAAACAAAAACCTATTTACTGACGGTTTCCCAACACACGTCAAAAAAGGATAACCATGAATCATTATATAAAAACTAAACTTCCCTTGTTGATATGTCTAATTATTATCTGTTTCACAGGATATGCCGTCGCACAAATGAGTCCCGAAATACCGATTGCAGATTACACCTTCGAGACCATCGAAGTTCCCGGTGTCGATTTTCTCGAAGTGGCTGCGAGTAACGAATTCGGAGACTACGCAGGTAACACACGAAGTGCTGATGGCGAAAAAGAGGTCGCTTTTACACTCATTGATGGTGTTTTTACGAGGCACGATTTCCCCGACTCACAGCAAACGGATTTCTATGCCCTGAGCAATAATGGTGTCGCTGCGGGACACTACAAGGATAGCGACGGGCTTTACCACGGTGTTATCTTGGAAAATGGCGAGCTCCGCCAATACGATTTTCCGGGGGCAACACAAACCTTTATCTATGGGATTAGTGACGAGACCGGAGCACTGAGCGGGAACATCGTTGATGAAGCAGGGGTCACCCATGCCTTCTCAGGTGATTTGATAATTACGTTCCCCGGAGCCGTAGCAACTTATGGCGACTTTGTCAACGCCGCAGGTGCTGTCGTCGGCAGCTACACGGATGCCGAAGGAATGCCGCACGGGTATGTCCGCAACCCTGACGGCAGTTTTACCACGCTTGATCTCCCAACAAGCCCGAACCTTCAATACTTGTTTGTGAACACTATCACCGATGTCGGACTTATCGGTTTCAGAGCCAAAGCTGTAGACGATATTCTGCGGTCTTATATCATTCTACCCAGCGGTGTCCTCTATGAAGTGCAACGCCCAGGCAGTGTTATCACTGTCGTCCGAAATGTTAATCAGGATGGAAGTATTATCGGTTTTTACGACACAGCGGACGGGCGGAGATACGGATTCATCGGTAGACCGAACCCACAAGCAAACGGAGAAGATTTAGGCAACACTTTTTCCATGCACCTCTCTAAAGGTTTGCACATGCTGTCTGTGCCGTTGAAACCGACCGTGCATACAACAGCACGCTCACTTGCAGTCAAGACCGGGGCGACAACCGTCATCACGCTTGACACCGAAAACCAGGCGTTTATCGCATGGACACCAAACGCACCGGACGACGGATTTCCCATCGAAGGCGCAAAAGGGTACATCCTCAACCTACCACAGTCACGCGCGATTGTCTTCACTGGAACAGCGTGGACGAATCAAACCCAGGCACCCACAGCACCGGCTCTTACCCCCATGATAAGGGGGGATAGGAGGGTTGTACAGGAAGCGTGGGCATTCGTTGTTAGTGGATATTTAGAAGGTCTCCAGCAGTTCAACGATTACCGTGTCACAGTCCGAAACCATCGGACGAATACCGTCATGGAAACTCAGGTGCGTAGCAATTACTTCGCCGCTGCTACCGCTGATCTCAACTATCGTAGCGTCATTGAACCCGGTGACACGCTCGGAGTGGTTGTCACCGATACCCAAGGCAACATCGTCTCAAAAGAGTTCAACTTCACCGTGAACGCTGCCGATCTCGCAAACGCGGTGCTATCGGTTCGGCTTACCGACATCGGCTCCCCGAAGCAGAGTCTGCTGTTGCAGAACTATCCGAATCCGTTTAACCCTGAAACGTGGATACCCTATCAACTTTCCGAAGGCAGTCCGGTATCGGTCTCTATTTATGATACTACCGGCAAGTTGGTTCGGACACTCCAGCTCGGCTTCCAATCGGCAGGCTTCTATAACAGTCCGGAACGTGCCGCTTATTGGGATGGACGTAACGCGTTAGGCGAACCCGTAGCCAGCGGGGTCTACTTCTATCAATTAGTAACGCCATCTTTCCAGCAGACACGACGGATGCTCATTTTGAAATAGCATCCATAGAACCCGTACGCACACCCTGTCAGCCGACAGCCGACGGCTGACAACTATTAACAATGCCGTTGCAGGCGGGGTTTGCAACCCCGCCAACTGAGTACTGGCAACTGATAACTAACAATGAACTATCTCTGTACCAAATGCAACAAAACCTACGAAATATCGCCATTACGCTACCGATGCGACTGCGGAAACGCCTTAACCTTAGCCAAAGATTCGCATATATATCCGAACCCACAGGTCCCAGCAGCGATGTCGCTCTGGCGGTATCGAGAAGCACTACCGATTGACGTAGACACAGAGATTGTCACCCTCGGCGAAGGCATGACCCCACTCGTTCCGCTGGATGTCAACGCACCGGAGCATTTCGTCAAACTCGATTATCTCTGTCCAACCGGCTCCTATAAAGACCGGGGCGCGTCCGTCCTACTTACGCATCTCAAGGCACTTGGGGTCGAGACAGTCGTTGAGGATTCATCAGGCAACGCCGGCGCAGCGATCGCCGCTTATAGCGCGAGAGCAGGTATCCACTGCACGATCTACTGTCCAGAATCCACGTCGCAAGGGAAATTAAAACAGATTTCTGCCTACGGTGCCGAGTTAAAATTGGTGCCGGGAAACCGCATGGCAACGACAGAGGCGGTGAAACACGCAGCAGAGACCACCTGTTACGCCTCTCACAACTGGCATCCGTTCTTCTTAGAAGGCACCAAAACAGTGGCGTATGAAATCGTTGAGCAGCTCGGATGGCACCCCCCGACGCACGTTATCTGTCCCGTCGGGTTCGGGAGCATCTACTTAGGACTTTATATCGGTTTCCGTGAACTACAGACGCAAGGCCTCATTAAAAATATCCCACGACTCCTCGGCGTTCAACCCGATGTCTGTTGCCCGATTTACAACGCGGACGTTAATAAGACAACAGTCGTCACAAGGATGGCGCAAACCGATAAAACACTCGCTGAAGGCATTACCGCAGAACTCCCCATCCGGGGGCAGCTCATTCTGGAGGCTATCGCCGCAACAAACGGCGCATTTACAACCGTCAATGACGAAGACATCAAAGCAGGACTGACGACACTCGCAGCGAAGGGTATCTATGTCGAACCGACTTCTGCCGTAGTTGTCAAAGCATATCAGAAGTTCCAAGAGGCAGGCATCATAACATCAGGAGACCAAGTCGTATCAATCCTTACAGGGATCGGTTTAAAAGCCAGTTAGGCCCCCGTATGCAGGCGGGGTTTGATGAAGATTAATTTATTAATCCGGTAATTCCGATTTTCCCCGGGCCGGTAGGTGCGGTTTCTAACCGCACCGGACTGCCCCAATAAATTACCGAAATATTTTCTTAAACTTCATGTAACCCCGCCATTTACACAGTAGCATAGGAGACCGTTAGCCTGTGCCGCGTCTTACAGCCAACAACGCAAAACAAAATGAGAAAAGAAAACAAATCTCACCTCACACGACTCATTACGGTCTGCCTACTCGTCTCGTTTCTTGTTATAGTGCTTAGCGCGCTGCGGGGTATTGATTATCTCTTCTTCCGGAGTATCGCTGCCACGGATAAGTATTCGGACGCACTACCGGATACCGTTAGACAACGCGATGAACTCAATCGTAAACGCTGGCCCCCAGGATTTCGGCTGCACCGTTATTGGTGGGTCGGGGGTGCCGCTGTCTACGTCGCAGAGATGGATCGCTCCGCAGCGAATCTCCAATTCGGCATAGAACTCGCTAATAACCAGATATTGGGACGTGAGACGATTAGCAGTGCGACACGGCGACTCATGAAGAGAGATATTCTCCCACTCGCTGGGGTCAACGGAAGTTTCGGCATCCGAGAGGACTCTTATGGACGCGGCGGCATGACTTTTAACCTGCACATCCAAGACGGAGAACTCATCAGCATCCCTATAGCACGTGATAGATGGGGATATTCGCCACCCTCACCGTGGGGTGAAACCAGTTTCGGTGTCATGCCTGATGGCGAATTCCTTATGGACAGCGTCCAACTCAACGGAAAACTCCGCATTGACAAGGGCGGTCGCAACACGCTTCCAATTAACGCCATCAACCAAATCTGTGATTCTTATGCGCCCGTCGTCCTCTACACCCCGCGCTTTGGACGCAGGACACTCACACGTCGAGCCTACGAATTCACGCTCAAAAGACTCGAACTGCCGCTAACCGGAAAATATACCAGCGAATTCGTCGTCACTGAAGTCAACCGACGTGGGGACAGCCTCATTCCGTCTGACGGTGTTGTTCTCGCAATCGAGCCGAGTGTCGGACGCGATTGGCTTAGAACGATCAATGAATCTACAACCGGCACGCTGGAAATCGCACTAACGCCTGAAAAATGGCAGCAGGTACAGCGGGGTGTCGGTGGAAACTTGCGGCTCGTCCGGGACGGCGAAGTTGAACCCGAACTCATCGCTTTCGGAAGGTCTCACGGTCACACTGCGTCCGCACATCGAAACGGTGCATCGCGCCACCCGCGCAGTGCTTTGGGATTCAACGACGATAAACTTTTCCTCATCGCCATTGACGGCAGACAAGGCGGCTATAGTATGGGGATGACGCTCTACGATATGGGAAAATTTTTCAGTGAACTCGGTATCGAACACGCCATCAACTTCGATGGCGGCAGCTCCTCAACACTCTGGGCATTAGGAAAAGTCGTGAACAGCCCCGCGCACGGCTATGAACGCCGTATCTTCAACATCGCAATGATTCAGGTAAAAGAGAGGTGAATATGAAACTACGCTATTTGCTACTGCTGACGCTTCTGATATTCGCCTGTTCAAACAGGAATACGCCGCGCGCTGTCAGCGAGGACTTTATCTTTAACTACTACCAACGCGCAGATCAAGTCGCAGCACTACTACTCAGCCACGGACTCGCGGCACAAAAACTCGAAGACGAAATCGCACGTGTGAGCGAAGTACGAGAGCCCGGACAACAATTCGATGAAGTACCGAACATGACATACCAACCCATCGGAAGAGAGGAGAACGAGGAACACGTACTTTTCAACTACCAGCTCACCATCAAAATCACTGACACCACAACCCGGACCCGAAAAGTCGTCATCCAGACCGAACAGATTGACGGACGCTGGAAAGTCGTCAATTTTGATGAATATTAAAATATGAAAACTGGAAAAGTCGCCATCTTTACACAACCGCAGACACCGATGGAATTCCGAGAATATCCGATCCCGTCCGTCACACCCGACGATATGCTCGTGCGTATCCGTATGGCGAACATCTGCGGCTCCGATCTACACTTCTGGCGCGGACACGGTCCCAAGATCGAGAGTGGTATCCCGCAAGTCCTCGGACACGAGATGATCGGTACAATCGAAGCGATGGGACGCAATATCGCAACCGATAGCACCGGGCAACCCCTCACCGAAGGCGACCGTATCGCGTACTCCTATTTCAAACCGTGTCAACACTGCTGGATGTGCCTCAACGGGAAACCGGGATGCCCGAACCGCTACCGAGATTGGCTCGGTGTCTCCAGTGAGCAGCCTCCACATTTCCACGGTGCTTACGGCGAATACTACTACATGAAACCCGGACATTGGGTCTTCAAAGTCCCCGACGAGCTCTCCGATGCACTCGTATCCCCGATTAACTGCGCCTTGTCCGAAGTCATTTACGGATTGAACCAGATCGGCATCACACTCGGCGATACTGTCGTTATCCAAGGTGCAGGTGGACTCGGTCTCTACGCAACCGCAGTCGCACGGGAGATGGGTGCTGGTAAGATCATCGTCCTCGATCGGCTCCCCGCACGCCTCGCACTGGCACACGAATTCGGAGCAGATGAGACGCTCAACGTTGACGAAATTGACATGGAATCACGGGTGGAATACGTCCTCGACCAGACCGGTGGCATCGGCGCGGACCTCGTCGCTGAATTTGTCGGCTCGCCACGTGTCCTCGCTGAAGGCGTAGAGATGCTCCGATGGGGTGGGCGTTACCTCTGGATCGGAAACATCAATCTCGGATTTCCGACAGAGATTGATCCGGGGAACATCGTCCGCTGTAGCAAAGCGATCCGCGGGGTCATCGTCTATGAACCGTGGGTGATCCCGCGGGCACTCGATTTCCTGATGCGCACACGCGACAGGTATCCGTTCCACAAAATCATCTCCGACACCTTCCCATTCGGCGAGATTAACGAGGCGTTCTTCTATGCAGACACCGGTTCAGCCATCCGTATCGGACTGGAATTTGACCTTCCCCAGGCCCGGTAGGTGCGGTTTCCTAACCGCTGCAGACACAGGTTCAGCCATCCGTATCGGATTGGAATTTGACCTTCCCCAGGCCCGGTAGGTGCGGTTTCCTAACCGCACCGGATTTTAGTAGAAACCTCGTCAGAGAATTTCAAAATGCCTGACTATAGAAAATTTAAAGACTATCACATTGAGCAACTACGAGATCCAGAAGACGCAAGGATATATCTTTCCATTGTACTTGCGGATTATGAAAAGGACAAAGACATAGAAGCGTTGTTAGTTGCTCTCAGAGATATAGCAGAAGCACAAAAAATCGACCAAACATAGCATGAAATATCCACGTAAAGGTGCCTCTTCTATCTATATTCACATCCCGTTCTGCGCGACGAAATGCTACTACTGCGCCTTCAATACATACACCTTCCATAAAGAAGAGGCGAAAGCATACTTAGCCGCACTCCGTACAGAGATAGCACTTTATGCTTCGGAAACCGAACCCTTACAGACGATTTTCATCGGTGGTGGCACGCCTTCCATCCTCTCAGCCAACGCTTTGTCGCAGCTACTCACCGATGTCCATCAGCATTTCCAGATAACCCCGGACGCTGAAATCACCGTAGAATGCAACCCCGGCACCGTTGATACAGAGAAACTCAACGTCATGCGAGACAACGGCGTGAACCGACTCAGTTTCGGTCTCCAAGCCATGCAAGACGAAATCCTAAAACAGTTAGGCAGAATCCATACCGTTGACGAATTCCGCCAAAGTTACCGACTTGCCCGTGAGAACGGTTTCGAGAACATCAACATAGACCTCATCTTCGCACTTCCCGACCAAACGATGGAAGCGTGGCATCACACCTTAAGTGAAGTCATCGCCCTCGAACCCGAGCATATCTCTGCCTATAACCTCGTCATGGAGGAGACGACCCCGTTCTATGAATGGTGGCAAGCCGGCGAACTCCGCCTCCCTACCGAAGACACCGAAGCGGATATGTTCCAGTCCACCATCGAGACTCTCACGACACACGGATACGAACACTACGAAATCTGTAACTTCGCCAGACCGAACCGTCATGCGCGTCACAATCTCGTCTATTGGAACAACCAACCGTGTATCGGACTCGGTGCAGGCGCGTGGGGATATATCAACGGCGTGCGTTATTCCAACATTCGAGGCATCGCACCTTACATTAAGCAACTCTCCCACCGGAACAAACCCATCGCCGACACTGAACGCTTGACGGGACACGCCGAAAAGGCGGAGACACTTATGCTTGCACTCCGCAAACGTGAAGGTATCTCTCTTGACGTTTACCAAAACCGTTTCGGTGAAGAGATAGAAGCTGCATTTGGGGGTATCCTGAAGAAATGGATAGACTTACAATTAATCGAACGGACTGCTACACATCTCCATCTCACCCCTCGCGGACTCTTCCTTGCAAACGAAGTCTTCGTCGAATTGATGTGATTTTTCTTTCTACTGTCATTAGGAATCTCTGTTTCTTTTGGCTACAACTCAGCTCTTGCCGTAATTAACGCCGACGACACACCTTGTTTTTTTTCAATAGAGAGGCTTGATATAGGCAGTGGAATTACTTCCCCATCTTCCCGTAATCCTTCAATATGAAATTCGATAGCCTCAGCGATCAATATCCGTACTTCGTCTATTGTATCACCTGCCGCGATGCATCCGGGAAGATCAGGCACATAAGCACTGCAACCGTTTTCATCTTCTTCAAAAATAACGACATATTCCATGAGTTTACCTACCTTATTTGAGTCCAGCTTGCCTTAGAATGCTGTTCAGTGTACCGGGGCGAACATCTGCACTTAGTTTTCCAGCAACTGTCACAGTGCCCTTTTTCGTTGGATGTTTAAATTGTCTATGGCTGCCTCGTGTTCGGACCAGATACCATCCATCATCTTGAAGTAATTTTATGAGAGGTCTAATCTTCATAATAGACGTTACCGATACCCTGTTGCGGTCATCTGCCAATTCCAATATCCTTTGTAATTATACACCTTGTTCATGTTAATTTCAAGAAAAAGGTGTACTCCGGCAGGGGCATTTGGTTTAAACATTTACTTTACTTATATGAATATAATTCCCTTGTAGGAGCGAGTGTTTTACTTGACTTCAAGAGGTGAACCTGTTATAATCCATTCTGAATAACTTAGACTTTCTCTGCGAAAGGGAAACCTATGAGTCAAGCAACATCCAAGCAACATGATCCTGATATGCTCGACGAATACGATTTCAGCAAAGGCGTTCGTGGAAAATACGCAGAACGGTACCATGCAGGCAAAAACATAATTAGACTTGACGACGATGTAGCCGAAATGTTCCCCGATGCGAAATCTGTCAACGATGCCTTGAGAGCGTTAGGAAAAATCATCGCCGAGCATCAACAAAAAACGCCATAAACCGGAACCCTTCCAATTCTCGGGTGCCCCGTTCCTGTTTCACCGAGGTAGATTTATATCCATCTACCTCGCCTGCTGGCTGTTAACTGCTATTCCTATTTGCCCTTGATGCATCTCCCAAAACCTGCTATCATATCTCCATGCCGAGACTCAATCTCAAACCCAGTCACAAAGCGATCCGAGACTACTACGCCACGCTGCAGCAATACACGGAACAAGGCATCAGACACGAAGGTGCTGTCAGCTCGCCTTTTGATACGCTCCTGCATGCCTGCGCGAAACAGATGAACGCCACCTTCGTCCCGCAACACACTATGCACACCGCGTGGAACACATCTTGGAAACCGACATTATAACTACGCGCTCCTGCACCACCCTATCTACCGTGAGAAATACGAGATGAACCTCAAGCGCGACCTCCCACATATCCCCTTCACCGAAGACTTCTGGGGGTTCGCCAACGCCGGCACACAACTTGCAGACCTCCACATCAACTACGAATCCGTACCCAAATACGACGGACTCGAATACATCGAGACACCCGACATGCAAATTGATTGGCGTGTCGAGAAAATGAAGTTCTCCAAAGACAAGACGCAGTTATAGCAAAGCCCATAATTATTTAAACACATCAAATCGAAGTAATTCCCATCTTATTCCCCCCTGATAAGGGGGGTTAGGGGGGTTATCTTCGGACAAGTGTTCATTTATTTTCGGATTTTACTATAAAATACAACGATTTCCTCACGATAGACGGTATCCCTATAGAAGCCTATGACTATCGGTTAGGCACGCGTTCAGCGTTAGAGTGGGTGGTAGATCAGTATCGTGTCAAGGTAGATAGGCGGAGTGGCATCGTCAACGACCCGAACCGTGCCGATGAACCGCGCTACATCGTAGACCTCATCCCCCGCATCATCACCGTCAGCCTCAAAACCGTTGAGATCGTTAAGGGACTGCCACCATTGTAACCGCACCCCTCCACGGTAGGAGCGAGCTGTGCTCGCGATCTTAGACGCGCTGTATAATCGCACCCCTCCACGGTAGGAGCGAGCTGTGCTCGCGATTTTTTGCCTCGCGATTTTTTGCCTCGCGATTTTTGCCTCGCGATCTTCCTCATTCCATCTCAAATTTACACCGCCAAAACGGATAATCCCTCGCAGCCTTTACCAATCCTGCTCTCACCGGGTTATGATAACAATATTCAATAATAGCATTCAATGATTCATCCCGCCGGATACCGTGATCGTGGTAAGCAGGTTGCCAAATCGAACCGCTGCGTCCCAAACACGCATTAATCTGTTTCGCTGTGTGGCTTTTGAACGATTGTATAAGCCTTGATAGCGTCTGTTTACTACCAAGTTGGATAACGATATGGATATGATCTGGCATCACACAGATACAAAACCATCTGAGTCGATCGTTCGTTTCGAGCCAATCAAATGATTGAAAAATGATGTCTGCGGTTTTAGAAGTCGCAAGCAGCGGTTTTTTGTTAAGCGTCGTGAGCGTCAGATAATAGTAGGTGCCGGGTATTGAGTATCTACCTTTACGGAGTTGTCGGTGTCCGCGGGTGGGCGTTTGTTGCATTTCGTATTCCTATAAGTTTTTATCTACGGTATCGCGAGCGCAGCTCGCTCCTACAGAAGAGATCGTCGGTTAAATATCGCGAGCGCATCTCGCTCCTACAGAAGAAGGAGGATCGCGAGCGCATCTTGCTTCTACAGAAGGTTGGTTTGGTATACAAGATCGCGAGCACAACTCGCTCCTACCTAAGAGGTTAATGTTTGGTCATATCATTGCCTTTACTTCATAAAATTATAGCATTTTCAGTGAGAGCGTTCAAGGCAAAACCACAATCCCAGCGAAAACGAACTCCGTTCTCAGGGGCATTCAATTATCCTTTTTGAAGGCAATAACACTTAATTTATGTTATGTGTTATGAAAAACCGCTGAAATTTTCGCTAGATTTCGCTAGATTTCGCAGCGGATCCTAAAAAAAGACATCCAATCCAATAATTTTAGGACTTACGCACTTCCGTCTTAAAGTCCCCCTGATAAGGGGGATTTAGGGGGTTAATTCCTACTTTTTGCGTCTAAATGTCCAATATTTCTCAATTTGCGTAAGTCCTGAATTTCTTAAAATTGAATGGCTCTGTACCCTTTCAACGTTGGAGTGGATAATTAATTCAATATTGTGCTAAAATAGATAAATTGAGGAAAATAAAAACATTGCGTCCATCCTATTTAGCAAAGGAAGGAAAAAATGAGACGTTTTGGAACCCAAGGACGTGTGTATCCTGACAAACATTATGTCGTCGCCCGCGCCGAGGAGACTGCCGATTTCATTGACCGCCACAATTTCTGATACAATAGACACATGCCACGCAAAAACAAAATTCTCAACATCGGCGATACCGCACCGTTATTCACGCTCCCGTCGCATCAGCGGAAAAATGTTTCGCTTGAAGCGTACCAGAACGCACACCACGTCGTCCTCACCTTCTTCCGAGGGACATGGTGACCGAACAGTCGTCGTCAGTTGTCGGCAGTACAGGAGAATATTGAGACGTATGAAACGTACACCGCTACGCCGCTCGCCATCGCCGGACAGTGGCCCCGCGAATTCCGAGGCTTCGTCGAAAAAAACGGGATCACATATCCCCTGTTAGTCGATAAGACACGGGAGGTCATCAAAAGTTATGGGGTCTATCACTGGTTGAGCCTTGATGCTTACAACATCGCACGTCCCGCGACGTTTATCATAGACAAAACCGGGATTATCAGATATATGTACATCGGCTCACACCAATTCGATCTCGTCAACCCGTCAGAGATCCTCGAAGCTTTGAAAGCCGTGGCAGGATTGTAAAGGAATGACTTACGCGCCCCTATTGTAGGCGGGGTTTGATGAAGATTGATTTTTTAATTCGGTAATGTCAGAACGTGCGATAAATCGCACTACTACGAACCCGTCCGTTTGTAGTAGGGCAATTCATTGCCCGTCAATTACCGATTTATTTTCTTAAACTTCATGTAACCCCGCCGATTGCTAAAATAAAAAAGCGCGTAAAAAATAAATGCTTTTGATTTCTAACACAAGCCCTCACTGTAGGCGGGGTTTGTAACCCCGCCGATTGCTAAAATAAAAAAGCGCGTAAAAAATAAATGCTTTTGATTTCTAATGCAAATATGATATACTATGTAGAAACAGACATCCGGTGTGAGTAACATATCGCTATGGACGAAACATGTATAGCCTTCATGCAACGCGCCCTCGATTTAGCGAGGCAAGCAACAGGACGCACCAGCCCCAACCCGCTTGTCGGTGCCGTTGTTGTCAAGGACAGTCAGGTGATCGGTGAAGGTTATCACCAAAAAGCGGGAACCCCGCACGCTGAAGTCCACGCACTCAACGCTGCCGGTGAAAGCGCAAGAGGCGCGACAATCTACGTGACCCTCGAACCCTGTTGCCATTGGGGACGCACGCCGCCTTGCACAGAAGCACTTATTAACGCCGGTATCGCGGAAGTCTACATCGCGGAAGTCGATCCGAACCCGAAGGTCGCAGGCAATGGTGTTCGGCAACTTGAGGAGGCAGGTCTCCGTGTCCACGTCGGTTTATGTGAACAGGAAGCAGCAGACTTAAACGAAATCTATCGGAAATACATCCAAACCCGTATGCCGTTTGTTATCCTCAAGACCGCTATGAGCCTCGATGGAAAGATAGCAACCGCCGCCGGTGAATCGCAGTGGATTACGTCCGAAGCATCACGCCAACACGGACATCAGGTCCGGGATATAGTAGACGCAATCCTTGTCGGCAGAGGCACCGTTGAACGCGATAACCCGGCATTGACAACACGACTTCAAGACCGACATGGACAGGACGCAACTCGGATTGTCCTCGATTCACACGCGAGAACGCCTACGGACGCACGCATCTTCAACGTCGAAAGCGAGGCAGGCGTTATCATCGCTGTAACACCGAACGCGCCCGCCGAAAACGTCGCTGCACTCCAAAAGGCAGGCGCGGATGTCATAACCGTGCCAGCAACAGACGGAAACCGAGTCTGTTTTAAGCGTTTAATGGAAATATTGGGGAAACGTGAAATAACAAGCGTTCTCATAGAAGGTGGCGGCGAGGTCAACGCATCCGCTGTCGCAGCGCGGATCGTCGATAAGGTAATGTGCTTTATCGCACCGAAAATCATCGGCGGACGCGAGGCACCAGGACCCATCGGCGGCGAAGGAGTTCCAAATCTGAGTAATGTACCCCACTTGCGACGGGTACGTATGACACCGATGCCCGATGCCGATTTCCTAATTGAAGGGTACCTATAACATGTTTACCGGAATCGTCGAAGCACTCGGCACTATCAAAAATATACGGCATCTATCCGAAGGTGCCGCCCTCGAAATTCAGGCGGAAGATGTTCTCACTGATGCCGGAATCGGGGACAGTATCTCCGTTGATGGTGCCTGCCTTACGATCCGGACAATGACATCGGAGACGTTTACCGCCGATATATCCGCCGAAACGCTACGTCGTACGACATTAGGTGAACGCAAGACCGGCGAACAGGTTAACCTCGAACGCTCACTCCGGTTAAGCGACAGATTAGGTGGACACCTCGTGCTCGGACACGTAGACGAAATGGCGACAATCTCTGGATGGAAAGACGAAGGCGATGCCTCCTTGATGCGGGTAACGATGAGCAGCAACATCAGACGCTACATCGCATACAAAGGCTCCGTCACTGTTGACGGTATCAGTCTCACCGTGTCAGGTGTGCATGCGGACACCTTTGAAGTCGCCTTAATTCCGCACACGAAACAGGTCACAACTATAGGAGCGAAACGGGTTGGTGCCAACGTCAATCTTGAGGTTGACATCGTTGCCCGTTATATTGAAACGCTTCTCAATAACACAAACTCAGCGAAAGATTGGACTGAACAACCGTCTTCCGAGACACTCAATCTCAGTTTTTTAGCGAAACACGGCTACATCGATTAAATCACTTTTAGAGTGCTGGTAGCCTGCCAACAACGGCGGCAGGCGGATCCCAAGCAAAAACCGTTAAGTTACAGAAGGCATTATTTAACGCTTGGCGTATAATTAAAAAAATGTCAAACAATTTTAATACTATTCCTGAAGCACTTTCTGCCATCAAAAACGGAGAACTGATTATCGTCGTTGATGAACCCGACCGTGAGAACGAAGGTGATCTCATCATGGCGGCAGAAAAAGTAACGGCAGAGACCATTAATTTCATGGCAACACACGGCAGGGGGTTGATATGCTTACCCACCTGTTCAGAACGGCTCGCCGAACTCGAACTCCAACCGATGGTCGCAGCTAACACGGCACAGATGCAGACTGCGTTCACCGTCACCATTGACGCGAAAGAGGTAACGACCGGTATCTCCGCGCAGGAACGCGCATACACCATCCAAAAATTCGTTGATGCAGATGCCGTACCCTCAGATTTCGTCCGACCCGGGCATATCTTCCCGTTAGATGCGAAACCGGGAGGCGTTCTCCGACGCGCAGGACATACCGAAGCCACCGTCGATCTCGCACGGATGGCGGGGTTATATCCAGCAGGTGTACTCTGTGAGATACTCAACGACGACGGAACCATGGCACGCGTCCCCGAACTCATGGAATTCGCCGCCAAACATGAACTCAAAATTATCACCATCTCCGACCTCATCGCATACCGCCGTCAGACAGAGACGCTCATCCGACGCGTCGCAACCGCCGATATACCGACTGCACACGGCGAATTCAAACTCTACGCTTACGAAAGCACAGACACAGACGGTGAGAACGTCGAAACAGATAAAACGCACATCGCACTCACAAAAGGCGATATTGCAGACGCAGCCCCAATTTTAGTGCGGGTCCATTCGCAATGCCTGACGGGTGATGTTTTCGGTTCCCTTAGATGCGATTGTGGTGAACAACTCGAAGTCGCCTTGCAGACTATTGAGAAGGAAGGCAGAGGTGTAGTCCTCTATATGCGACAGGAAGGCAGAGGGATGGGACTCAAAGGGAAAATCCGAGCCTATCAACTACAGGACAGCGACGGATTGGATACTGTCGAAGCGAACGAACATCTCGGATACCCCGCAGACTTACGCGATTACGGCATCGGCGCACAGATATTAGCCGATTTAGGGGTCCGAAAAATGCGACTGATGACAAACAACCCGCAGAAGGTCAAAGGGTTAGACGGCTACGGTCTCGAAATCGTCGAGCGTGTTCCCTTGAAAACCAAACCCAACCCGTTTAACCGCCGATATTTAGAAACAAAACGTTCCAAACTCGGACATCTCCTCCTCGACGAGGAATAAAGAATGGAGAGTTAACAGTTAACAGTTAACAGTTAACAGTTAAAAGAGACCTTTGATTTAGCAAAATTTCTCTTTAACTGATAACTGAAGACTGATAACTGATAACCAATGAACAAAAATGCCAAACGTTTATGAAGGACACCTTCTCGGTGAAGGTCTCACATTCGGCATTGTCGTCAGCCGATTCAACAGTTTTGTCACCGAAAAACTCCTCGCAGGGGCATTAGATGCCCTAAAACGGCACGGTGTTGATTTGGATACAGTTGACGTTTTCTGGACACCTGGTGCCTTTGAGATTCCGGGGGTCGCTAAACGTCTCGCCGAAAGCGAAAAGTATGATGCCGTCCTCTGTCTCGGTGCAGTTATCCGGGGTGCGACCCCACATTTTGATTACGTCGCCGCCGAAAGTGCGAAGGGGATTGCACATCTATCAGGCAGCACAGGGATTCCAGTCATCTACGGTGTCATCACCACAGATACGATAGAACAGGCACTCGAACGCGCCGGTATCAAAGCAGGCAACAAAGGTTCCGAAGCCGCCATCGCCGGCATCGAGACTGCGAACCTCTATAAAACCGTCGAAAAAGCCCTAAATCAAAACGAAACTTAGCCCGTAATGAAATGGAGGGCGGATATACGGAAGTGCGCTTCAAACCCGAGACAGCCCCTCACCGAACCGCAAGGAAAATTAAAATAGTGATTGCAATTATAGATTACGACGCAGGCAACCTCACAAGCGTTGCGCGTGCGCTAACATACCTCGACTGTCCGAACCAAATCACCTGTGACGCTGAAACGATTCTCGCAGCAGAACGCGTCATTTTCCCAGGGGTCGGTGCCGCAAAAGCCACGATGCAGACGCTACAGAAACGCGGACTCAACCAAGTCCTGACAGACTGCTACCGGTCTGGTAAACCGATGCTCGGTATCTGTATCGGTATCCAAATCCTCTTTGAACACAGTGAAGAAGAGGACGCTGAATGCCTCGGTCTACTCCCCGGACAGGTGAAAAAATATCCAGCGACGGATATAGAGACGCGAACCGAAACGTTAAAAGTTCCGCAAATCGGATGGAACGAAGTCTATCAGACACAATCGCACCCGATCTTCGCAGACGTTCCGAATCCGGCACACTTCTATTTCGTCAACTCCTATTATCCCGTGCCAGAGGCACCGGACATCGTCATCGGAAGGACGAAGTATGGACTCGAATTCTGCAGCACCATTGCACACGATAACCTCATCGCGACACAATTCCACCTCGAAAAAAGCGGACGCGTTGGGTTAAAGATGCTCAACAATTTTCTGAATCTCTAATGGCAATCAGTTTTTCCCCTGGCCGGTAGGTGCGGTTTCTAACCGCACCGGACTTTTAAAAGAAATTACCGATTTATTTTTTTTACTTCATACAACCGACAACTGACAACTGAAAGATTTTTTCGGAGAAAAAATCGTACTAAGTACTGACAACTCATAGATGCTAACGTTCTTCTTGGCACTGCTCGTACTTCTTATTAATATCGGTGTCCATCTGTTCCAGATGCAGGAATACTACCCCGCGCTGAGCCACTGCTACTACGGGGTGATGATTTTCGCTGTTGTCTATACGCGTCCGCGCGAACAAAACATCCTGTTCGGGATCACAGCCGTAGCCAATTGGCTCTATGTTTTCCACTATCCGACACGCGCAGCGAATATCATTATCGCACTGCTCTATCCGTTCCTTGTGTACGGCATCATCCATATTATCCGCCAATTCCAGAGCCAACGGCTCAGCGGAGCAGAAGAGATAGAGGAGATTAACAGCGTCAACGCAAATTTAGAGAAACAGGTCCGCGACATCTCTACACTTTTTGAAGTGAGCCAAGCCGCGAACGCGAACCTCGAATTACAAGGACTCTTTCAGCGCATCATAGAGATCCTCTCCGAAAGGCTCGGGATATACCGCGGGGCTTTGCACCTCTATGAAAACGGCAAGGTCGTCACTTCTGTAGAAACCGTCTTAGGACTCACACCCGCCGAGATGAAACGCGGCACCGATGACCAGATGGAAGACATACAGAAAGAGGTACTCGCATCGGGAAAGGCGATCGGTGTCCCGCAAACGCGTCAACCCCAGGGAACCGTTAAACTCTTCGAGCCAGAACGCGTCGAATCTAAAGATATAATCGCCTTCTGGTGTATCCCGATCATCGTTGAAGAACACGTTATCGGAACCTTGACAATCGACAAGGCATCAGACGAATTTTCAGCAGAGGATGACCGACGACTCCTAACGATTATCGCCTCGACCATCGCACAAGGTGTCAAAATCCAACAGACGATCGACGCACTCGTCGAATCGGAACGAATGGCGACGCTCGGTAGGTTAGTCCGAACCATCGCACATGAAGTCCGAAACCCGTTAGGGAGTATCCGACTCGGCACACAACTCCTCCAATACAACGAAACGGAGATAGACGCACAAGGCGATACCGATCCTAACAAAGTACAACTCTCGCACAAAGAGATTAAAGAATACACCGCAATTATTATCAAAGAGGTGGACAGACTCAACCGATTTGTCGAACAGTTACTCGCTTTCAGTAAGCCAGCGATGCAACTCGCAAAAGAGACCGACATCAACGAACTGCTCAATAACAGCCTCGCGATCTGCCGCCCAGAATTGGAACAGCGCGCAATTACAGTCGTCACAGAATACGACACCAATTGCCCACAAATCAATATAAACCAAGACGGCATCACGCAAGTACTCCTGAATCTATTTTACAATGCCATTGAAGCGATGGACGTAGACGGAACGTTAACAATCCAGACAACATATCAACCCGAAGCGAAAACCGTCCGTGTCCGAGTTCAGGATGATGGACCCGGCATTCCGCCAGACGATACCCCGAAATTGTTTGATCCATTCTATACCACGAAACAGAAGGGGACAGGACTCGGGCTTTATATCAGTCGGAAAATCGTTGCCGAACACAGAGGCAGCATCGAAATTGATCCGAATACCGAAATCGGCACAGCATTTGTCATGTCGCTGCCTATACATTAGTCCAAGCAACGCGCCGGGACGGTTCAACGGCGAGGCACGTGAAAGCATCAAACTACCTCACTGAACCGCAAGGAAAAGTAAAAAAACCGAACCGCAAGGAAAATTAAAAAAATGTCAAATCTTGTGCTTATTGCAGATGACGATGACAGTTTGCGACACATACTCGCCGCCACGCTCGAAAGAGCAGACTACAAAACCGTTAAAGCCAGAAACGGGGCGGAGACGCTCGCGCGCGTCAAAACAGAAGATATTGATGTCATCCTACTTGATATCTGGTTAGGCGACACAAACGGACTCGAACTAATCGAGGACATCCAGCAGCATAACAGCACCGCTTCAATCATTATCATCACAGCGCACGGTACAACGCAAACAGCCATCGACGCAGCAAAGCAGCGCGCTTATGGATACCTCACGAAACCGATCGACCAGAAAGAATTAATAAACCTTGTATCCCGCGCCGCCGATGCAGCCAACCAGGCGAAAAACCTAAAGACCTCAACATCTCCAGAATTCGATAGACAGGGTAAAATGGTAGGGCAGAGCGCAGTGATGCAAGAGGTATACCTCAAGATTGGACGTGCCGCTGTCAGCGATGAAACCGTCCTCGTCTTGGGCGAAAGCGGGACAGGTAAAGAACTCGTCGCTGAATTAATTCATCAAAACAGCCGACGCGCACAAAATCCGTTTGTCGTCGTCGATTGCGGTGCTATGCCTTCGAGCCTCATTGAGAGCGCACTCTTCGGACACGTCAAAGGCGCGTATACCGACGCACATAGCGCACGAAAAGGAAAATTTGAACAGGCTGACAGCGGGACAATCTTCCTCGACGAAATCGGCGAACTCCCGATCGAGGTACAAACAAAATTACTGCGCGTCCTACAAGAACGAGAGGTAGAGCCTATGGGCGGCACCGAGACACACGCCGTTGATGTCCGAATTATTGCCGCTACCAACCGCCGACTCGAAACCGCAATCACCCAAAAAGCGTTCAGAGAAGACCTATACTATCGCCTGAATGTCATCCCGATTTCACTCCCGCCACTACGAGAGCGGAAAGAGGATATACCCGAACTTATAGACCTGTTTACCCAGCAGTTCGTCGAAGAATACCAATTAACTGAGATCGGTATCTCAACAGAAGTTATTAAGCAACTCACGGCTTATGATTGGCCCGGCAATGTCCGAGAGTTAGAAAACGCCATCAAGCGCGCCCTCGTTATGTGTTCCGGGCAGATGCTATTGCCTGAACACTTCGATACAGTCTTTGAAGAATCGGTACCCGTCAGCGAACCCGGGAGCCTTGACGCACAGGTAAACGCGCTCCTTCAAGCGCACGTTGAACAGTGTATCGAATCCGATGCACCACTCGGAGAACTCTATACCGAAGTCCGAGAAATTTTCGAGAAACCGCTCTTTAAAATCGTGCTCGCGCATACCAACGGAAATCGGAGTAAAGCAGCGGACATCCTCGGCATCAACCGAAACACGCTTCATACAAAACTTGTTGAATATAAAATCGTTTGAAAATATCAGAACTTACGCAAACTCTTTTCATACTTCACATTGCAGGCGGGATTTGATGAGGATTAATTTATTAATTCGGTAATTCCGATTTTTCCTAGGCCGGTAGGTGCGGTTTGTAACCGCACCGGACTTCTAAAAGAAATTACCGAAATATTTTCTTAAGCTTCATGTAACCCCGTCTTCTATAAATATACAAAACAACGGAAGATACACAAATGGATTTAGCAAAAGTGATTGGCACCGTCGTTGCGACGCGAAAGTACCCGAGTTTAGAAGGCACGCGCCTCCTTATCGTCCAACCTTTAGACGAAAAACAGAACCCTATCTCCGAACCGATCGTCGCAGTCGATACACTGCACGATGCCGGGGTCGGAGAAATCGTCTACATCGTCACCGGCGGTGATGCCGTGAGCGTTATCCCCGGAAAACGGATGCCCGTTGATGTCGCTGTCGTTGGACTTGTTGACTCTCTTACGCTGACCGATACACCGAATCCGTCAGCAGACACATCACCTGAAACGGAGGCGTAGAAATGTACATCGCTAAAGTCATCGGCAAAGTCGTTTCCGTTCTTAAACATCCGGCTTACGAAAACCGGACACTGTTGCTCGTCCAACCGTTGAGCGTCAGGTCAGAGCTCGTTCGTACCCCGACGATTGCTGTCGATTACGTCGGTGCCGGTGAAGGCGACACAGTCATCGTCGGTGCCGGACCCGGTGTCGCGCAGGAAGTTTTCGGTATTGAAGACGCTCCAATTCGCGAACTCGTCATGGCTATCGTAGACAGCGTCGATATGACCTTACAGGAGGAACAAACGTGAGACATCTTATCCTATCTATCTCTTGTCTTTTATTTTTGTGCTTACACCTCAGTGCGTGTAACCTCGCACACCTACTCTCCACGCAATACAGCACCAACATAGCGAGTGCCACCTACGGCACCGAAGCAAACCATCCCGGTATGAACGATGGGAACCTCGAAACGCTCGCGACACTTTCAGCAGAAAATGAGCGGAATTTCATCATCCGATTCGCCGAGGTACACCCCGTCCGAAAAATCGTCATCCACAACGGAAACCTATTCCGATTCGAGATGGATTACCTCAACGAGGATACCGGTGAATGGGAGACTTTCCATACCGTTATCCAGCGACGTGATGTCGGTGATGACAGAGCACAAGCAGAATACATCTTCGATCGGTTGAACTTCCGCACGAAGATGATCCGTGTCGTCGTTACGCGAACCGTTGACGACGCAGTTGTGAACAAAATAATCAAAGAACCCGGAGACAAAGTCGTTAACCAGCGGACAACACTTGCCGGTCATTATTATCCGCACTTCCGCGTCATAGAACCCTCGGTCGCACAAATCCGAGAAATTGAGGTCTACCACCTCGCTGAAAAATAGGTCGTTTTTAACCCCAAAAAGTAGGTGCGGTTTGCAACCGCACCGAACTTAATTAGAACCTTGGATCCTTCAAACCTCTATAAAATTCAAACCCCTATAAAATTCTCACATTTCTAAACACCATATTTTCCAAAGCAAAACGACATAACTTTCAACAAAAAATATAAAAATTTTCACTGGCTTAAAATCATAACTGTTCGTTTACCAAATTTTGGACTTCGGAGTTAATCCCTTAATGCAAATGCGTCCTTCAAGAAAGCACACCACCGCGTCCGTGCGGATACCAATCCTACTCATAACGTTGTTTTTCTGTTTGGAAACCGGTTCGCTACCTGTTTTGGACTGTCTCTATCCACACAGAACAGCAGCCGCATCACCGATTACATCAAGAGACACACGCCCCCGGACGGCACCAAGAGAAAACACCGGCGTGCCAAGAGAAAATACCGGCGTGCCAAGAGAGGCAGAACTGGTCAGTGTGACCGCGCAAGGCGTAACAATACAACTGACGATCCCCGAATCCGATTTTCAAATTGATAATCGTACCACTGAGGTCAACGCAAGAATCACAGAAAGTCAGACGATTTCTTTCCCCGGATGCCGCTTTGTAACGGAGCCGATGATGCCGCGACTCCCGATCCAAACCGCACTCATCGCAGTACCCGCCAATGTGAGTTTCCAGCTCCAAGTTATCGATCAGCGGTTCACGACGCACACCGTAAAAAAGATTGACTATACGTCGCGACCTCAAGGTGCAGCGCTGCCTGAAGTCAATCGCTTCTCCCCGAACAACCTCGCTGTGATTCGGAAGGCAGGGTGGATCCGAGAAAACCGTGTCCTCCCGATTCAGTTCAACCCTGTCCAGTATAACCCTGTCCGTGGTGAAGTCCGGCTCTATCACCAGATCGTCGTTGAGGTGCGTTTCGTCGGAACAATTTCACCGCGTGTGCCGGCGGCACCCTCTGCAATCCCGAACGGATTACACACCGAATCCGATGCTTATAACGCCATCTTTAACGACCTGTTTATTAATCCGCAGAACATCAATCAGTGGCGTTCACCGATTGGACGCGCGCCTTTAGCACCGAGCGCACCGGTCGCGAATCCACACTATAGGATCAGTGTCACCGAATCCGGAATGCACAGTATTACCGCATCAGAACTCTCTGCAGCAGGTGCCGATATCGCAGCGATTATGCCACGCACATTGAGACTCACAAACAGAGGAAGACAAATCCCGATTTTTGTCCGCGGTGAAGATGATGATCGATTTGACACAACAGACGAAATCGTTTTCTACGGTGAACGCCATCACGGTGAAAATGGTTATATTGACCCTAACACCGATGAAAATATCTATTGGCTGTCATGGAATGCTGGCACAGGGAGTCGAATGGTGAAAAAAACCGTACTTCCTGAGACGAGTCTCACAGAGGACCACAACTTCTTTCTAACACGCGCCCATTTCGAGAGAGATAATACCTTTAGACGCTTCCGTGATGCGAACCTTGCAGAAAACCAGGTATATGAAGAATTCGGAGAAGGCATACAGACCCGTTCATTTGCGTTATCTGAACTGCCGCCGCTCCCAAACGATAGTTGGTTCTGGGCACAATTGACTGCCCCCGAAATAAAAACATTTAACTTCCATCTCGACGGTCTTTCAGACACCGCACGACCCGCAGCCGTTCGGGTCAGCCTTCACGGCAGGTCTAACACAGCACACGATTGCGATATATGGTTAAACGATATATTCAGCTTGGGAGAAGCCGTGTGGAGTGGTGAGACCGAGTATCAGCTTCAACTTGAGCAACTCTCTCAGTCTTTTCTTAAAAACGGTAGGAATGCCCTGCGAATCATGAACCCCGGAAGCACGGATGCGCTCATTGATATTTTTTTACTCAATTGGATTCAGGTAGACTATTGGCGCGATTTCCACGCTAAAGCGGATGTACTGCCATTTGCAATCACACCGTCCCCAGATGAAACGGGTACCGTAAACCCGAATTTCAGTGTGACTTTACAGAACTTCTCGACCCGTGATGTCGAAATTTACGGCATTGATGGCACTCGATACGTCGGGTTGTCTACGTTTGTGGACGAAGATATTCCCGGCACTTATAGAATCATTTTTCGATCCAACCAAATTCGTCCTAAGGACATAGACGATACTGCTATCCAATATGTCGCACTGACTCGCAACAAATTCTTAAAACCGAAAATTTCTGTTGACCAACCCTCCGATTTAAGGAGCACACACAACGGCGCGGATTATATTATCATCACGCATGCAAATTTTATTGACGATGTTCAACCGCTCGCAGACTTTCGCAGCCAACAAGGGATGCGCACGAAAGTCGTTGATGTCCAAAATATTTACGACGAATTTAATCACGGTGTCCTGGATCCGTATGCCATCCGTAGATTCCTCGAGTATACTTACTATAATTGGGAAACCCCTGCTCCAACATACATCCTGCTTGTAGGCGATACACATATTGATGTGAAAAATAACCCTAATTTCGTCCCAACAATACGGGTACAAATCCCCGGTTACGGGTCAAGTGCAAGCGACCACCAGTTCGTCACATTCCGAGGCGACGACAGTTTCCCTGATATGCTCATCGGAAGAATGCCTGCAAATAACCGCGTGGATGCCCGGATATTCGTTGAACGTACAATTGCACATGAAACCTCTTCACCTGTCGGTCCTTGGCACAAGCGGGTGCTGATGCTTGCCGGTGCGGATGAAACCTTTTGGTCGCAGATCGATAGGCTCATTTCACGCTATCAAATCACCAACAGATATGAAACCGAACGTATTTATGCTCCTTATAGGGATGAAATAAATTTTGATCTTCCTGAAGGTGCTACGACACCAGTCGCCAGACGCGTGATTGACGGTTTCAACAACGGTGCCAGTCTCATCAATTACATCGGACACGGTGGTGGCGGCATCTGGTCAGACAGCCGAATGCTCGACTTTGAGGACCCCGATCAGAATTTAACCAATATATCGCAACTCCCCTTGGTCATGAGCCTGACCTGCTACACGGCTGCCTTTGATGGAACGAAAAATAGCCTCGCTGAAGAACTTCTACGATCCGCAAACGGGGGTGCTATCGCTGTCATCGGTGCTACCAGCATTGGGCTGTTAGATGGCGATTATATCCTCAACATTGAACTGCTCGACGTTATATTCAAAGGACATACCCAGAACATCGGTGCTATCTTCGCACAAGCAAAAACCCAGTTTCTCATAAACTCACCCGGATACCTCGACTTAGCTGAAGTCTTCAGCCTCCTCGGTGATCCCGCAACACAGTTGAAAATACCGAACAAGCAGATGGAGGTCGAAGTAGACTTCGGAAGCTCTTCTACCCAAAGCGATTTCGGACACGAAAACACCGTCACCGTTTCTGGAACGCTACCCAACCGCAGTTTTAACGGAGATGCCGAAATTATTGTCGTACCAATCACTGAAGCCGATGACGTTACGCCATCCGAACGGGAGACCACATCTGTTGTGAATGGACAATTTGAAACACAGATACGACTCCCTACGGATCCCCAATTCGATAACGCGAGTGTTCAGGCTTATGCATGGAACGCTGACGAGGAGGCAATCGGACATGCCACTTATAACATCCTCTCTCGGTATGTTAGCAACGTCCGTATTGTTCCATTTCCTGTTGAACCCGATCAACCTGTCTATCTTTATACAGAGGTCATAGAAGATAGTGGTATTGAAAAATTAACGCTTTTTTGGAGTCTTGACGCTTTTGAATTTTTCGAGATTCCTGTCGTGCTACACACCGGTAACACCTATAGAAGTGAGCAACCTATTCCGGGATACCCCGAATTTGAACTCATCGACTACTACTTAGAAGTCCAATTAGACGATGGACGGACACTGCAAACGGAGACTGTTACTTATGATGTCGGATACGTTCAGCCTGAAGTCGATCTTGTGCTTTTAGAACCGACGATCGCTTGGAGCACCGAACCACCGCTCCTACTCTCAGTACAGGTCCGCAATACAGGGAGTGAATCCGCTCAAAATGTCCCGGTCTACTTTTTTGCGAAAGCCGGGGATCCTGAAATTGAGGACGACCCTCTAAGTTCTATACCGACACCTACGTTATCGGAACTACAGAATGCCACCCCTATCGGTGGCGTTCAGATAATCGCCGAAATCCCGCCCGGTGGTCAATCTGTCGTGAGTGTGCCTTGGCAACCGGCACTCGGTGCCTATCTTATCACTGTTTATGTGGATATGCCAACGGCTGGATTGTCGGACGGAAGTATTATTGAAAAACGGGAAAGAAGTAATAACAGAGGATATCGGGAATTTACTGCGAACCGTGTCCTTCTCAGTCCTGAGACGCTTAACCAGCCGTTTCAGAGTCAAGATGGCAGATTTAAGTTTGATATTCCGCCCGGGAACCTGCACGGCAGTGCCGTGTTGACTTACATTCAAGAACCGCTTACCATCACGAATCAACCCGATATTGTAAGCGCGATGCAATCGGCTGCTTTCGTATATCAACTCGATCTGAATGAACAGACCGAACTAACGGGGACTGCGACTTTCTTAAAAGATGGAAATGCCAGCGCCAGCGGGGACTTGCATATCTATCGGCGCGACGATATCGGAAATTGGATACTCGTTGGCAATGAGAATGTAGACCAAGAAACTGTTTCAGCGGAGGTTAAACTGCCCGGAACTTTCGCATTGTTATCCCACAGTGATACGAGTCCACCAGCACTCGCATTAACCGTTGAGCATCAAGGCTTCGTTGATGGCGATTATATCTCCGATACGCCGACTATATCTGCACGCATTGAGGATGCCAACGGAATTGATTCACGTCCGGAGCACATCATCCTCACACAGAACGGGCAGCGTGTGCCAGAAGACGAATATGTCATCGCTGCATCGCCCACGAACAGCAACCTAATCCTCGTAACCTACAGCCCAGTTTTAGAACCCGGTGAATATCGGATCCGGTTACAGGCGCAGGATGCGAACGGCAATACATCGGACACGACGCGGACAGCGACCGTCGCAGGCGAGTTTGAGATCAAGAACATCGCGAACTTCCCGAACCCGTTTGTGCCGGGTAGCGGTACGCATTTCGCCTACTATCTCACCAAGCCAGCGGACGAAGTCAGTTTAAAAATCTATACAATCACAGGTCGTCTCATCCTCACCGTTGACACGCTTGATCCGTCTGTCTCTTTCAACGAATACCGCTTTGACGGCTACGATGCCGACGGTGAACCGCTTGCTAATGGTGTCTATCTCTACAAGTTCACCGCCAAGTTCACCAATGCTGAAGGCAACACAATCCGCAAACAAAAGGTAGGAAAAATAGCGGTACGGAAGTGAGCATTAGACCTGTAAAGTAACGTTACTTCAAAATAACCATTTTGCGCAAATGCGAAGTGCTATCCGCTTGCAGTCGGTAGAAATAGACACCACTCGCCACGGGCTCGTCTAAATCGTTGCGTCCGTCCCAATACGCTGCGCGGTTTCTATCCGTGTAATAACCCGCAGCCTGATGACCGAGGTCAAGCGTCCGCACGATTACGCCTTTCGTATCATAAATGGTAATCTGCACATCACTGGCGGTTGCCAACTGATACGGTATCCATGTTTCCGGGTTAAACGGATTCGGATAGTTCGCCAACAATACAGTCGTTTCTGGCAGAACCGAGCGTAAGAGGGATTCTAATACATTAATAGCACGGCGGAAAGCAGGGCTGCCATCGTCATTCGATTTAACCTGTGCCAACCAGCTTTGAACCTGTTCGGCAGTCGGACTGTGAATCGCAGGTGCAGCTGCCGATCCCTCTCCAATATCATTGGCGACTTGTACCAAGTCGAGAATGTTAACAACACCATCGGCATTGATGTCCGCGTTGAGTTCTCCATCCGCAGTACTTGAGACCGAAATTTGATTTGCAACTAACACCAAATCCTGAATGTTAACCGAACCGTCTTGATTGACATCCGATCTTGCATAAACGGGAGCATCATTCACTTCAAAACGAACGGTTTCAGTGAAATCCGCCCGAAATGAATTCTGTGCCTTATCATATACTGTCATCTCAGCCAGTCCCCATGTGCCGGGCGCGCTGCCAACCGGTAAGATAATCGTTTGACGATAGGTTTGGTAGACAGTCGGATCGCGTGAAAAATAGATTTCGTGGTAATCTGAATCGTGATGTCTAAAGAGGTGTGCGACTCCCTGAGGGTCGCGGAGATACAGATCCGTTGATCTATATCCGCTGATGTTATCCTTAACCCTAAAAGTGATGTCAACCTGCGTTTCACCGTTCGGAGCTTCAGGGTTCGTTGGTACTGCTTCAATCGCAATCCGATTGAGATCAAGCGTCGGCGGCGTGCTGTCTGGATTTGTTGTTGTGATCTGAATTGTGGCAGGAAGTTCGTCAATAATTTCCTGTTCATCTCTTAAGATATGCCTTGGATCTGTAAAATATACACCGCGTGCATTTAACGCTATATCCTCCATTTTGATATAGTTAAGTGCATACATTCCACTCTGGAAGTAGTCTGGAAAAATCAATCCAACACGCGCCTCACCGGTTTCTGGATTATATTCTCCCGAATTTTCACGGCGAGAATAGGTTTCACGGTTTTCATCGTTCATCCGAGCATAGACACTTTTTATACCATTTTTTTCAATAAGTTTCCAATGCGCAGTAACAATTTGATAGGCTCGACCTTCTCCAGTTGTCGCTTCTGATAAAGTGAGTCGCATTGAATTTGGCACGTATACCGGTGCTTCGGAATCTGCAAGTGGGTTGTCAACATAGAGTTGCCAACCGTAGTCCACTTGAGATTCGTACCGCTCATTACTATTTGCGTCCCAGATTTGGATAGCATCAGGTTGCCAATAACCGTTCGCGGCATAGCGTGAGAGCCTCGTCTGTCCGCGCAAAATGTGTCCTGAATCAACGCGCCTTCCATTCGCGTCAACCGGAGACATCCACGCCAGATGAAAAAAAGTACCTTTTTCACTAAAAATTCTGATATACGCTGATTGTGCAGCATCCAAGTGGCTCTCACCATGGATTTCAATTTCCACTGTTATGCGTTTATCTTCTTCAGGTTCACCTTCAACCTGTATGTCAATGCGTGTAATCCGTCCGGGATATACATAGTCAGGATAAAGATTATACACCTCAAACGTCAAATCTTCGCGTATCTTTGAGATATAGCGTGTACCGTGCATAACTCGGTTTTGGATAAATTCATACTTGGCAGGTGACCGAGAACGCAACATGTCGGGATTGATGATGTAATAACTGATACTCTCTGCCATATCTTCATTTGGGTTCACACCGTGGGCATAAGCAGAGACAAATTCGGTCTGTTTGGTCGTTGACCAACCATCTTTGTCGTCAGGATTTTCATACCAACCGCCGAGTTCAATCCAATCTTGTCTGAGTTGCTCATCGAACAGGTGTTCCCATAGGAAGTGTGCTTTTTCATGAAGAATCAGACGGTGAATATAGTCGAGTCCTTGTTCCATAAACGCTGATTCCATAAATTCGATGTAGCCTGCGCGTGTCCAAGCAACCGCTGGTGCGCTCGGATAAAGCGGATGCGGGGTTCCATCCAAACGCCGAACGATATATTTGAGTCCCGGAGTTTTTAGCATTCCAGATGGAAATTCCTCAAGCATAGAGACAAGCGCGATGAGTTCTTCGTTTTTGAATTCAGAAAAACGACCCGCATGTTCACCGGTCGTGTGCCGCGTGAGTTCGGTATAATCCAGAACATTTATACTGACAGCATAGCGTTCCTGCAATATCCTCTCAAGCGCGAATCTATCCACGCCATCATCGGTCACAAACCGAACCACAGCATGGTGGAGGCGTTTGGAGAAATACCGACCCCGCACGCCTTCAATTTCCGCCAAGAATGGCGTTGCATTCACAAATGCTGCCTCAGCAACAGTGATAATGCGCTGTCCATTTCGGTATTCCACCGAAAGATCATCTTGGATATGATGGTCGCTTAACCGCCAAATAGAAGGCGCGACACCCGGAGTATTCTCGTAAAGGTTATTTGTTTCTTGCGGTATGGATTCAAAAGTTTGGAGCAATCTATAGGCATACCCCGGATCCCATTCAGGACCCAGATGCACAGAATACCTCCGCAACAATGCCAAAGACGCACTATGGGAGGGGACTTGTATCTGTTCATTGAGCAGCGTCACTTCCACAGGTTCAACGACAGTCGCACTTTCTTGACCTTCTGGTGTCTCATCTATCTCCCAGTGGTAGGTAAACGCTTCACTTCCAGAAGCAATACTGCCAAAAAGGGTGAGAGAAATGAATGCCCCGATAATGAGAAGTGTGATTCGTTCAAATGCGCGTTTCATATTGTCTCCCGTTTTTAAAGTTATAGCGACTTCGCTAACTATTATGATATATGGTTCGGAAGTAGGTTTTGAGAGTTTCTTCCCATTCCATAGGTGTCAATATTTCTTCCAATCTGTTTGTGATCCTGCCTGAAAACCTAAAATTTGTTTCTTAATGTTACTTATATTATATTTAATATAAAAAGATTTTTCAAGGTTAAATATTTGTTTTTGATTGATTTAACGAGAATAAAATAGATTTTTTACAATTTTTAAAGAAAAAAGAATAAAAATCAGGATTTACGCAATTTTGACGATATGACACTCCGTCAGCAGGTAAACTCTGAAAAAACAGAGACGTTCTCAGTGCACAGGAAACCAACAGTCTTCTATGCTACAAAGAGCAACCTGCGTAAGTTGAAAAAAAGTGGAAATGGAAGCAAAAGGCGGGATTTTAACCTAAAACACGCACCGGTCGCATTCCTATTTTCAAGGTTTTCTATGCCCTGAAACGTAATGCAGGCACGTGTTCGCGGGTATTTTGTTTTCTATGGAGGAGAATAACATCTACCTGATGTTAAAAGTTTAGGACTTACGCAAACGTCGTTTGGGAGAAAGTGGACGCTTCAAATCCCGTGAGCGAACCTGTGAAAGGCGAGTTCACCGAGGCACGGAGACTTCGGCGAACAAACGTTTCACAGATATAGACTCGGGTATTTATGAACCGCCCTCATGAAGTATCCGTGCAAAGGCTTCAAGATTTTCCGCTTCAACAGCAGCAGGAAGTAACGCTTCAAGGCGTTCTACATCGCTGATATTCTCAATCGCGGGCGTTAAAACAGCCACAATATCTGCGGAGAACTTCGTCCTGAGTACTACCAAAATGTGTCTGATAGTACTCTCTCGCTTCTCTTGTTCAATGCCTTGTTGAAGTCCTTGTTGAAGTCCTTGCTCAAGTGCTTCTTGCTTGAGGCGTTCGGTGGTTTCTTCAAGACGTTTTGTTGCCCTTTCAAGGTGTTCTTGAAAAAAAGTAGACTCTTGCACAATTTCCTCTGAAATTCGCTAATTAGAAAACCACAATAAGCCGCCAGTCGCGCCCACATCGGTTTCGGACTATTGCCGGATTGCACCTCTAAGTGGACTATCGCCTCTTCACCATCAATACGAATTCTTGTTGTGCTATCTCCACGATGTGTTTTGAACGTCGGTTGATCTGTATTCAGATGTTCTAAGATTTCTACGTTTTGCCTATTGAGGAAATATTCGATGAGTACTTTGGAATGTTCAAGTAATAAGTATTTTGTGCTAATATCATAGTGTGCCATGTAGGTATTATACCTAATTTCGTGCTATGATGTCTAGTAGTCTGTCACAATTAGTTT
>JAAXHL010000014.1 GCA_012270865.1 Candidatus Poribacteria bacterium | reverse complement strand
ATTAATTCTAACGTTTACTATAAAACTCTTTTTTCCGAAAACGTAGCACGCAATGAAATGGAGTGCGGATTTGAGAAATGCCTTCCGAACATACAACTGCCTGAATCTTCCGCAAGGTAAATTTAAAAACCTTCGGTGACGACGAGTTTCTGGTTCACAGATAGATTCCGATGTGTGTCTACCTGACCGGAGGGCCAGACGATTTCGAGTGTATCCACTTTCGTGTGTGCGCCGAGACCGATTTCAAGTGGTAGACTATTCATTGAACCGAAACCGCATCCACCGCTGACTTCTCTGTAGATGACACTATCACCGACGCGGAGGGTTACTTTAGCACCGATGCCGTCTCGGTTACTCATGACACCGACCAGTTTCAGATTAAGGTAGTTGTTTTTTACCCCCGTATTCTGGTAGAAGAGATTATGCCACTGGTCTCCGATAAACGCGCCGCCGACAGAAACATAGATGTCAACATCGCCATCCGCGTCGGCATCACCGAACGTTACGCCGTGTCCTTTTCCGATGTTGCCCAGTCCTAAAGCGAAAGTAGCATCTGTAAAAGTGCCGTCGCCGTTATTGCGAAAGAGTGCGTCACGTTCGAGCCGTCCCATCTGTGGTGCCCCCGTAGCGAGATAGATATCAAGATAACCGTCGCTATCAATGTCGTCGAAGTTTGCTCCCATCGCGCCAAAAGCGTGATAGAGTCCCGATTCACGGGTAACATCGGTGAAAGTGCCGTCGCCGTTGTTGCGGTATAGCACTTGCCGATCGCCGTCGTGTGGTGCAGTTCCAGTGATTTGCCCCGCGATGAAAGCCTGAAACGACCCCGAATTCGAGATGAAAATATCCAAATCCGCATCGTTGTCCACATCTAAAAAGAAGGTAACAAAAGCATCTGTAACGGGGAGGTTCATGCCGGTTGTCGCCGTAACATCTGTAAAGGTGCCGTCGCCATTATTGCGATAAAGGACATTGGACTGCCCGAAATTGACGACGTGCAGATCAATATATCCGTCTTTATCGTAATCACCCCACGCGGTTCCGAGGGAATTGCCGGTATTCGCGACACCAGCACTTTCAGCAGTATTCGTAAAGGTGCCATCCCCGTTATTACGGTAGAGGACATTCGCGGCACCATCGCCGATAACGCCGTCTGCGATGTAGAGATCAATAAACCCGTCGTTGTCGTAATCTGCCCACGCTGCGCAGAAACTGCTCTGCGGGTCCTCAACACCGGCAGCGTGTGTAACGTCCGTAAAAGTGCCATCCCTGTTGTTGTGATAGAGTGTGTTCTCCGCTGCACCGGACCAACCGCCGCGAGTGATATAGAGATCCGGGTAGCCGTCGTTATTATAGTCAGCAAACAGCGAACCCCAACCACCTTTCGGATCCGCAATTCCTGCTTCCGCTGCGACATCGGTGAAAGTTCCGTCCCCATTATTTCGATAGAGCGCGTGCGGTTGATAAGTGCCAACTGCGACGATATCCAGGTCCCCGTCGTTGTCATAATCACCCCATGCACTGCCACGTCCACAGTCAACCTTATCCATCTTTAAATCGGCTGCGATGTTGATAAATTGGCTTTCGGAAACCTTCGACTTTCGACTTTCGTAGGGGTTGGGTTGCCCAACCCGTGCGGACGAGGTGACCTCGTCCCTACGCTGATGGCTATCCATACTGACTACTATTTTAAATTCCTCAGGTAATTCTTCTGGATAACCGCCGAGTTCGTTGTATGCCGTCCACAGATTCCACAAGGTCTCGGGGTCCCTCGGTTTAAGACGGAGTGATTCTTTGAAATTCGTTACAGCCTTTTCAAAGTTCCCGTGTCGGAGATGATAGACACCGAGGTAGTAATACGCGCCGGAGTGTCGTCGGTAATTTTGGATGATATTTTCAAATCGTTTTGCCGCTTTATCTGCCTCACCGAGTCGAAATTCCGCTAAACCAAGTTGGAGCATCGCTTCCAAGTTATTGGGTTCAAGTTCGAGTACCTTCTCAAATTGACGTTTAGATGCCGAGAGATCGGGGACAAGCATCTGTTGTGGTGCTCCTAAGAAATAACCCAACCGAATGCGTGCGTCAGTATCGTCGGGGTTCACTTCCAATGCTTTGGTCAGTGCAACAGTAGAGTCGGCAAACCGTTGTTGGTAACTAAAAACCTGTGCTAACGTCAGATATGCTCTTGATAACTTATCTTTTGCTTTAGGTGCTTGCTGCAGGAGACCGATTAACATCTGTAGTTCCACCTCAGCGTCGGCAAATTTCAGCTGTCTAACGTAGGTCCGTGCTAACTGCATACGCGCGTCGTGTGCGTTAGCATCCATCTGCAGGCATGTTTGAAACGCTTGTTCCGCTTCGGCGAAATCGCGTCTGTCTAAAGCATCAATACCGCGCTGATATTCCGCAGCCAATTGCGGATCCATCTTATCTTGTGGTGTATCCGAATCACAACCGGCGATGATGAGAATGGCTATTAGCAATTGGCTTTTGGCTATCAGCAACAAGAGGTTTCTGATTAACGGAAGGTTTCCCTCTTTACTGAAGGCTAATTGCTGAAGGTTAATCATGGTAAATCACCGGTCAATCTCGCCTTTAACGCTTCTTTTTCAACGGGTTGCGTTAAATCCATGAGATAGATTCGCATGTGATCCGAACGGTCTGAACTAAACACGAGTTTCTTTCCGTCTCGCGAGATACTCGGTTCAAAATGGGCACCGATGTGGCTTGTTAGTCGGGTTTTGTTTGTACCGTCAGCATTCATCGTCCAGATTGTATAGTGGTTATCTCCGCTTGAGATATAGATAATCCGTTTACCATCTGGTGTGAAGGTCGGGTGATAGTGGCTGGCATCTGAAAAGGTTAGCTGCTTCGGGGTGCCGCCTGCTGCATTAACGACGAAAATCTGGTAAATATTTTCTACCATTGAGGTGAAGGCTATCTGCTTGCCATTCGGGGACCATGTTGGGTGTCCATCATCCACGTTATTATGCGTCAGCTGCGTCCTATTCGAGCCGTCGATATCAATGACATAGATTTCCAGTGTATCGTCAACCTGAGCGTTGTTGGCACCGTTTGTGGATTCTGCTGTCGGAGCCTTGGATTCAAAAGCGATTTTTTTTCCATCTGGTGAAAAGACGGGAGCGCGGTCCGCTCCCCCTACATCAATCAAGGCGCGTTGGTTCCTGCCATTAACATCCATCAGATAGATCGCAGCGCGGCTCGGATCAGAGCCGCTTGCTTGGATAGGTGGGAGCATCATACCGCCGCGCGTACGTTCCGTAACAAAGGCGATGGATTGGCCGTCCGGTGAAAAAGCAGGCATGTATTCGTCAAGCTCGTCGGTATGTGTGAGTTGTTGAAGTTCGAGGGTTGTGAGATTCATGAGATACAACTCGGCGTTCTGGAGACGCGTCGAGGCAAAAGCGAGCCATTTGCCATCGGGTGAGAGTGCCGGACTGTAGTCGTCGGTGAACTTCGCAGCAAACGTCATGATATTCCCTTTTTCGGTAAACGTCTGCTCGTAATCGTCGCTGCCCTCGGTGCGGAGGCGTTGCACGTGGTAGGCATCGCCAGTAAGCCCGGCGAGTTTTAGAATGACATCGCGCTTTGGTGATTTCTCTAACAGTTGATCAAAGTGGTAAATGGCGAGGTCCTTTTCGTTTTCAAGCCAATAGAGCGTGCCGAGTGTCAGCCTAATTTCTGGTCTCCGTGGTGCCATGCGCGGTGCCATATCCAATGCCCAAGAGAGTGCCGATTTCGCTTTCTCTCTATATGCCGTTCCGCTCGGATTTTTATCTACCATTTCTAAATAGATCAAGCCGATCTGGTAAAAGGCTTCAGCCCTTGAGCCGTCGTGATTAATTGCTTCCTGAAAGGTCTCTATTGCCGCATCGGTGTCGCCACTTGCTGCCAGCTGTTTGCCGCGTTTGATAAGGGGACCATCACCGCAACCCGAAATACAGAACAGAGACACCGCAATGAGCAGAATGTAAATAAAGAAGTTACCAGTGACCAGTAACCAGTGGCTGTAGGGGCGAGGTTTCCTCGTCCACACGGGTTGGGTAACCCAACCCCTACTGGAAACTGGAGACTTAAAAAAGATGTCGCTTTTTCCGAGGATTTTCATGAAATTTCCTTTGCCAGAAGCACGGGCAGAGTAGAAGATGCCATCAGGCTAACCATCTTGCTACCAGAAATTTACTTTGATGATACTTGCACAACACGTACCCGCTGATTCGCCGGTATATTATGCATCTTCTGCACACCGCCATTCAGCCATGTAACTTGCAAGGTCTCAATCTGTGTGGCATCACCGACACCGAATTCAACGATAAAACTGTTAGCAGACATATAACTCTCACCTGCGTAGACCTCTCGTATCTGTGTCCGCTCCGCTGTTTTCAGTTGAATCTTCGCCCCGATAGCGTTCCGATTTCCATCTGTTCCAATCAGTTCAACATGTAACCACCCGTTGCGATTTCCACCATCGTTGCGCAGTAATGTCGGTGGTGCATGGTTATTGACAACGAAGATATCGACATCACCGTCATTGTCATAGTCTCCAAATGTCGCGCCTCGACCGACACGCGTAGGGAGTGCTGTGATTCCAGTGATCTCACTAACATCACTGAAGGAGCCGTCGCCATCGTTTCGGTACAAAGCATCAACTTGCGGGATAAGCACTTCAGGTCGGCTGAGTTCTTGGAAAGTGCTGCCGTTCGTTACGAAGATGTCCAAATCGCCATCGTTATCGTAGTCGAAGAGTGCAGTCCCCCAACCAATCAGCTTGATGCTCACCTCAGCCAGCATCGCGGAATAGGATTCATCTACGAACCGAATATGTTCACTGGTAGGAGGGTTTTGTAAACCCGATTCCACCAAAAGATTTCTGTACAGTGTATTTTCTTCATCGACCCAATGGCTCATAAAGAGGTCGATATCACCATCTTCATCGTAATCACCCGCTGCGAGACCCATAGAACCCCGAAAATCAGCTGCCCACGATTCGTTGCTCACATCGGTGAAAGCACCGTTCCCTTCATTGCGATAGACGTAGTTCACAGAGGTGTCGTTTGCGACATACAGGTCCAGATCATTATCATTATCAAAGTCGCTGAAGATACACTGCATGCTTCTACCGCCGGGTGCTGCTATGCCGACTTCGGTCGTTACATCGCTGAAGGTGCCGTCGCCGTTATTTCGGTAGAAGACATTATCCTGTGGTTCAAAGACGTGTGGATTCAGCGCACTCGGTACCGGTTTTCCGGATTGTAAAGACTCTGCCTGCATCTGTTCCAATTTCTCTAAATCGTAGGTAACATAATTGCAAACGTAGAGATCCAGGTCACTGTCGCCATCAACATCAGCAAAGGCGGCACCGGTACTCCACAGTTCACAACCGACACCGGTTGTCTTTGTTACATCGCTGAAGGTGCCGTCACCGTTGTTGCGATAGAGGACGTTCGCTCCGTAATTTGTTACATAAAGGTCAAGGGTGCCATCGCCATCGTAATCCGCGAAGACACAACCCATGCCGTATCCTTGATGTCCTACGCCTGCGGTGTTCGTAACGTCTGTAAAGGTGCCATCACCGTTGTTCCGATAGAGAACATTGGTTTTGCTGCCAACACTTGTGTCCTCTGTCAGCGGACGCGGAATATTGACGATATAGAGATCGAGGTCACCATCGTTGTCTATATCAGCGAAAGCCGCGCCAGACCCCATATCTTCGGGGAGTAGACTGGAACGGGTTCCGCTTGAATGTTGGAAACGGATACCCGCTGCGTCTGTGGCATCGACAAAGGTAACCGCCTGTGGTGTCATCGGTGTTAATATAACTATCGCAAGCGTGAGTAAGAGGAAACGCATATCGGTTTTGTTAGAGTTATCAGTACTCGGTACTCAGTTTTCAGAAAGAATGCAAGCCAGCATTCTCGCTGTGAAGCAGGGCATGCGATTCTAAAACCGGAACGGTAATTGAAGAAATCGTCTGCTTAGTGCCTCGCGAACATTTAAAAATCATTTTTCTAAAAAGTTCGTGAAAATGGTGCCGTTGAGAAAGCGTTCATCATGGAGGATGTCTTGATAGAGCGGAATTGTGGTTTTTATGCCTTCAATCTGGAATTCGGACAAGGCGCGTTGTAGACGAGAAATCGCTTCCTCTCGGTCTCTACCACTTGCGATGAGTTTCGCCACGAGCGAATCGTAATGCGGTGGCACGGTATAACCGGTATAGATGTAACCATCAACCCGAATTCCGATACCGCCGGGCGGATTATAGGCGGTTACCAGACCCGGTGAAGGCATGAAGTTGTTCGCAGGGTCCTCGGCATTGATTCGACATTCAATGGCGTGTCCTTTGAGTTGGATATCAGATTGACTATATCCGAGATGCTCACCCATTGCGAGTCGTATCTGTTCTTTAATCAAATCAATACCGGTGATGCATTCCGTGATAGTGTGTTCGACCTGAATCCGAGTGTTCATCTCCAAGAAGTAGTAGTTATCGTTTTTATCGAGGACAAACTCGACGGTGCCAGCGTTTACGTAGCCGATCGCTTTTGCAGCTTTAGCTGCGGCTTTACACATTTCCGAGCGAAGTTTAGATGAGATGGAAGCGGCGGGTGCTTCCTCAAGTAGTTTCTGCTGTTTACGTTGTATGGAACATTCACGATCTCCGAGATGGACGACATTTCCGTGCGTATCTCCTAAAATCTGGACTTCAATATGTCGTGCCTCTTCAATCCATTTTTCGATGTAGACATCCCCGTTTCCAAAAGCGGCTTCGCCTTCCGCTTTCGCCGTATGGAAAAGGCTTAGTAGGCTCGGACGGTTTTCTGCGATTCGGATACCACGTCCGCCACCACCGGCAACCGCTTTGATGCCCACCGGATAGCCTATCTTCTCTGCAAGCTGCACCGCTTCTTCGGTAGTATCGACGGTACCCTTTTTGCTGCCTCTGCGTCTACCGCCTTGACTACCGGGAACAAGTTTTAGACCTGCTTTTGCCACGGTCTCGCGTGCTTTTACCTTATCCCCCATGGTTGCTATATTCGTGACCGTGGGACCGATAAACTTTATCTCGTGTGCTTCACAAATTTCAGCAAATTGAGCGTCCTCAGCGAGGAACCCGACACCTGGATGGATAGCGTTGACGTTCGCGAAATCCGCAACGGCAACGATATTCGCATATTTGAGGTAACTTTCTGTGGATGGTGGCGGTCCGATGCAGTACGCTTCGTCTGCGTGTTTAACGTGCAACGCCTCTTCATCCGCTGTTGAGAAGATAGCCACCGTTTTTATCCCCATATCTTTACATGCTCGGATAATACGGACGGCGATTTCTCCGCGATTTGCTATGAGTATCTTTTTTATCATGTTCTGTATTCTCAATCCTGATTCCCACTTTTTGCCCGAAAGGACTGTTATGGACGTTCATCACGTCTACAGCTGCTTCACTCGGAACAACGCTTGCGAGTATTCAACCGCGTCTCCATCTTCAGCAAGAATTTCTAAAATCTCACAGTTAAAGGGTGCTTCCACGGGGTTGTAAGTCTTCATCACTTCGAGTACGGCTACAGCTTCGCCCGCACTCACAGTGTCCCCGACTTCTACAAAAGCGGGTTCATCGGGCGCAGGAGAGCGATAGAAACGTGACGGCATCGGCGCACTGATATAAGCACTCCCTTCTTGGGCGTTACCGCTATCATCTGTCTGCTCAGCAGGTAGACCTGAAGCCCCGGATGCTGTGCCTATGTCCGGTGCTTGTAGCGATGGAAACGGGTTAATACCGACCGAGGTAGCGGGATTCCTTGAAACTTGCACTTCAAATTCGTTGTCGCGAATGCGGACTTCCGTGAGATTAGCACGGTCAAGCACCTCTGCTAACTGCTCAACGAGTTCGAGGACATCACTATGGTCTCGCTCCACGGATTGAGATTGATCCTTGGATTTATCTTGACGCATTTCTGTTTTTAATAGTTGTCAGTTGTCAGTTAACAGTCCCCTTGTGGCAGTCCCGTTTGCTGTCCCCGCCACAAACTGATAACTGAAAGGTTTTTCGTAGAAAAACCGTACTGTTAACTGTTAACCAATAACCATTATATCCTTTCTACATATTTTCCGGTCCGCGTATCAACTTTGATAAGGGTTTCGTTTTGAACGAAGAGTGGAACGTTAACAACGCCCCCCGTCTCAAGTGTTGCGCGCTTGGAGCCGCCGCTGACGGTATCACCGCGTAATCCCGGATCGGTCTCAACAATTTTAAGTTCAACGAAGTTCGGGAGTTCCACCGCAAGTGGCAGCTGCCCATCCATTTTGACGGTGACTGTTTCACCCTCTTTAAGGAACTTCAAGTTTTCTTCAAGCAGGTTCAGCGGAAGTGAATGTTGCTCAAAAGTTTCGTTGTCCATAAACCATAAAATATCGCTATCTCGGTACATATACTGCATCCGGTGATCCATAAGTCTGACGGTTTCGACAGTCTCATTGGAGCGGAATGTACGGTCTAAGACGGCACCATCCGTGACACGTTTGATCTTCGTTCGTGCGAAGGCGCTGCCCTTACCAGGCTTAACATGCTGACAATCGACTATGGTATAAACTGCTTCATTGAGTCGGATAACCAACCCGTTACGTAAATCGTTAAGTGATGCCATTTTATCCTTTTTTTACGGTTATAAGTTATAAGTTATAAGTTATAAGTTAAGAACGTGTGGCCGTCATTTATTCTATAATCAGCCCAAAGACCCTCTTAACCTACCACTTATAACCTACCACTTATAACTTTGAATAACTATTAAAGCAAGGCGAGTGCTTGTTGCAACGCCTTTGCCCTGTGACTAATTTTGTTTTTGATATTTTCTCCGAGTTCCGCGAAAGTTTGCTCGTAACCGTCTGGCACAAATATCGGATCGTACCCGAACCCGCTTTCACCTTTCGGTGCATGTAGGATATGTCCCTCACAGACCCCGAGGACACCTTGACCAAGAACGCGATTTCCGATGTTTAAAAATGTGCGCGCGTTCTTGGTCAAGGGATCAGAATCCGGATGTACAACTGCGATCGCTGCGACGAAGCGGGCACGCCGATTAGGGATACCATCGAGTGCTTGCAGGAGTTTCGCAATTCGGATTGCATCTGTAGCGTCGTCCCCTGCCCAACGTTTAGAATGGATACCTGGGGCACCGTTAAGTGCTTCTACTTCTAACCCTGCATCGTCGGCAAGCGTTAGATGACCTGTATATTCTGCGATAACGGATGCTTTTTTGACGGCATTTTCCAGATACGTCTGTCTGTCCTCCACGACTTCCGGTGCTTTAGGGTAGTTCTCTAAAGAGATGACTTCTATCGGTTCGCTGGTCCCCGCGCGTTTGTGAAGCATCTTTGTCAGTTCTCGAACTTTTCCTTGGTTATGCGTCGCTAGTACAAGCTTCATCTAAGTTCTCCAACATCAGCCGGTTCTGTAGTCGGACAAGTTGCGTAATACCGCCGACAGCAAGGTCTAACATTTGATCGTAATCGTCCCGCGAAAACGGCTTCTCCTCCGCTGTGCCTTGTATTTCTATGAACTGTCCACTGCCCGTCATCACGATATTCATATCGACATCCGCCGTTGAATCTTCGGTATAGCAGAGATCTAAGAGTGCTTCACCTTCAACGAGTCCGACACTGGTTGCAGCGATGTTATCAGTGATAGGGAAGTTTTCGATCTTTTTACGTTTGACGAGTGCTTGGCAAGCGTCCCAGAGTGCGATGAACGCGCCTGTGATGGCTGCGGTACGTGTCCCGCCATCTGCTTGTATGACATCGCAATCGATCCAGATGGTCTGTTCTTCTAAAGCATGTAAATCTACGGCAGCGCGTAGAGAACGTCCGATGAGACGTTGTATCTCTTGTGTTCTGCCGCTCGGGGCACCACGCGTAATCTCACGTTGCATCCGTTCGGAAGTAGAACGTGGTAACATAGAGTATTCGGCGGTTACCCAACCCTTACCTTTAATACGTTGGTCGCGCATAAAGCGCGGCTGCGAATCGATAACGGAGGCAGTACAGATAACGTGCGTATCTCCAGTTGCTATGAGAACTGAACCCTCCGCGTGTTTGATATAATGTCGTTTGATCGTCACGGGTCGCATTTCATCTGACCGACGTCCATCCTCTCTTGCCATCTTTCTCCTTTGTATCAGTAACCAGTTTCCAGTTACCAGTTAAAACCTTGTGGTGTTTACCTTTCCTGTTACTGCCACAAGAAACCTCTTAACTGGTCACTGGCCACTGTTAACTGTTTTAAGTAGGTCTAATGCCTTCGTATAACTTTTACGTTCAAGATAATGACACAACATTTTCGGGGCAGCTGGTGCAACCTGCTGATGTAGAGCGTTAATGCGATCCAACTGTTCTAATATATCTTCACCAGCCGCAATCCGATCGAACATCGTCTCCAGTGTTCGTCTGAGTTCCGCAATTTTGACCTGTGATTCTTGTGATTCATCGTGATTATCATGATTATCACTGGTCGGTTTTGGCTCGCGGGCTGCGTCGAAAGGATCAACTACCATCTGATACCTCCATTTCTTGGACGGCTTTGCAGGTACGCAACGAAACGTTTTTAGGCGGCGCGTCATAACCTTTCCACGCGTAAGGATCAACACCTGATACCGGAACAATGCATCGCCGATCAGCACTCGCTGGACGTTCACCTTCTCGGATGGACCAAGGTAACAACGACCATGCGTTACAGTAATGATTCACTAAAACCCGACGGAAGGTACTGCCACGGTTCTTACGTGAGCGGTGTAGTAGATACCCGTTGAAGAAAACCAGTGTCCCTGTTTTAACTTCGACCGGCACCTCATCACTGTCATCAAAGCCGAAGCTCTCTTCCGCAAAATCAAATTCATCTGGGTTCTCGTGTGATTTCTGGGGATAGAGATAACCTCGGCGGTGTGAACCCGGGAGAACCCAGAGACATCCATTTTCGACGGTAGCGTCGTCCATCGCTATCCACGCGCCAATTAAGGAACGGTCGCGCGTCGGAATGTAAATTTCGTCCTGATGCCACGCCTGTCCCTGAAAATTCGGCGGTTTTACGAAGAGCATAGACTGCATACACTTGACACTTCCATCCCAGTGTGGAAGGTGCGCAGCTGTTATCTGGCTCAAGGTGCCGCAGATCTTCGGGTGCTTGACATATTTCTCAATGATTGGACTCACGAAATGCGGTTGATGGATGCAAAGGATACGGCTGATGGCTTCAACATCGCTAATATCGTTAGGAAGCGGTTTCAGGCTGTCGCACGGATGTCCACCTTTCGCAAGTGTGACAGTGTCCTGCCGTAGTTCCTCTATTTCATCAATCGAAAGCAGGTCGGGAACAACGAGATAGCCGTTGTCCACAAAAAACTGGACCTGTTCATCGGATACAATTTTTGGCACCTCAATGGATGCGTTTGCTTCCAAGTTCACGGTTTCTCCTTAGTAGTTATCAGTTTTCAGTACGATTTTTCTGCGAAAAATCTTTCAGTTATCAGAAAGAGATGTGTTTTGCTTGGGTGTTTCCCCTGGGATTATCTCAAGCCTCTTGTAACTGATAACTGAAAACTGTTTGTGGCGGGGACAGCAAACGGGACTGCCACAAACTCTCACTGCGAGCATCTTAACTGTTAACCGTTAACTGTTAACTGTTAACCAATCATAATTAAACTCGGTTGGCGAGAAACATCTCTGTTACCGCCAATGCGAAAACGACTAACATAAGATACATCCAAGCATTTTGGTTTTTCTCAACATCTTCTCGGTATTGTGCTACAAGTTCTGCTCTCGGTTTCTCCTCAACCGATTCTTCCGCAGCACCTTTCAACATACTCGTCAGTTCCTCTATATCACGTGCTGCAAGATCGGATTCCGATGTGTCAATATTGACGACGAAATAGTGTGTATCTCCACCAGATAGATGTGCGGAATAGATGCCTGGAACCGACGTATCGGTGTAAAAGATGCTATTTCGTGAAGAACCTTCTGGCGCGTTTTCATCGGGCTGCATGCGTGTTTCAATGTTGTTCGGATCGAAGATAGCGATCTCCTTGCGTCTCACAGTATCGGACACCTCTTCATCGTCGAAAACTTTCAATTCAACGCTATCGTTGATACGATAATCTGGTGTTGTGTTCACACTTTTAAGGGCAAGATACTTAATAGATTCATGTAGAAATGGTAGATAGACGGCGCGAATCGGTAAATCGTTCCATTCTCTATCTATTGTTGAGGTAAAACAGAGTACCCGTCCAAGATTTCCGTAAGGTTTTTCAAAGAGAGCAGGGCTGCCGTCATCGTAGGAAGCGATCACTGTTGCATCTTTTGTCGGGACAGCTTGAAAGAGCCTGTAAAACCGTGCTTTACCGAAATCTCCGTGATTCGGCTCCTTGAAAGGCGTGAAAATCGGATGCTCGTACTGTACTGTGGCGATGACGCGAAATTGATCACGATTGAATGCGTCCCCGACTGCTTGCACAAAATCACAAGGCATGAGTCCATCCTCGCCGCCGAGGTGCCGTTTATAGGTATCGGTATCTATGTTATCACCGACTGTCAGAATCAAGCCGCCATCGTTCGCGACAAAGTTCTTCACGCGTTCGGCTTCAGCAGAAGATAATGCTGCGACATCGGCAAGGATCAGAACATCTGCGCGTTCAAGTGTCGCCGCGTTTGGCACCGAGAAGGTTTCAGTAAAGTCAATCCGTGCAGCAGTGTTCCTGCCTGAGACTAACGCCTTTTTAATAAAAAAAGTTTCGTCGTAAGGGTTGGATACCCCAGTCCCTACAGAGCGTGCCCTTTCCCGAACGGCATGGACTTTAATCGACTGTAGGCTTTGCAACGTGAAATACCGTTTGTTATCAACAAGGAGTCGGTCTTCTGGTAGTTCAACCCATCCTGTATGTGTCGCTTCGTCTTGAAACTCAATGTTGAAGACAGCATCCGCAAGGTCGTCCGCTTCGATATCAAGTTCGACGGTATCAATCACATTATCATCTATAAAGAGGCGAACCGGCAAATTTTCGACAGATTCGGTTCCAAAATTACGGACACGCGCGACCAAACGGGAGGCTTTCTGTTCTTTCAAAACAACTGGCGGCACACTAATACCTGTAATCGCGAGGTTCTGCGGTTCCTCTACATGGATATCAACAAAATTGATTTGGATATCTGCACTGAGTTTATCTGTCTCAATGAAGTTCTCCCATCCACGCTTTTGCATATCACTAATGAGGTAAACCTGTTTTTCACCGATAGGAATACCCGCAAGAATCTCATCGGCATTTTGGAGCGCGTCCAAATAATCTGTCTGATTGTTCGTAGTTTCTGCTGTATTCAATGCTGTCCGAATGTGTGAAAATTCTGAACCGAGGGGGGCGACGACACGCGCATTATCGGACGAAAGGATTAGGCAAGCAGCGTCCGCTGCGTCAAGTCCGTCTAAAATTTTGACTGCCTCTTTTTTCGCATCCTCAAATACCGCCGCATATTGCATACTATAGGACGTATCGAGAATAATAACAGCGTTGCGTTTGCCCCCGGTTTTCTGTGTAACCGCGAGTGAATCGGCGAAAAATGGACGTGCAAACGCGAAACCGAGCAGTGCTAACATCAGAATACGCATTAGCAGAAGCAGGAGCCGTTTCAATTTGTGCCGTCTCACGTTCGTCTGGTGCGACATCTGGATGAAACGGACGGTACTGAATATCAGCTGCCTTGCGCGTTCTCTATTCAGTAGATGGAGGATAATCGGAATCGAGGCACCGATAACACCAGCCACTGCAAATAAGGGGGCTAAAACGCCTAATCCAAACATGTTTTTTTGTAGTTATCAGTTAACAGTACTCAGTTGTCAGTTAAGAGACTTTGGAACTATCGAAAACCTCTTTTAACTGTTAACTGTTAACTGAGTACTGACAACCATTTAAAAAATTCCTTGCCGTTTGGCGAGGTAAGAAGCGAGTGCGAAATCAATCGGAGTCGCTGTTGTTATTATGTTGTAATCAATATCCGCTTGCCGAAGTGCGAGCCTATAGTTCTCCAGAAACGTGTTGAAGTTGCTAAGATAACTCTCTTGAATCGCTTGTGGCGTTGTGATAATCTCAGCGTCGTTTTCGGCATCAATAAAACGGATAAGTGCTTCTGAACTCCGTCCCCTCTCAAAATCATTAAACTCAAGTTCCTGTTTCGCAAGAACATGAAAGACGATGACCTCGTGTCCTTCATAACGTAGGTGCTCCAATCCGGCAATGACTTCCTCATGGTTCTCGTCGTACAGGTCTGAGATGAAAAGTACCAATCCACGTTTCGTAAGGCGTTCAGCGATCTGATGAAGCGGCGTTCCCATCCGAGTGTTTTTTGTTGTCTGTAGCGTCTCCAGCGTCAGTAGGATTGAGTGTAAGTGTGATGTACTGCTGCGTGCTGGAAGGTACTGATGAAGTGTGTCATCGAAATAGGCGAACCCGACAGCATCCCGTTGCTTCGCCATAAAATAAGAGAGCGATGCGATGAGGTAACTTGCGTATTTCAATTTTGTAAGTATCGGTTGTCTCGGTCTATTCCCTTCGGAAACGCTTGTATCCTCTGTCTCGGTTTCCGTATCTGTTGGATGCATCATAGATTCGCTTGTATCTAAGAGCAGGTAACAGTTGAGGTTCGTCTCCTCCTCAAACTGCTTAATATAGTATCTGTCGGTACGAGCGTAGGCTTTCCAGTCTATATGTTTCATGTCGTCTCCGGGCATATATTGACGGTATTGTGAGAATTCGACAGAAAATCCGTGATATGGACTCTTGTGCAGCCCTGAGATAAACCCTTCAACGACGTATCTGGCAATTAACTCAAGATTCCCGATTCGCGCAAGGATTGTCGGGTCTAAAAACGCGCGCCCCACTGCTGTATTCTGTTGCATCTGTAACCTCTCATCAGTAGTTATCAGTTTTCAGTACGATTTTTTTCTATGAAAAAAATCTTTCAGTTTTTTGTAAGGGCTGGGTAACCCAGCCCCTACTCTCCAAAACCTCTTGTAACTGTTAACTGTTAACTGTTAACTGTTAACCATTCCTATGTCTTTCTTAAAATAAGCAGTGTGAGATCATCAAACTGGTCTGCTTCACCCTGAAAATCCATGACTGCCTTATGAAGTGATGATCGGATTCCCTCGGCATCTTCATCTTTACACGCTATAGATGCTTCGACCAGTCGTTCTTCTTCGTAATAATCATCTTCTACATTAACAGTTTCTGTGACACCGTCTGTATAATATACAACGACATCACCGCTAATGAGTTGAACATGTTCGGCTTCGTACTCGGCAATGTTTGTAACCATATCGTTTGGAAACATTCCGAGCGGGATACCGCCAACATCTTCACCTAACCACTTGTAAGTGCCATCTTTCCTAACGAGCAAGGGCGGGTTGTGTCCTGCATTGAGCGTTGTAAGTGTGTCGGTTTCTGGATTAAGGTGGCTGTAGAAGAACGTGGCATATTTTTCCTCTGTCCCACTGGCATAAAGGAGCGAATTAAGCGTCATAGCCATATCAGCGATTTCGGCATACAACGGTTCATGTGTGGCTGTTTCCTGCTCCATATCTTCTGTATCTATGTTTCGGACGCGTGATAATTCGGAGATGAGGCCGGCGCGTAAAGTTGCCATGAGGAGTGCGGCTTGCATCCCTTTTCCGGAGACATCCGCAATCGCCAACCCCCAACGTCCAGTAGGTAAAGCGATACAATCATAATAGTCGCCGCCGACGGGTCCCCGCGGTTCATAATGTCCTGCGACCTCGTATCCCGGAATGTCTGGGAGCATGTCAGGAATAAGGTTCACTTGAATCTTGCGTGCCTCTTCCATTTCAGCTTGGAGTTGACGTGCTTCGAGTGCTTCCTGATGCAGACGTGCGTTCTCAATTGCGACACCTGCCTGTTTCGCGAAAGAATCGAGCAAGATAACATCTTCATCAGTGAAGGCGGTGATACTACCACCGCGTTCCTCTTTATCGCCAACAACAACAATCCCTAAGATGTCGCCATCGCGTCCGGGAATCGGAACAGCCATCAAGTTCCTGCCCCCGAAGAATGTATCAGACTCCGGTGGACAGTGTCCCGGGAGACCTTCCGTAACTACAGATTTCAGCATATCTACGGAGGTCAAAGCTTCGGAGACAGGTGCCTCTTCGCTGTACGGAATGAGGTGTCCATTCGCGCTGTCTGAATCTGTCGTCTGTTCGAGCAAGGTTTCAGGAAACGCATAGTGCATCTCAAGTTCTTGTTGATCGGTGTTCGTGAGCATTAGGGCACCGACGTTTGCATCAAGGAGCGAGACGGCTTGTTGCACGACCTGTTCCGCTGCTTCTTCAGGTTGCAGAAGTTGGCAAATCTGCGGTGCACTCTCTGCCAGCATAAATAGGCGGAACTTTTCGCTTTGAATACCTTCGACCATCTGCGAGTATGCAATCGCAATCGATATTTGGTGTGCGAGCGTCGTCAGTAACTCCTTTTCCCATGCCTCTAACGTATCTCTCGCCAAGAATTTACCGAGACCAATCATCCCTAAAAATTCGTCTTGAATTTTTAGGGGAACCCAGAGATGTATATCTATTATCTCGGCAAGTTTGGCACTCCGATCAAAGAATTGCTTAAGCGGGTCGGGTGGCGCGGCGTTTTCGATGAATGCGTGTTGTAGCAAAGCGGTGAGCTCGTCCGGTTCAACAGGGATTGACGGGAATACCTCATCAGGTGTTACTGCAACGACATCAAGGTTTTGCTGCGTCGAGTGGTAACGCAGTATTGCGCCGCGTCGAATTTGCAAGGTACCGAGCGTGATACGGAGATAAGTTTTGCTTGAATGATTGAAATTCGTATGTCCTGAGATTAATGTTTGCCCCAAATTTTCCAACTCGGATAGACTGAAGATCAGCCGCTCCATCGTCTGTTCAGCAGTGCTTTGCGTTTTATGCGTTTGCAAATTAACGCCTAATGACTTGCTCGGGTCTTTCATAATATTATATTCCAGAAATTCGTTTCTAATTTTTTATATTAATGATTGCTGAGGTCAAAAGGTACGAGTAAAAGTCTTCTAAACACACGCCACAAAATTTGCAAAAAACCGATCTTAATGGACAACCGAATTAAATTTGCTTCGGAAACAAAACTTATAGATTCGCAATTGCGGATTCTTCATCTGGGTAGATACCGGCGTATTTTGCAAGTGCCATCATCCGAAAAGTGCGTTCTTGTGTAGCAGACAATCCACAGAAATTCAAGGTGCCTTGACGTTCCTCGAGTGCTTCTATGATTTCAATAAGTATGGATATACCGATGCTATTAATAAGCGTTGTTTTTTCAAGGTTGATAACCAACTGTGTGTGACCGTTCTGAATGAGTTCCCGCGCTTTAGCAGAAAGTTCTTCGCCGAGGGCATCATTCAGGTATCCAGCCGTTTCAATCACCGCGTGTTCCTGTGCTTCGCGGATTTGAATATCAAATTTGTTTAGCAAAGTGCTTACCTCCTTTTTAAACTCTGAATATGGAATGCAAACTGTCCCCTATAACCTAAAGAGGGTATGTAGAAAAGGTTGTCGCTGAGAGTCGTCCTTTGAACGCGGGACTCTAAACAACCGATCCCGAACGCAAAATTGCGCTACGGATAGGGCAAAACGGCATAACGTTTAGGCAGTTCTCCTACTCTTTCTTTTGATGACGCTAACAGTTGTACCGTTCGAGCTGCTTTCTATATCTACCTCATCCATTAGGCTTCTAACAATTTGTAGACCTCTACCGCGTTTGCGCAGATCAGGGTGTACACTTGGACTCCCGAGTAAACGGGAACCGTCCAGAATATCCGGGGTTATACCGACCCCTCGATCTATAATCTTAAACTGCAACTGGTCCTCAGAAAGTAGGAACTCAATATGGACCTCATTATCATCGCTGTGGCTATGCTCAAAAGCGTTTATGCAGGTTTCAATAATTGCGAGTTGAATCTCTTCAACCTGTCCCTCCTCAAAATTCATCAGTTCTGCGAGAACAGAGGCGGTTTTCGCTGCGGCAAGTTCCATATCAGGGTACATCGGTATAGTGAGGAGTACTTTGTGTTCTAATGACACGTTATTTCCCTCCTTGCTATGGCTCATATTTTACATAGGAAACCTATAAATTCGTTCTAATTTTGTAGTCTTCATTTCAATCCATATCGCAAAGACCGATTCTATGATTTATATATCATCCAAATCCATATTTTCACAGATGCACGACTATAAAGACTGAATTAAAAATATACTATATTTCAAATTGTGTCAACATTTTAATTAATTTTTGGAGGTTCGTATTCCAAAACAACTTTCTGTGCTTTTTTTGATTTTTGTCGGCATCGGTATTTAGGAGACCGAAGCCTTCGTTGCGTCAACGATCCAACGCGCGGCAACGATACGCGCGGACGCTTCCGAAACTTGTGGCTGATAGGTTGCGAATTTTACCATATCACAATTGGCAAGTACCTGCTGAATCCGATCAATATATTCTGCGCCTATCTCGGCACGCGACATCGCTTGACGCAGTGCTGTCGTTGTTAATTCTAACGCAGGGATCCTATATCTGGCACTGATATATTCCCGGAGTGTGTGTGCAACTTGTGTGTGATACGTCTCCATATCACCACGCGCAAGCAGATCCGATGCCTCAATCGCTTTCAACCGTTGGTATGCCACCTCATGCGGTAACGGGAGGTTTACCCCTTCATCTTCAGATACGGCTATGGTTTGGTGCCGTTTTCGGAGATAGAACCCTACCGACGCAGCGATAAGTCCGAGTATCACCACAGCACCGAGCATATACAGGAGTAGGCTCTCAGGTACCTCCAGCGGCGGTTTGATATCGCGTAATCCTTGTCCGTTCACCGCGCCTTGCATAAAAACTTGTGTAAGTACAGACATATTTTCTGCGAAATGGTGCGTTATACAACGATATATTTAAAATATCAAGTTTCCGCTTGCTCTATACGCGGTTCAACGATTATCGACTTCGGAGCTGTTGGACACGCATACTGACACACACCACACCCCGTGCAGCCGGTTTCAAGTACCTCCACAACGCCTTCTGTCGTGAGATGAATCGCATCCGCTCCAATCGGACACGTATCAATGCAGTAGGTACAATCCACCGTTTTCGTCCGAAGGCACGTCTCAACATTGAACACTGCTATACCGATCCGAATATCTTCAGCGTAGACAGGTTTTAGTGCCCCACTCGGACAGACATACATGCATGCTAACGAATCACAGATAACACACGGTTGTTCGTCAGGATCAATGTAAGGGGTGTTGACGATAGCAGATTGAACGTTCTGTAACGGAAGTATAGCGTTTGCGGGACAGTTTTTGATACAGTTACCGCACCGATGACACGTCTCCAAGAATTCCGTTTCAGGCAATGCGCCGGGTGGACGCAAAATATAACGTCTGTCGGCTTCAGCAGCAGGCAACTGTTCATGCATCGTGTCGTCAAGAAATTCGGCGACCGGTTGCATGATTTGGTTGAGTGCTTCCTTGAAAAAACCGCGTCTCCCTGTTTCACGAGCCATGCTATGATTTATCCTCAAAAATCGTGTGCAGCCCTGACATTCGGACTACTCTTCAGAGGTTTTCGGAATCCGATAGCAGCATCTGTGGCTTCCCTGCATCAGATGTTCTTCCCGAACAATCTTGGCATCCAGAGACTGGCGGAAGAGTGCCAATTCAATCTCGCATACCTGCGGGTATTCCTGTGCGATTACCGCAATAGGGCAGTTGTGCTCGATTAAAATGTAATCGTCTGCTGCCTCATGAAAACGTGCCATGTATCCCTCTTCGTCACGGATGCAGGCAAGTTCTTTGACCCGTTCAGGTAACGTTTTGCCGTTAAGTCGGAGTTGGTACGCCTTGAGTTGCGATTTCATACGTTCACGGAACACTTTATTGATGAAACCGGGACCGTTAAATTTCGCGACCTCATGCATCAACCCGACAGCAAAATTGGCGTAAGTTGTCGGGAACAGGCTGTTCGCTTCATCGGTTAATCTATAGACGTACGGTGGACGACCGCGCCCCTGTTTTTCTTGGTAATGTTCAACCAAACCTTCTGTTTCAAGTATTGCGAGGTGCTGCCGGACCCCCATCTGACTGATATGCAAGGCATCTGTCAGTTGACCGATGGTCATGCCGGCGCGCATTTTCAGCAGCTGCAGGATTCGCATTCGGGTTTCACTTATTTCGCAATTCACGTGATTACCTCGTCGTATTCGGGGAATTCATATAGTTAACATCACTTTATTTAATATACTTCTACGACATTATAAAGCATTATACCACAACTGCATATCACAATTCAAGGGTTAAACGAATTTGGTACGTTCTGGGCATCTTGCCATTTTTCTTTTGTCTATTTCTCACTTCTGTGATACAATTCTGAAAAGAGGTATTTGCAAGCCCATCAATAGGAAGAATGAAAAGGAGAACGCGGAATTGCAACACGAACTTACCGACTCACAAATTAACGATTATCAAGAAAACGGATTTCTGGTTATTGAAAACTTTCTTGATGCCGACGAATTAGAAGAATGGCGACGTTGCACAGACGAATCCGTTGAGGAACGTCTCGGCACCTCTGTTGAACACATGACGAACCAGTTGGATCCGTCTAATTTTTACGCGCGGGTTTTTACACAATGCCTCCGTTTGGCGGATTCACACGCAGGTATGCGGAAATTGGTCCACGACCCGAAAATCGGAAAGATGGCGACACGGCTCGCAGGTGTTGATGGCATGCGAATATGGCACGACCAAGCGTTGATTAAGCCGCCGTCTGGGAATCCGACAGCATGGCATCTCGATGTCCCGTACTGGTCATTTGACTCACGGGACGCGGTTTCGTTTTGGGTCGCCTTAGACGATGCCACCCTCGCGAACGGTTGTATGTGGTATCTACCGGGGACCCACAAAACGGCTCGTTTTGATAACGTCGGTATTGGCGAAAACATAGGCGCGTTGTTCAATGTGTACCCGGAATGGAAAAAACTTGAACCGCAATCTGCGCCCTGTCCTGCGGGTTCCATGGTATGGCACAACGGTTTAACAGCGCACGGCGCAGGGGCAAACATGACCTTTTCTCATCGTCGAGCAATGACCTGCGGCTTCATGCCCGATGGATGCACCTTCAACGGGAAACGGAATATCCTGCCGGAAGACTATTTTAACGCACTCGAAATTGGTGATATGCTTAACAATAACGAGCAGAATACACTGGTTTGGCATAAGGATTGGGGAACATAGTCGTCAGTTATCAGTTAACAGTTTTCAGTTAAGAGGGTATCCTTGTAACCTAACACTATTTGGTGAACCCAACCGCTCTTGACTGACGACTGATAACTATTCTAACTTATAACCATTAAAAAAGGAGAACTTAACTATGGCAAAACAACCGAATATTGTCCTGATGGGCGTTGATTCACTCCTCGCGACGCACATGAGTTGCTACGGATATCATCGACTGACGACTCCACACATTGATCGGTTCGCGGAGGGTGCCACCCTCTTCGAGAGAACTTACAGCGCGCATATCCCGACAACGAGCGCTTATGCGTCTATGCTTACCGGGATGGATACGTTCAGCACACAAGTCGTCGCATTGCGCCACCAAGGACCGCTCCGCGAGGAAGTTAAAACATTGGCGGAAATCTTACGGGAAGTCGGTTACGACACCACTTGTGTCGGGTTCGGTGGTCCGAGTGCGCGTGGGTTTGATACCTATCTCGAATTCTCTGGCTGGGGCCCCGATGAAAGCGGACGGAGTCCGAAAGCAGAAAACCTCAACAAAACGACACTCCCCGAGCTAAATCGACTCATTGATCAGAACGACGAAAAACCGTTTTTCCTATTCCTGAGACACATGGATCCACACTCACCTTACTTACCTCCCGCTCCGTATGAACGGACGTTCTACCACGGTGATGAGTGCGATCCGAACAATAAATCTATGGAGCCGGTGATGTCGTTTAAACCGTTTTGCGACTATTTCGCCTCTTGGATGCCAGTTGGAATCACCGACAAGGATTACGTCATCGCACAATATGACGGTGCCATCGCTTATATGGATGCATGTATTCAGACGCTTTTCAATGCGCTTGAGACGCGCGGTGTGATGGACGAAACGATCATCATTATCAACGGCGATCACGGTGAAACGCTCTACGACCACGAATGCTGGTTCGACCATCACGGACTCTACGATGTCACCTTACACGTTCCACTTATTATCCGCTATCCCGGTCGCGTGCCTGCTGGAAAACGGGTTTCAGGGTATAACCAACACAAGGACCTTGTCCCGACGCTTCTTGAACTTGCAGATATCGAAACCGATATTGAATTTGACGGTGAGAGCCTTACACCGATGATCCGCGGCGAGGTGGCTTCTTACGATAGTGAGTTCTATATTACAGAATGTACGTGGATGCGCAAACACGGTTGGCGGACTCCCGAATGGAAACTCATCGTTGCACTCGAACCTGATTTCCATTTCAAACCGTCTGTTGAACTCTATAACTTGATCCAGGACCCTGATGAAAACAACAATCTCGCTGACCAACACCCGGATGTCGTCAATCTCCTCGAAACACGCATGAAAAGTTGGATTCGCCAGCGAGAACAAGAGACAGGGTTGCCAAATCCGATTATGAACCAAGGCGATTGGCACGGACACAAAGGGGTCGGTCCATTCAAGTCCTCCGAACAGGCGTACGATACGATGCACATCGGGAATCCAGGCGAAGCCGCACGTTTACAGGCAAAATCGAGGGATGAGTAGCCATTAGAATGGCTGTCAGCAGTCGGCTTTCGGCTGTCAGTAAGAAATTTCTGATTAAATCAATCCGCTCTTCACAACATCAAGAACGCAGCTCGTAATGAAATGGAGAGCGGATTCAAGAAAAGCATGTCAAATCTCAAACCATGTTATTTAACCGCAAGGAAAATTAAAATATGCCGGATTATAGACGAGATGACGTTTTAGGACGATTGAGAGCAGAATTGGATCAAGGAAAACATTTGTTGGCTGTCGGTGCTGGAACAGGTATCACAGCGAAATTCGCAGAACGCGGCGGGGCAGACCTGATCGTAATTTACAACTCCGGTCGCTATCGGATGTCAGGGTTCGGTTCTTGTGCAGGACTCTTGGCTTACGGTGATGCGAACGCTATCGTCATGGAGATGGGGGAGCGCGAGGTGCTACCCGTCGTCCAAGAGACCCCCGTTATCGCTGGCGTTAACGGCACCGACCCGACACGCCGGATGAGCAACTTCCTCAAACAGGTTCGCGATGTCGGTTTTGATGGTGTGAATAACTTCCCAACTGTCGGTGTGATTGACGGCACTTTCAGGGTAACGCTTGAAGAGACAGGGATGGGTTTCTACAAAGAGGTCGAGACAATCGGCATTGCGCATGAGATGGACCTTTTCACGATTGTCTACGTCTTTAACCCTGAAGAATCCGAGCAGATGGCAAAAGTCGGTGCGGACGTAATCATCGCGCACATGGGGACGACGATCGGTGGTACGATCGGTGCGGAAACCGCTTTCACGCTCGAAGATGCGGCAGTCCGTGTCCAAGAGATATGTGACGCTGCACAATCCGTGAACCCAAACGTCATCTGTCTCTCGCACGGCGGTCCCATCTCAAAAGCACCGGAGGCGGCGTTTATCAACGAAAAGACGGACACCGTCGGCTTCGTCGGCGCATCCAGTATTGAACGCTTCGCCTGCGAAGAGAGCATCCCGCGGGTTACTGCTTCATTTAAGGAATAATGGAAACTATAAATGTTGTTGTTGACAAGAAATTTGGACAAATTCTGAAAGAAGAAGCGAAAGAATTTGCTATAGATTGGTCATTAGTAGAAATTAACTGCGTTCTTTACGAGGAATTGTTATTAACTCATTTAAGACCACCCTTGGCTGAATACATGGTTAAAATGGTAGTTTTAGGATTTAAAGGCGAAATTTCAGTCGTAGATGTAGACAGTTGGTTCCGTTCTTATCGTTTCACATATTGTATTTACTACAAAACCGCCCATACAGCAACTGAAAAAATGGAAATGCTTAGTCTCGGTGCTGAAGGAACAATTAGCGATATAGCGATAAAACTTCGTGATATTTTCAGAGATTTCAAAAGTGCACTGCCATCGGAAATTCGGGCCACTGTCTAAACCAACATTGTGATATGATAACAATCAAAATGATTTGCAGTAAATCTCTTCAAAAAGACGACGCGTAAATAGTGGAGAAATTAATGTCCAATATGGTTAAAGAAATAGAGATTCTAAATGCGGACGATGCTGAACTGATGCGTATCAGCCGAGAGGGAACATTGTCGCTGAACCTCAACGAGATGAAGGCGATCCAGACGCATTTCGGCACCTTAGGACGCAATCCGACAGATGTAGAGATAGAGACCATCGCACAAACATGGTCGGAGCATTGTGTTCATAAAACGTTCAAGAGTATCATCCGCTATTCCGAAGACGGAAAAGAACCCGAACAAATTGATGGATTGTTCCCAACCTACATCCAACGCGCAACCGAGGACATCGCCAAACCGTGGTGCGTCTCTGTCTTTTCGGACAACGCTGGTATCATTGAGTTTGACGAGACATTTAACCTCGTCTTCAAAGTCGAGACACACAACCACCCATCAGCGATTGAACCTTATGGCGGTGCGGGGACAGGCATCGGCGGCGTGATTCGCGACTCCCTCGGCACCGGACTCGGCGCAAAACCGATTCTGAATACGGACATCTTCTGTTTTGGAATGCCGGACATGTCATACACGGAGTTACCGAAAGGCACGCTTCATCCGAAACGCGTCTTTAAAGGCGTTGTCGCCGGTGTCCGAGACTACGGCAACAGGATGGGGATCCCGACTGCTAACGGTGCGATCCTTTTCGATAGTCGTTATACAGCAAACCCGCTCGTCTTCTGTGGAAACGTCGGTCTCATACCGAGAAACAGATGTGAAAAGTCCGTTGAACCCGGCGATCTGGTAGTCGCTATCGGCGGACAAACCGGACGCGACGGCATTCACGGCGCGACGTTCTCCTCCGCTGAACTCGACGATACCTCCGAAAACCTCGGCAGCGTCGTACAGATCGGCAACCCGATTATGGAGAAAAAGATCGTTGATGCGTTGCTACAGGCGCGCGACCGCAACCTCTATCGCTCAATTACCGATTGTGGTGCAGGCGGGTTCTCGTCCGCCGTCGGTGAGATGGGTGAAGCTATAGGCGCAGAGGTACACCTCGAACGCGTCTCTTTAAAATATGAGGGGCTGGAGCCGTGGGAAATCTGGCTCTCCGAAGCACAGGAACGGATGGTTATCGCCGTGCCACCCGAAAACCTATCGGAATTGGTGGCTATTTGTGAGGCGGAATTCGTTGAAGCCACTGTCCTCGGAACTTTCACGGATACACATCGGTTACAGGTCTTCTATGAAGGCGCGATTGTCGCTGATTTAGAGATGGAATTCCTGCATAACGGACTCCCGAAACCTGTGAAAGCGGCGGTTTGGCAGCCACCGAACCACCCAGATATGCCGTCCCGAGAGAGAGGAATCGGGGTTGAAAACCCCTCTTACACGGACGATCTTAAGCGACTGCTCGCAAGTCCGAACATCGCCAGTAAAGAATCCGTCATTCGCCAATACGACCACGCTGTACAAGGTGGTGTGGTTATCAATCCGCTCGTCGGTGTGGCAAACGACGGACCCAGTGATGCGTGCGTTATCACGCCGGTCTTAGGGAGTCGGAAAGGCGTTATTATCGCCAACGGTATCAACCCAAAATACAGCGACGTAGACCCGTATCTCAGCGCGGCATCAGCGATTGACGAGGCGTTGCGCAACATCGTCGCTGTCGGCGGAACCGTCGAAAAGACGGCACTGTTAGACAACTTCTGTTGGGGGAACCCGGACAAACCTGATCGGCTCGGTGAGTTAGTCCGAGCGGCGAAAGCGTGTTATGACATCGCAACCGCCTACGGCACGCCTTACATCTCCGGTAAGGATAGCCTCTATAACGAATATCGGGATACAACAACTGGCGAACAACGTGCCATTCCGTCAACACTCCTTATCTCCGCGATTTGTGTCATCCCAGACATCCGTACCGCCGTTACAATGGATGTAAAAGCACCCGGCAATCTCATCTATGTCGTCGGCAACACTTACGCTGAATTAGGCGGATCGCACTACTTCGGTATCCACGGATTTATCGGAAACAGCGCACCCGTCGTCTGTCCGGCTGAAGGAAAACGGACAATGGAACGACTCAGCAGTGCTATTAACAGTGGGTTGGTGCGTTCTTGTCACGACTGTTCCGAAGGCGGTATCGGTGTGGCAGCGGCGGAGATGGCGTTTGCAGGTGGCTACGGAATGAAGTTGAATTTGGACAACGTTCCCACTGGCGATGAGACCGATGCTGACGACTATCTCCTGTTTTCGGAATCGAACAGCCGTTTTATTGTAGAGGTTGAACCGCAACACCGAAAGGCTTACGAAAATCACATAGCAGGCGTACCAACAGGCTACCTCGGAACTGTCACAGAGACACCTGAATTCGTCATCACAGGAAAAGCGGGGCATCGGATCGTCGAGACCTCAATTGATGTCCTTAAATCCGCATGGCAAACGCCGTTGCATTCGTAACTTTTTAGCAAGACGTGTGTTATATTTATAGAGGATAAAAATGACGCAACCTAAAGTACTCATCTTACGAACTGCAGGGACTAACTGCGACGCAGAAACGGAGACCGCGTTCCAGTTCGCTGGTGCGAAGACCGCGTTAGTCCATATCCAAAACCTCATCTCCGGTAAAGTTAACCTATCCGACTATCAGATCCTCGCGATTCCGGGTGGTTTCTCCTACGGCGACGACATCTCCGCCGGTATCCTGTTAGCCGTTGAGATGAAACACAAACTAACAGATGCGCTGAACCAATTCGTTGCGGACGGTAAACTGGTTATCGGTATATGCAACGGCTTCCAAGTGCTTGTCCGTACGGGTTTGTTACCCGGCGTGTCTACATCTAACAACGGTGCTTCAGAGATGACGCAGCGCGCGACGCTCGCCATGAACACCTCCGCAAAGTTTGAGTGTCGATGGGTAGATTTAGAGACACAAGAGAGTCCGTGTGTCTTTACGAAAGGCATCAAACCGAGTATCTATCTCCCCGTCGCACACGCTGAGGGACGGTTCACTGCACCCGCAGATGTGTTGGCTGAATTAGAAGCGAAGAATCAAGTCGTGTTTCGATATACTGAGAGTGAATATCCGAAGAATCCGAACGGTTCGGATGCTGAGATCGCTGGTATCTGTGACACGACGGGTAGGATCTTCGGCTTGATGCCACACCCGGAACGGTTCCTAACGAAATGGAATCACCCCCGCTGGACTCGGTTTGCACAAACGCAAGACACGACGACTGAAGAAGGTGACGGACTCGCGATCTTCAAAAACGCTGTTAATTACATCAAAGCGAATCTTTAGCACAATAGACGCTGTTATTCAAAAGCAGTGTATTCCGAAGCACCGATAAAAAATGCAGGATAAGTTAACACGTCGCCTACTTCCATTTTATATGAAGATGCCTGTTTTTTGGGCATTTATAGTGCTTTCGGTGCTCGGACAACTCCTGTGGGTTGTGGCACTGTCCTACAATGTGCGTATTGACTTGCGTTGGTCAAGTTTCGGTTTCGGTTTGGGGATCGGTTTAGGGTTTATGCAGGGGAAGTGGACATCTCGGTTGTGGCAGCAGTCGTATCTAAAGGTTTTAAAACGGGAGATAACCTTTTGGGAAGCAAAAGGCTCAAAACTCCTTATGCTCTACACCTGCGTGGCACTCAGTTTACCAGTTTTCTGTGCGATGCTCCTCCGGTCGCTCGATACATTGGTAGGCATCCAATCTTACGTTTTCGGTTTTATCGGCGCGATGAATGTCGCACTCATGCTATGGGTCCGCCGTATCCCGAAGTGAGTTAAATTAAAATTTGACGCGTTAATCAAATTGTGGTATCCTTATACAAGGAGGCAATTATGTCCTATAAAGAATGCTTAATTTTTATAGCGTATGTCAAATACATCAGGACTTCAAGCGTGCCACACAGCGCAGAAGATGAGCAAGTAGCCACTTCAGGCGTTCCATCCGATGCTACAGATGTAACTATTAAGCCGCATCGCACGCCACCCTCTCCACGCCGCCGGAAACCGAAATTTACGCTTGAGGAACTTTTAGCCCAAATGCCGGATTATGATTTGTTCTGTGAAGCTGTCAAATCTGGAAAGCTCAAGCCGCACCGCACGCCACCACCGCCACGCCGCGGGAAACCCAAATTTACGCTTGAAGAACTTTTAGCCCAAATGCCAGAAGATGGTGGGCAAGGTGAGGTAGACACGGGACCATCAGTGGGCAATGAAGTATGGTAGATTTAACACAGTACGTTCCGGTCCCCGGCGATGTCGTTTGGATTAATTTCGATCCCCAAACCGGTCATGAACAGGCGGGTCGTCGCCCTGCCGTTGTCCTTAGTCCATGGGAATATAATATAAGTTCTCGGAATTTGGCGATCTTCTGTCCAATTACTACGAGGGGCGGAAACAACTCTTTTGAGGTCGTTATTCCAGAAGGGTTAGATGTAAAGGATGTCGTTCTTGCAGATCAGGTCAAGAGTCTTGATTGGCAGGAGAGAAATGTGGAGTTTTGGTGTTCCCTGCCTCATTATACCGTACATGAAATTTTAGATAAAATCGGAGTGCTTTTACAAATATTGTAGCGATAAAACAGATGTCACATCCTGAAGAACATGAATCTCGACAGAAACCAAGAAAGAGCCGTCAACCACTTCACAGGACCGGCAATCGTCATTGCAGGCCCCGGCAGCGGTAAAACCACAGTCGTTACGGCACGGATTCTAAATCTCATCCAGACACACAATATCCCACCATCACATATCCTTGCCATCGCCTTTAACAGAAAAGCCGTTGAAGAGATGGAAACCCGTGTCGGACGCACACTCGCAGCATCAGACCACGCTACATCCAGCACACCTGTCATCCGTACACTCCACGCCTTCGGCAAAGACATTATCACCGAAAACTATGAACGCGCAGGCTTTAGCCATATCCCTGAAATTTGGTCGGGACAGATTGACAAAATCATCGCTGAAGAACGGAGACAGATTGAGCGGGAAGCCGCAACAATTGAGGTCGCCATCTATAAAATTGAGAACACAAAGACCGGTAAGTGCTACATCGGGCAAACCACAAACCCTGAACGGCGGAAAAAAGAACATTTCACGCACTCATCAAACGACAGACTCCGACAGGCGATCCGATCCGAAGGAGAGACACAATTCAGTTTTAAAGTAATTGAGTATATGCCAGGACGAGAGGCAAATCGTCGAGAAGCACACTGGATCGCATACTACAGAGAACGGACAAGTGTGTTTAACCGTGCCGACCCACTCCGTAGGCACTACAGCAACCAACTGGTCCTTGAGATGTTCTGTCAGCATTTCGGTATCCCTTATGAAGAAAATTTCGACACACACCCAGATTTCGAGAACCTCCGCGATCGTTTCGACGGGATAAAGGAGACGGTCATGCGCGCGAAACGACAGGTCACGACAGGATTGTTCGACCCGAAGACACTTGACGACCCAGTGGCGCGCGCATTTGCTATAAAATACGAAATCCTCAAAACCGAAGCGAATGCTGTCGATTTCGAGGACATGATTATCCACGCCGCAAATCTACTTGAGACGAACCCTGATCTCTGTCAAACCTATTCTGAAAAGTACCCGTACGTCCTCGTTGACGAGTTCCAAGACATCGCACCCGCCGATTTCCGACTGATTGAGCTCTTATCCGAAAACCTCTTCGCTGTCGGCGACGACGATCAGGCGATCTATGGATTCCGTGGTGGTAACTCCGAGATTATGCTTGCATTCACGGATAGGAAGAACGTAACAAAATATGAGATCACACGCAATTACCGTTCCACATCGACAATCGTTGAGCATGCCAGAGCGTTGATTGAGCGCAACACACCCCGTATCCGTAAAGACCTCCGCGCCTACAACCCGACCCAACAACGCATAAAAACCGTAGAGACGACCCCTGAAACCGTTGCAGCCACGTTATCACGCGAGTTGGAATCGTCCGAAGATACTGCTGTTTTAGCGCGCACCAACTACGAAACCGATCAGATTCAAGAGATGCTTGGCAACCATCCGGCAGCACCTGAAATAACAACAATCCACAAAGCGAAAGGTAGGGAGTGGGAGAAGGTCATCCTCATCCATAACACGTTGGAACGTCGCTTTCCGCGTCGTGATAGTGAACTGACAGAGGAGCGTCGTGTCTTCTATGTCGCAATGACGCGTGCGAAGACAGAACTCGTCGTCCTCGGTGGGAGGTGTCCATTCGTGCCAGAGTTCGAGAAAATCGAAAAAAATATCGGTTACTATCTCCGGCAGTTCGCTTATTGGCGTGCGAGAAGGCAATTTAAAAAAGAAGGTGATGCAAAATAGAAAATGTGGTATAATTTTTATCAAAAAGCGAAAGGAGAACAGAAGAAATGACAAATGAAGAACTCTACCAATTGATGAAAGACGGTTTTGATCAAATCAGAGAAGAAGTTAGAACAAATTTCGCAGAAGTTAATCAGCGTTTAGATGGAATGGATGCCCGGCTACGCACTGTTGAGAACGGTATATCGGAACTCAAAGGTAAACAAAGCGCGATTGCGGGGATGCGAAACTGGATAACGACCGCGTGTGCCGTTGGTGCTATTATCATTTCGATTATCGTCGCTATTTTCAAATAAACACTATTTCTGAATAACCGTTTCTCGTGAACAGAAATCTGGTTCGTAGTGGCGCAATTCTGCGGTGTACTCACCCAAATGCGAAGTGCGTTATTGCGCCACTTGTATATTAGGTTTCATAAAGTTTCCAAACCACCTAAAGGCAAGTTCATTTTTCAGATTTGGTATAATCATAACATTAAAGTTCATAACATTAAAGTTCATAACATTAAAGTTCCGACCTATTTGGAGATCTAAGCAAGATTGCCTTTATGACACTGAAATTAGACGAAAACCAGCAAAAAGCCGTGGAACATTTTCAGGGACCTGCCCTCGTTGTGGCAGGTCCTGGCAGCGGAAAAACCACAGTTATCAAAGAACGAATTTTACATCTAATCCGTGAACACAACGTGGATCCGGAGCATATCCTTGCGATTGCTTTCACTAACGCCGCTGCTGACGAAATGACAGAGAGGCTTTCAAATGAACTACTTTTGAGGCAAGGGAAACATAAAATCTGTACCCTTCATACATTTGGAAAAGACCTTATTACGAATCGTTATGAGTTGTTAGGATTTAGTAAGGAACCTGATACATGGAACGAAAAGGAAATTGGACGAGTCATTAATGAGGAAAAGAGATTATTAGACCGAGAAACTCGAACTGCAGATGTTGCTATTTATAAACTTGAAGGGGCAACCACAGGTCGGTGTTATATTGGACAAACTATGGATCCAGGATTTCGAGAGCATCAACACCGCACTGATTCATCAAACCGAGGACTACGTAATGCAATCCAGAAAGGCGAAGAGCATTTTGACTTTGATGTAATTGAGTGGGTGAAAGGTGCGATAGCTTATCCTCGAGAGAAATATTGGATTAATTACTATAGAAATCGATCTGTGTTTAACCTCGTTCACGGAATGGAACAAGTCGTAAGTCAAAGCAGCAACGTTCTTGTAACTATCTATAAAATCAAATCACTGACAGATGTTACTGCTTACATCGGGTATACAACAGATTCAGAAAGTATCCGTAAAATAATCGAAAATGAAGGAAATAAACGATTTAAATTTGAGGTTATTTGTACAGAAGTGCCTTGGACAGAGGCTTCTACTCATATCGCAAATGAGATTAAAGATCACAAAAACTGGGCGGTGTTTAACCGAGAAGATCCAGAAAAAGCAAGATATAGTAATCAACTTCTTATTGAGGTATTCTGCCAGTATTTCGATATTTCCTACAACCAAGTCTTAGCGCATCCCGAAAAGTTTGAAAATCTAATGAAAAGATTTGACGATCTGAGAGAGGATGTCGAAAAAGCAAAACGGCAGGTTAACACAGGTTTGTTCAATCCTGATAAAATCTTGGATCCTGTCCTCCGCGCATTTGCTGAAAGGTATGAAGAAAGAAGAAAGGCAGCTGATGCTATTGATTTTCTTGATATGCTTATCTACTCGGCACACCTACTTGAAACCCATCCTGATCTTTACCAAGACTATCGCGACAAACATCGTTATGTTTTTGTTGATGAATTTCAGGATATATCACCTATTGATTTTCGCTTGATAGACCTTTTTTCAGAAAATCTCTTTGCTGTTGGCGATGATGATCAGGCAATTTACGGATTCCGGGGTGGTGATTCTTCAATTATGCGAGAGAAGTTTGGAAAACGGAGAAATGTAACACATTATAAAATTACGCGCAATTACCGTTCCACTTCAACAATTGTTAGGCATGCGAAGGCTTTGATTGAACACAATCCAAAGCGGGATCGGATTCCCAAAGATCTCTGCGCTAAAAATTCTGCCCAAAATCAAGTAAAGATTTTTGAAACTCCACAGAAAACAGGGACAGTAAAAGAGGTTTTGTTAAGGGAACTATCAAACTTATTAACGGCTGATCTCAAAAAAGTAGGAATTTTGGCTCGCAACTGGAAGGGCGAGATCAATGACATTCAGGATATTCTCGATTTTTCAGAACTTCAGATCCAAGGGTTTGAAATTGACTGGAAGGATTTAGGTGATCCGAGTGAAAAAAATAGAAGAAAAATAATCTTGCGGCGAGGTGAAAAAGAGATTGAGATCCTCAACATTTACACTGCGAAAGGGCGAGAGTGGGAAAAGGTTATTCTTCTTGTAAACACTGTGTATGATAACCTGCCCGATGACAGAAATGATTTGGCAGAAGAACGACGACTTTTCTATGTTGCCGTGACTCGTGCAGAGCAGGAGTTGGTCGTTTTTGATGGTGGGAATTGTCAATTCATTTCAGAATTTCGAAACGTACCTCCTATAGAACTTGGGAAAGCAGAACAAACAAGGGGAACATCTGAGTCTCCCAAACAGATAGAAGTTTCAACCAAACCCCCATATAAACAACATAAACGTAAACCCCCTCCTTTACGGCGCGATGCATTGGAAACTGATAGCACGGTTAAAAACACAGCAACGCCGCCGCCGCAAATCAGTCTTCCCAAACAGTTAATAAACATACATGGGACGGTCCCTAAAAAGAAAAATATCTGGCCCCTTGATCATCTAGATAAGGTGGTTACAATCTATTTAGATCGTATTATATTCAGGTGTGGAAATAGGCTTAACTTGGGAAATATAGATAAGCCCTTTATCAAACGAAAAATGATACAGTATTTGTCAGGTTTAGACATAAAATCGGCCAAGGAAATAGTTTCATTTTCTGCTAAAAGCGTAGAAACTATAGATAATAGTCGCTTGGCAGATTATTGTATCGGTCCAGAGAAAACACATTTGTGTACGAATGTATTCCGCGACTTTTGGAATTATATGTGGAAGGTTGTGGAACAATCAAGAATGACACCAAACTCCAACTAATATCCCACTAACACCTAACAAACCATGAACTCTAAGTACCAATCCCTTTATGCCAAAAGCGACCTTGAAAAACAAAACCCATCATCCCGGTGTAACCTTTCGTGCCATTGCGCTCGGTTTGCTACTGATTCCGGTGAATACCTACTTCATCATGGCAAACCACCTCAAATTTTGGAGTACCCTCCCGACGACGATGTCGCTCATCTATAACGTGATTATCACGTTAATGGTGCTTGTCCCGTTCAATCTACTGCTAAAACGGTTTCTGCCAAAGTTCGCTTTCAGACAGGGTGAACTCCTGACAGTCTTCGCGATGCTCTCGCTCTCATCAGCGATTGCAGGGCACGATATGATGCAAACGGTTATCCCGACGATCTCCGATGGATACTGGTTCGCAACTCCCGAAAATGAGTGGAAACAACTCTTCTGGCGATACCTTCCACCGTGGCTTACCTCTAACGACGAAGCAAGCCTGAAACTGTTTTACGATGGCGAAAGTACACTCTATACAAAAGCACATCTGCTCGGATGGCTCCGTCCTATCCTCTGGTGGACAGTGTTTCTCACTGTCCTTATCTGGGTGATGATTTGCCTCGATGTTTTCATCCGAAGACAATGGATCGAACATGAACGGTTATCCTATCCGATTGTACAACTGCCATTGGAGATGACAAGACTTGACGGACGACTCTTTAAGTCGAAGATGATGTGGCTCGGATTCGCTATCGCTGGCGGTATCAATCTCATCAACGGTTTTCATGTTCTCTTTCCTGAGATTCCCGAAGTTCCAGTACGGCACGCCGAAATCGGTCAATACTTCACGCAAAAACCGTGGAATTCTATCGGTTGGACACCTATCTATATCCGCTCATTCGCTGTCGGACTCGCGTACCTTATGCCGTTAGAGATGTCGTTCTCCGTCTGGTTTTTCTACTGGTTCTGGAAAGCGGAACGGATATTGGGCAGCGCACTCGGACTCGATATTCTGCCGGGGTTCCCTTACGACTGGCAGCAGATAATGGGTGGTTACCTCGTCCTCTCCTGCTTCGCACTTTGGGGTGGACGCCGCTTCTTTTTCCGTGTTGCGAAGCACATTTTCCGAGGATACCATTCACCGGGTGAAATCGACGACAGTGGGGAGCCGATGCGTTACCGATGGGCTGCACTGGGATTGGTCGGCGGTTTAGCGTTTCTGTTCATCTTTTCACATAGAGGCGGAATGGCAATTTGGACGATCGGTCTCTACTTCCTCATCTACTATCTGTTATCTATGAGTCTCACGCGTATCCGTGCTGAAGTCGGTCCACCAACGATCCGTACCTATGCAACACCGCACGGCATCCTGACAGACATCTTCGGCACGCGAATCCTTTCGCACGGGAGCCTGACGATGATGCGTCTCTATCTCACCTTCAATCGTGGTTCTCGTGCAAACCCGATGCCGCATACCCTCGAAGGGTTCAAACTTGCGGAAGAATCAGGCATGCGTTCCGGCAGACTGATTATAGCGATGATGTTCGCGGCGGTGGTCGGAATTCTCGCTTCGTTTTGGGCGTATCTACTTGTCGGATACAATATTGGTGTCGTCAGCGACTTGGGTACGGGAGGCTACAATCTCCTGCAAAATTGGATTTCGCATCCGACTGAAACCGACGTTGTTGCAGTGACGTTTATCGGTGTCGGAGCGTTTTTCACGGGTTTTCTCTGGTGGCTCCGAACCGTCTTTCCGTTCTGGCCCTTCCACCCGGCTGGTTATCTCGTCGCTGGCGAGAGATCGACGATCGGTAGGCTCTGGTTCTCGATATTTCTGAGTTGGGGCATCAAAACGATACTGCTGAAAGTCGGTGGGATTCGTCTGTACCGCAAAGCGTATCCGCTTTTTCTCGGACTGATTCTCGGTGAATTCATGATCGGTGGGATTTGGGTACTCATTCGACTCTTCACAGGCTTGCAGATGTATTCGTTTTATAGATAATAGTGATAAGTCTGGGTTGTGATTTATCAACGCTTTCTTTTTGCAACCATTCTTTTCAAGATGGCGAATGAACTCGCATCTTTTCATAAATGCGCAGATTCATACAATAGCACCCAAAGAACCTTGATAATCACTGATTTACAATAACTTTTGAGAAATATCAGCTTGACATATTATATCCATTTGGTTATAATACATTATGGATCACGAAAGACTGAACTTAAGAGAGGCTATATGGGTCGGGGATTCTAAGGCAAAGCTGAAGGAATTTCCGCAGTCCGTTCAAAAGGATATAGGGGACGCTTTGTTTATTGCACAGGCGGGAAGCATGTCTCCTGCAGCAAAACCCTTCAAGGGCGTTGGCTCAGGGGTTTTTGAGATCCGAGCGGATTATAGGACGGACACGTATCGTGCCGTGTATGCCGTGAAAATCGGAGAGAGGGTTTATGTGCTGCATTGTTTTCAGAAAAAATCAAGGCGCGGCATTCAGACCCCCAAGAAAGAGGTAGACCTTATCAACAAACGCCTCAGAATGGCGCAGGAACTGGAGAAGAATTATGAGCAAGAAGATTGAATTTGAAAAGAGTTCAGGCAATGTGTTTAAGGATTTAGACTTGCCAGATGCCGACGAACTGTTTCTCAAAGCGAAACTTGGGTTTGAAGTGTTTCGGATTATAGAAGATCGTCAGCTCACCCAAGCGGAAGCCGCGAAGATTCTCGGCGTGAAGCAGCCTGAAATCTCACGACTCAAAAAAGGAAAGTTTAATCATTATAGCGTCGAACGGCTGTTGACGTTTCTGAATCGACTCAACCGCGATATTGAGATTCGCATTACGCCCTCAGGATACAGAGAGGGGCAACAGCGGGTTATCACGGTTTAGTTTGAGCGTGCCAACGCTACCATGCTCCCAACGATTTATGCTTACGGACATTTTATACGCAGAATTCCGTCTCATAAAGGATGAGACATGCGTGAGCAGGTTCCGCAACTTTAACGTTATTGCCACAACTCTTTCTTCATCGTCACGTGACGATCCTGAAAAGGAAAACCCCATAAACGCCCGTAGAAAGCGTTTTTAAATCTGTCCATGTGTGTTCCGAGGAAAGTGGTTGGCTTAACACAGACGCTTAGGCAGGTAGAGAAAAAGAGTAAGGGTATCCCTATTTTTTTATCACCGAACCGCAAGGAATAATTAAAAAATGAAATTAGCAGTGCTTTCCTATAGTCATCACGGACGGAGTATGGCGCGCACGGCGCACGGACTTGGACACGAGATTGTCGGAGTTATGGACGGTGAACCTGCTCCCCGACAACAGTTGATGGACGATTTTCAATGTCCTGGATTCGAGACTGCAGCGGAATGCCTTGACACCAGCAAACCTGACGCTGTGCTTGTCGCTGGCAAACATATTGAAATGGGAGATCACGTCCAAGCATGTGTAGATCGGCGTATCCCTTACCTTTTAGACAAACCGTTCGCGGATTGTGCAGATAGGCTCCGTCCCGCTGCTGAGGCATCCGAAAAGCATGGAGTCTTCAGCGCGCTTGTGCTACCGAACCGCGCAAGCCGAATCGTGAGTGTTGTTAAAGGGATGGTCGCTGATGGCAGTTTAGGAGAACTGACGTTATACAATAGCAGACTTAACAACGGTCCTCCATCCCGTTATGATCCGACTCCGTCTTACTGGCACAGCGATCCGAGTATCTCTGGTGGCGGATGCTGGGCGGTTGAAGCAGCACACGGTATTGATACATTCCTTCAATTCGTTGGTGATGAACAAATCACGGTCGTCGGCGCGGTTATGTCCAACGCCATGCATAGTCGTGGTGTAGAGGATAGCGGTATCGGTGTGTTAAGAACGGAAAGCGGGATCACCGGTGTCATTGAATCTGGTTATAACTATCCATCTGGCACACGCGGTGGCGATCATTTCTTTCGGTTCGTTGGAACGAAGGCTTCCGTGTTTGAACAATATGGTCGCAACGGTGAACCGTTGATTGAAGTCCATACAACGGAGGGTGTGCAGTTTAGCGAGGACATCTCTCACGGTGCGCGGATACAGGGGATAATGGGTAGGGCATTTGACGCAATCCGTGATGGCAGTACCTTTGAGCCGACGGTTGCTGATGCGGTGCGGATTCTTGAGATTCAAGATGCAATCTACGCACACGCCCGACAAGGCGTGATAACTCACGGACCGCATCCGATGGGATAACGCCGTTCCTGACGTGTGATAAAATCCTGTCATGCAATAAATAGAAGAGTTACACAGCGTTTATTACAAATTCATAAGCGCACGGAAATAGGTTCACGAATGACATCCTGTAACTCAGCGATGTCTTCTTCAGCAAGTGCGCGATTCGCCGCAAGTGTCAGTTCAATTGCCTCTCGGAGATTTGCCCTCGCTTCTTCAAGCGTTTTACCCTGTGTATTCGCGCTGGGCAATTCTTCGACAAATCCGATATAACCCTCTGGGACTTTTTTGAAAACTGCGTTAAATTTCATCTCCCATATCTCCTTTCGTTTCTTATATTATTCCTAATACGTTATGGATATTATACCCTATTGACTTGATTCGTATTGTTTGCGTTGCCGAGAACATGGGTGGAAAAAGGTAGGACCCTACGGCTTATGGTAATTTGTATTATACTTGATACTTAGATTAAAATGCAATTTTTTTTTAATTTCTATTGACACGGAGGCAGAACTGACGTATACTTTTTTCACACGCGCAGTTAACAACAAAGGAGATCAGATATGCCGAATCTACAAATATCTCAAACGCTTGTATGTGCCTTAGCATCTACTCTGATTGGGAGTCCTGAAAGCAGCGACCCCATTATCGCCCCAGGTGCGGAACTTAAAGAACTCTTCAACGGTGCGCATTTCACGGAGGGTGTCTCCGTCGCGCCAGACGGGATGGTCTACTTCAGCGACATCACCTTCACGGATCAGACGGATATGAAGGCTGGACATATCATGAAATACAACCCGGAGACCGGAGAAACAACCGTTTTTCGTTCTCCGAGTGGGATGTCCAACGGAACGAAGTTTGACGCACAAGGGCGCTTTGTGGTCGCGGAAGGTGCGGACTTCGGGGGACGCAGGATTACCCGAACAGATATGGAAACCGGTAAAAGCGAGATTATCGCTGGACTGTATAACGGAAAACCTTTTAACTCACCGAACGATCTCTCAATTGACGAACAGGGACGCATCTATTTTACCGACCCGCGTTACGCCGGACACGAACCCGTCGAACAACCCATTTTTGGTGTCTATCGCATTGATCCAGACGGTTCTGTTCACCTTGTTGTTACGGATGCCGGTAAACCGAACGGCGTGGCAGTCTCACCCGACCAAAAGACGCTCTACGTTATCAGTCACGACAACGGCGCGATGGGAAACCTCACCGATGAGATGGAACCGCGTAAGGGAAATATGGCACTCCTCGCCTACGATCTTTCACCCGAAGGCACTGCAACTTTCCGTAAAGTGCTTGTTGATTACACACCAGAGGACGGTCCAGACGGGATGGTTGTCGATGCGGAGGGGAATCTTTGGGTAGCGGTGCGCGATGAAACCCAAAAAGGCGTTCACGTCTATACGCCTGAAGGTGAGGAACTGGCGTACGTTGAGACACCCGATAAACCGACCAACGTCGCCTTCGGACGCGGTAAGACGAGCAAGACGCTTTACATCACGGCAGAAAATTGTCTCTACAGCATCGAAACGACGAAAGAGGGGTATCACTTACCGCAAAAGTAGCACCTTAAACATCAGGATGAAGATTGTGCCACGGCGTTGCTCGCTCATAAGCGTGTCCGACTTGACACAGCAACGGCTCTGTCAAATGTTTCCCGACAAACTGAATGCTCAACGGTAATCCGTCGCTATTCATGCCACACGGTACAGAAAGCGTCGGCGCGCCGTTGTAGTCGAAAGGCACTGTAAACCGTTGGAACTTCGGTTCCCGGTCCCGGGGGTCATACGGTCCGTATAATATTTCTGGCGTGACAACGTGCGGCGGCGCGGACATCGACGGACAGACCAACACATCAATCTCCGCAAAGACGCGTCTGAAATGTCCTGTGCAGGCGGCTCTTAGATTGTTCGCCTTCGCGTATTCTGTCCCTGTCACCTTCGCACCCATATCAAGCCATCCTTGGAACCAGGGACCGTAAGCGTCCCGTTGGGATGGATAGAAGGCTGCGTGTGCCACAACCGCCTCGGTCGCACACAGCGTGGGCCATGCGGAGACGTATTCATCTACATCCGGTAAATCCACCTCAACAATCTCAGCACCTTGATTCGCAAGGACTTCCACCCCGGCGCGCACCGCATCAGCGAGTTCAGTGTCAATATCGTTTGTCGCATAGTTCTCATCGAATCCGATACGGACACCTCGGAGGTCCTGTCCTATCCCGTCAAGCATATTCGGCACAGGGTCCGGCAGAGAAGTCGGATCATTGGGGTCAAAACCAGCGATCGCCTCAAGTATAATTGCCGCATCCGCCACACTGCGCGTCATCGGACCGACGTGATCCATCGACTCAGCAAGTGCGAGGACACCGTAACGGCTCACCCTACCCCATGTCGGTTTTATCCCGACGACCCCACACGCTGCTGAGGGAAACCGGATAGAACCCCCAGTATCGCTGCCGAGCGAACCGAAACACAACCCCGCCGCCGTCGCGACACCGGAACCGCTTGACGACGACCCAGTCCACCGGTCAGGGTTCCACGGATTCTGCGGAATATCAAAATTAGGGTTGTAACCGCCCATCGCACCTTCCGTCAGATTGAGTTTACCGAGCAGCACTGCACCCGCAGATGCGAGTTTTGTGATGACCGTGCCATCAAACGCAGGCACATGTCCCGCGAGGACTTCCACACCGCCCATCGTCCGGACACCTTTCGTAAAACAGAGGTCCTTCACCGCAATCGGAACACCGTGGAGGGAACCACGATACTTTCCGGCATTAATTTCGCGTTCCGCCGTTTGTGCGGCAGCCATTGCTTGCTCTGCTGTCACAGTCGCATAACTCTTGAGTTGACCGTCAAGTTCGCCAATGCGTTGGAGCATCGCAGCCGTGACATCCACAGGCGATAGCTGCTTGGCAGCAATCTCTTCCGAAATCTCAGTAATAGTTTTAAAGTGAAGTGGCGTTTCAGACATATTCCCTCCCGATTGATCTGCCTACTCCGCAATCTGAATCTTATACACACCGCTATAGGCGGTTCCAGCATAAAGGAACCCGTCAAGCACCGCTAACGACAAAATCTGATGCGGCAAGGAACCAATTGACTCCCACCGCTCCTCACCTTCTATCCACCCGAAAACGCCGGTAAATGTGCCTGCATATAACTTCGTGCCATCTGTACCTATTGAGGTCGCAGATGCTTCGTCCAAACCATCATTGATAGATGTCCACGAATCACCCTTATCATTCGAACGGAAGACACCACTGCCAGAAGTGCCAGCGTACAACCTTGTTCCGTAGACTGCTATCGTCTCAACAGTCCGTGTTATCTCTTCTGTAGCGATACGTGTCCATGAATCGCCCTCGTCATCGGACCGGAAAAGCCCACTGCCTTCTTTGCCCATGGACCCACTTGCGTAGAGTAGGTTGTCCATAGCAGCAAAAGCGTTAATCCGCTGCTCAACAGAATCATCGTCAATAGCCGTCAATGTGTCCTCATTTGTTCTTTGGCGGAAAACCCCGTTCTGGGTCGCAGCGACAAGGGTTGTTCCTATACTCGAAAGTTTACGAACTAACATAGCATCCAACCGCGCGGGCGGCAGCACTGGCCGCCATGAATCGCCGTCATCATCTGAATACCGAACACCGCTATTCAGGGTAGCAGTGTACATGCGATCGCCAATAGTTGTAATCACCGGCTGCCATGAGTCGCGATCATCCGAATACCAAACACCTCTATTTAAGGTGCCGACGTATACGCGGGCACCTACGAACATAATATCACTGACCGATACAAATCTTTTTCCAAAAATTGGAACTTGGTGCCACGTGTCCCCCCTATTGGTTGAAGCATACAAAGCATCAGTTGTGCCAGCGTAGAGCAACCCGCCCTTTTGCGCAAATGCCCTAACAGACAAACCCTCTCCAGGTTCAAAACGCAATCCAGTATTGACCGGAGCCCAAGTATCACCGCGATCCGTCGAACGGAAGATACCGCCACCGCTTGTTCCAGCAAAAAGCACGCCTTTAGGTGTCTCATGGATGGCGAGAATCTCGCCACCATAGGGACCGTTAGTTTGCACCCAACCGCCGTTCACATCTGCCCTGAGTTGCGGGACTAAACCGATAAGAATCACCGCTGCAGCAACCCAAATGACGAGTAGACTCCATCGAAACGTATCTCTTATCTGTCGTTCCATCTGTCCGCACCTTCTCTCTCGCGATCAATATACACGTCAAATTCAATAGGGTTTACGTCCTGCTCTTAAAGTCCCCCTGATAAGGGGGATTTAGGGGGTTCATGCTTTTTCAATTCGCGTGAGTCTTGTTCAATTCACTCACCCGCGGACGACCTAAAAGGCGCATCAACCGATCATCCCCATCTTGCAGGACCTCTTCAGGCACAGGCACACCGTTGCAAAGACTAAACCGCCAATACGCCCAATACGCCGCGTATTGCGATTGTATAATATAGCGCGTCTTGTTAGACAAGTTCGGCGCACCGCGGTGCCAACACTGTGGGTCCTGTAGGTAAATATCCCCCGCCTTACAGAAAATAGAGACAGGCTTATTGCCTTCAAACTCAGGATTCTCTTGACTGTTCGGATGCCTACCGGAGTAATGGCTACCCGGTACGTATTGCGTCGGACCCTCTTCTATGGTATCAATATCGTTTAACGCCATCTGGACGGTAAACCACATCACAGGCATCCGCAAACGCGGGTCGTGGCGCGGCATCTCCTCGGTGACCGGGAAATGCACCGAACCGTCTACATGCCACGTGTCAATCGAGAGACCGGGAAGGTTCCGCAGCACATTCTGCCCACAAAATTTGCAGTTCTCACCGACGATCGCCTCTGCTAAACTCAGAATCGGTTCACGGAGGAGCATATCTCGAAAAATCGGATCCAATTCAATCGTATTCCGCAGAATGAAAGGTAACGCTTCACCCGATTCGGTGTGTGCACCCATCTGGATATATCGGACATCCGCAAGTTCTGCGTTCGTTCTTTCCATAAGTTCCGGGTCCGCAAAAAGTTCGTCCGATTTCTCTCGTAGCGCGGTAACTTCTGATTCTGTCAACACGCCCGGAAGATAGACAAACCCATCACGGAAAAATTGTTCAGCAATCTCTGTTGTCCGTTCTGCGCTAAAACGCTCACCTTTAAGTATTGGACTGTTCGCCATGTTATTTCTCCTTTCATGTAAAATTTATTCCAAATAATCCATTTCTGGTAATAAATTCCAACGGTACTGATCCGTTGGTTGTGTATTCCGTCCCCATCGACCGAGGAGTTGTGTGTCTGCGCGTTTCGCTGCCATCTGTGCTGCGACTTTCTCTGGGTCCCAGCCATCTAATACTTTTTCTCTCAATCGTGCCAAAATGTTTTGGCATCCGGGATCGTCTGTTCGGTCATGTAATTCGTTTGGATCTTCCGCCAAGTTGAATAGCTGCGGCGGTTGCTCGTGATAGTAATTCAACTTCCACTCACCATCGCGAACCATACGATGATAACACCCGTCATCGGTACAATATTCAGAAAAGGCGCTGTCCTCCCACTGTGTATCTTCGTCACGGAGCAGCGGCAGTGTACTCCGTCCACGAGAGTGTGGCAGTGCAGGGGCACCGAGTGCATCGAGCATCGTCGCATTTAGGTCCAGTGCGCTGACGACGCGATCGCATCGGACACCTTCCGGTAGCGTGCCGCGCCACGACATAATCGCCGGAACCTTCACCGAATGCTCATAGAAGGTCTGTTTCCACCAGAGTCCGTGTTCACCGACCTGCTCGCCGTGATCCGAACTATAGAGGATGAGTGTGTTCTCGTCCAACCCGTTCTCTCGGAGTGCTGTCAATATCTGCCCAATCATCACGTCCATCCGCGTAACCAATGCCCAATACGCCGTGCGTGCGCGGAGAATCTCAGCATCGGAGACCTCTACAATCCCACACTTCTCACGCCACCACCGGAAATAAGGATGCAACGTCTCCGAAAACGGCTCAGGGTTTTCAGGCATCGTCATCTGTCCTTCATAAAGTTCGTAATCCTCTTGACGCGCAACAAACGGCTGATGCGGCAGCATGAACCCAACCGAAATCGAAAAGGGTGTATCCAAAAGTCCTGCCCGTTTCTGGACACCGAGCCGATTGAGATAATCGACCGTCGCGGCAGTAACGTCCTCATCGTGAACCTGATACGCGCTCTGTCCCGCGCCCGATTTTTCGAGACTCACACGCGCCGGTCCCGCAGTTCCAGAGAGTTCGCCGTGATCGACACCACCTCCACCGTGATAGTTCGGTCCGTGGTCCCCGACAAGACGCTCGGCATACCCGTGCAGCTGATCCGGTCCCAACGCATGCATCCGTCCAATGAGTACGGGTTGATACCCCGCGGCACCCATCGCATGTGCGAAGGTCGGTATCCCAGAATCGAGGATATGGCTGTTCGTCCACACCGCATTTTCGTGCGGGTAGCGTCCACTCAGCATCGACATCCGGGACGGCACACAAATCGGAGACGGGCAATAGACGTTTTCAAGTACCACGCCTTCAGCAGTGAGGCTATCAAGATGAGGTGTCTGAACCAACCGGTCGCCGTAACAACCGGTCACGTAGGGATTGTGTTGGTCGGAATGGATATATAGAAGATTGGGACCTGGCATGGAGATTGAAACTCCTTCGTGAGACTTCGTAAGTTTCCATACAATTATATCCACACAGAGGTTTTTGTCAAGGGGGTTTAACCATCAGCAGTCAGCAAGAATGGCTGACGGCTAAATGTCTTGACAAAAAAACGGATTTCTTTAAAATAGTGAAAAATCGTTATTTTCAACGCATAACACGCGAAAGGAAAACTCATGACACAAACACCTCCAGAATCCGCAGTTGTTCTTTTTGACGGCACAGACCTCAGTAACTGGACGAACCTAAACGGCGATGAGCCCGGTTGGGAAGTCGAAGACGACGCAATGCTCGTTATTCCACGCACCGGCGACATCATCAGTAAAGAAACCTTCACGGATCACTTCGTCCATATCGAATTCAGGTGCCCCGATATGCCTGAAGCCTCCGGACAGGCGAAAGGCAACAGTGGTGTCTTCCTTCAAGGTCGATACGAAGTTCAGGTCTTGGACTCCTACGGCATTGATGCCCCAGGAAAAGGCGATTGCGGCGCAATCTACAACCAGTTCGCACCGCTCGTCAACGCTTGCAAACCACCGCTTGAATGGCAGTCTTACGATATTACCTTCCGCGCGCCACGTTTCAACGACAACGGCGAAGTGACGGAAACTCCACGTATCACCGTCATCCAGAACGGCTTGGTCATCATCAACAACGCGCAATTGGCAGGCGTGACAGGTGGGAGCATGGGCGCAGCCCACGAGCCAGGACCGCTCCGCTTGCAGGATCACGGCAACGACGTTAGGTATCGGAACGTCTGGGTAGTGCCACTTCCACTCGAAGGCTCAGATCAGTATTAGGGAAATAGTTGTCAGTTAACAGTTGTCAGTTAACAGTTGTCAGTTAACAGTTAAAGAGCGTTCTGGTAACTGGACACTGGTAACTGTTAACTCTTCCTCTGAAAACTGAGTCCTGTTAACTGAAAGATTTTTCGCAGAAAAATCGTACTGATAACTGACAACCAATAGAAAGGAACTCTCTATGGCAACCAACCAAGACCTACCCACAATTCCGAGACGACGGTTAGGAAGAACGGAGTTGAGTATCCCTGTCGTCCCATTCGGGACGCAGGGGTTCGGCAACAACTTCGGCTTCGTTTCTGATGAGGACGCTATTGCACTCATCAAACACTCCATATCCATTGGCGTGAACCATTTCGATTGCGCACGCTGTTATGGAGATTCCTTGCGGAAACTCGGATTGGCAATGAAGGAGGTCCCGCGTGAGGATGTCATCATCACCGGCAGACTCTGTTGCCACTCCGCCGCAGAATGGGGCGGCTACGGACAAGGTAGACCCGACTATTCCGCCGAACGCACCATCGCTGACCTCGAAGACCAGCTCCAGATTCTCAATGTAGACTACTTCGACGGTATGCTTATCCACGACCCCATCGAAATCGACCCGACGCTCGAAAAAGGAGGCACGCTTGACGGTTTACTCCAGTGCAAAGCCCGCGGACTCGTGAACTACGTCGGCTACGGGATGCGTCAGCACGATTTCCATCTCAAGGCGATGGCGACAGGCGATGTTGATCTCATCTTATGCTTCAACGACTATAACCTTATCCGCCAGACTGCCGCTGACGAGGTTCTACCCGCCGCCGCTGAAGCCGACATCGGGGTCATGAACGGTTGGTCAATCCTGCGCGGTATCCTGACAGGTGTTGATCTCGACGCAGAAATTGAACGTGGACGCTGGAAAAAAGAAGGGGATGTTGCAGCATCATACCCAATTTGGGAATGGTGCGTTGAAGAAGGCATAAGTCTGCTGCAACTTGCACTCCAGTTCTGTCTGAAAGAAGATCGGATTCAAGGCAACAACATTGGGAGTCTCAATGTCGAGCAGCTTGAGGCAAACGTCCGCGCCGCCAGCACCCCGCTACCCGATGAAGTCTGGGAAAAATATGAAGCACGGTTTGGGGCGAATTAGCGATCGGTTGTCAGCTATCAGCCGTCAGCGATCAGGGCGGTTTTTTTTCGTAGAAAAACCTTGCCTCGCAGTAAGAACAGTTAGCAAAGAGGGTTTTCTGTTAATCAAAACCTCTTGTTACTGATGGCTAACGGAAACCGATGGCTATTCTTGCTGACGGCTGACGGCTATAATTCCTCTAAAAACTTATGCGTCGCGCGCGGGAGCGGATAATCTTGTAGTGCCGAAATTGCAAGCCACTTCGCATCCCGCGGTCCATTCAACACGACCTCACCCGCTGCATAATCACACTGAAACACGTCCACAACGATCTTGAAATGCGTGTAAGCGTGCCGGACGCGCGTCAGATACCGCACGTTCGTGACACTGAGATTGACGACCTCAGCGATATTACGGACACACGCGTTTTCTGCCGTTTCACCTTCCCTGATTTGACCGCCCGGGAACTCCCAGAGTCCGCCGAGCAACCCGTCCAGCTGCCGTTGTGTCAGCAACACTTCGCCTCTCTTATTATAGATAACTCCGACGGCGAGATAATGCTCTGGCGTAGGTTTTGTCTCACGTCGCTTCGGAAATTCGGCTTGACGTGTCGCGTGGAACGCCTCACAAAACGCGTTCACAGGACAGACGAGACACGCTGGCGATTGTGGACGACAGATCACTGCCCCCAATTCCATCACGGACTGATTGAAAAGTCCGGGTTCGTTTCGGTCCAAAAGTGCGTCCGATTTCTGTTGAAATACCTTTGCCGACTTCGCATCGTTAATCGGTGCTTCCATGAGGAACAGTCGCGCCAGCACGCGTTTGATGTTTCCGTCCACTGCAGCATAAGGCGCGTTAAAAGCGATGCTCTGCACCGCCGCCGCGCTGTAATCGCCCACACCCGGTAACTTCCGAAAGGTCGCATAATCGCGTGGAACCTCACCATTCAATTCATCTACAACGACCTGCGCGGCTTTGTGAAGGTTCCGCGCCCTGGCATAATACCCCAATCCTTCCCATGTCTTCAGCACATCTTGTAATGGTGCCGCTGCCAAATCCCGGACACTTGGAAACCGATTGATGAACTTCTCATAGTAGTCCACAACCTTCTTGACTTGTGTCTGTTGGAGCATCACCTCAGAGACCCAGATACGATACGGATCGTCCGTCCGCCGCCACGGCAGGTCACGTTGGTAACGTCCGAACCAGTCCAGCAACGCCTCACGAAAATCTTGGCAGTGTTCGATTAATTGTTTTTTCTCCATATCTATCCATCCACCGCAATCCGAAAACTGACGCTATGGACGCTTTGGATCGGTTCGTACGCCGCACGGTTCGCGCAACGTCCAGCAAACTCACCTCGCGCGATCCACGAACCACCCCGAATCACCCTCCGCCGACCTACACTTGCCCCCAACGGATTCTCCGCGGGCGAGTATTTATATGTTTCTCTATGGAACCAGTCGCTACACCAATCGTAGGCGTTGCCTGCCATATCGTAGCACCCGTAAGGACTTACACCTGATGGATAACTTCCCGCTGGCATCAATTGACCGTTTCGCGATTCCGAGGTGTTCGCGCGACTCGCATCCCACCTATCTCCCCAAGGATACTCGCGCGCATCCGTACCACGAGCCGCCTTCTCCCACTCCGCCTCTGTTGGAAGGCGATATTCTATCTCTTCAGAACCGCTATTTTCAATCTTGTTGAGCCACTCCATAAAATTCGTCGCCTCGTACCAACTCACACCGACAACGGGATAATCGGGCGCATTAAAACGGTCGTCGCTCCAGAATGGCGGCGGTAAATGATCCACATCTTCCAGAAACCGGGCGTACTGGGCATTCGTGACCTGATACGCACCGATGGCGTAAGCGTCAAGCGTTACACTGCGTTGCGGCTCTTCGGGGTCGGTCTTCCGCAGTCCAGTCGGGATCGTCCCCATCGTAAACGCACCTGCTGGAATATGGATTAAGGGGTAATCGAATACTTTAATGGGCATGGTAGGTTTTTCAGAACCTCTAAACGAAAATAGCGTGGAACTTTCATGTTAGTATAACACATCTCCAAACCGTATTGCAATCTTGCAGATAGAATCCTAAACAAAATTTCGCTTGACAAAGATATACCGTATCTATTAAAATTAATATCAACGTCATACGCTAAGTTACTTGTTTGTTGCGGAGAGAAGTGCCAAGGGACATAGGGGGCTGAATGCTTTATAAAGGATTACAATTAGATCGGTTTCAAGAGGAGGCTATTGAGGCAATTAATCAGGATACTTCGGTTATTGTCACCGCACCGACAGGTGCCGGTAAAACGGTTATCGCCGAATATGCTGTCGAAAAGTGTCTTGAGGAAAATCAGCGTGTTATCTATACGGCACCGATCAAAGCCCTCAGCAATCAGAAGTATCGGGACTTTTATGCCGAATACGGCGATAAAATCGGTATTGTCACAGGCGATGTCGTGCTAAATCCCTACGCGCAAGTTCTATTGATGACGACCGAAATCTTCCGCAATACCATCTTTGATGACATCGAACGTCTGCAAGATGTCTCTTACGTCATCTTTGACGAGATCCACTATATTAACGATATTGAGCGCGGCACTGTCTGGGAAGAGAGTCTTATCTTCGCGCCCCAACATATCAAGTTCATCTGCTTGAGTGCCACGATTCCGAACATCAATCCTTTCGCCGATTGGATGCAAAGCGTCCGAGATATTGAGATTAAAGTGGTTGAGGAGTTAAAACGTCCCGTCCCGTTAGAGCATCACCTCTATTTTAAAGATTACGGTGTTGGTGCTATAAAACATATCCGTGAACTGCGCAACAGGGCACACCAAGACGCACGTAAACGAGAATATGATCTCCCAAGTGATAAACCCGTAAAAGCCCTTCCGTCCGACTTTATTGAGACGAGACTGATTCCGCATCTTCAACATGAGACACAGCTTCCGTGTCTCTATTTCTGTTTCAGTCGAAAAGGGTGTGAGGAGAACGCTGCCGCATTGGTGTTCGGCGCGCAGCTACAATTGCTCACGAAAAGGCAGAGTGCAGAAATTTTGGAACAGTTCGATGAACTCTGTGCCCTATTTGACATCGCTGAGGAAAAGGTTATCGAAAAATTTCGTAGACTTCTCGGCCGCGGGATCGCTTATCATCACGCCGGTATGTTACCGACACTCAAAGAGGTCGTAGAGAGACTGTTCACCTCTGGATTGATCCAACTCCTCTTTACGACTGAGACCTTTGCGGTCGGTATTAATATGCCTGCCTGTTCCGTTGTTTTTGATAGCCTTGAGAAGTACGACGGTATCGGGTTTCGCTACCTCAAAGCGCGTGAATATCACCAAATGGCAGGACGTGCTGGCAGACGCGGAATTGACACTATCGGTTACGTCTACTCGCAAATCGTGCCAGCGTATGCTGATGAACAGGAAATTAAATCCGTGGTGACAGGCAAAGTAGAACCTATAGAGAGCCAATTTAATCTCTCCTATTCCAGTATTCTCAATCTATATGATAAGTACGGAGACGATATTTACGATGTCTACACCATGAGTCTCAGCAACCATCAAAACCGTGTACGTGTCGCGGAACTTAGCAAACAGATAGAAAATAAAACGGAGGGACTTCAGACGCTTCCGAAACCGGAATGCATCCATGAAGGGATTGATGGAAGCGAGCAAATTCAGAAGCATCATCGCCACAAGCGGGATCGTGATAAAAAACTCCAACGTCTGCATATAGAAAAAGGGCAAATTTTATCGGAAACGCGCGGTAAGAAACGAAAAAAAGAACGCTCGAAGAGATTAAAGGTCATCTACCGAAACATCAAACGTGCTAAAGCGACTGAAATAAAAAGCCTCTGTACCGGATGTGAACATTTTCAAACGTGCTCTACAAGATATAGGGCGATTCAAGGGACAGAAACCCAGATCCAAAAACTCAAAAAACGGACTACGGTTATCGCGAACGATCCAAGAGAACAGATCGCCGCGCGGCTTAGAGTTCTTAAGGAATTGGGTTATATTGAAGAGCAATCACTTTTACCACGCGGAACGACAGCATCGCATATCTATGGGTACGAACTCCAACTGACCCAACTCCTATTTAGCGGTTTCTTTGAAAGGCTGACAGAAGATGAGATTAACTGTCTTATGGTGGCGATCGTCTCAGAACCGCGTAAAGATGGCTACTATAAACGCCTCAAAGATGAGAATTTGTTGGAAATGTTTTATGCTGTCAGTTCTGAAGTTTCAGATGTCCAGAATTTAGAATTTAAGCATAAAGTAACAGAAATGACCCCTATGTTGGAACTCCGACTTTGTACGGCAATGTTGGCGTGGAGTCAAGGTTGCGAATTTGATCAACTCGAAAAATTTGCCCGTTTAGATGCCGGTGACTTCGTCCGAACTTTCCGGCTCGTCATTGACCAACTCCGTCAAATCCGTCGCGCAATGGTTGGACATACGGCACTTGTTGATAAACTCAACCGCTGCATCGAAAAAATTAACAGAGACGTTGTTGATGCGGAACGGCAGCTGCGAATCGGACAGGAGAACCTCGCCGAAACCGCAGCAGAAAACGTTGAGGAGCGTGAGGATTCGACCTCTCCGCAGAATCCGAGTGATGCTGAAGTGGAGGACGCTGCCTCGCTCTCCTCGTAAATTGACGGTTCAAATAGCACACCCCGAAAAAATGCTTGTAATGCAAAACAATATATATTACAATGATGCACTAAATTGGTATTGAACCAGATGGACAGATAAATTGGCATTCGGTCTATAGACAGACCGGCACCCTGAGAAAACTAAAGGAGAAAAAAATCACATGGCAAATCAAGATTTCAACTTATCTGGTGCCGTTAAGGTACGTCCAGCACAACAAAAAGATGCAGCACCGTTGCACCAATTTTGTTTTCCGGAAGAAGACCCGAAAGAGATTGCTGATGCGTTAAAAGCGGATTTGGCAAAAGAAAGCCAAACGCACCGACTCGTCGCAGAGGTCAGTGGCTACCCTATCGGACAAATTTTCGTCAAAAAAGATGCCAATGATCCTGAAATCTCAACGGTCGGCGACCTCGTTGTATCCGGTCCCTTCCGTCAGTTAGGTGTCGCTGATCATCTTATGGCGGCTGCCGAGACTACAGCAGCAGAAGACGGTGCGAATACACTCGAAATCGAACTTCCAGCATCCGAAAAGAGTGTCATAAAGAGATATAAGGACTGGGGATTCTCTGAGAAGCCGCTTGTTGTCCTCCAGAAAACGCTTGAAGCCGCACCTGAAACAGATGAAGCCGACGCTGAGGAGGAGACGCAGGAGGAACAGGCTGTCGAAACCGGCAGTGAACAGCAGACACTTCTTGAAGATTAGCAGAGACTTGCCGCTATTAGCGGACGAACATTTTTGACATATTTTGCGAAGAAACAAGGAGCGGGATTTCCGCCTCGCCTTAAAAGAAGAGGTTTCCATCCCGAAGATTTTGATGAAGAAAGTTTGGGTTGCCCTTACACTCGTCCTGTTTATTGTTGGATGCGGCACACAGAATGAAAACCTCGCTAAGGGCAAAGAATTGATCAAATCGGATAAACGGCGTAAAGAGGAACGCGCTGTCCGAGAATTTAAACTCGCAATTCAGCAACAGGTTGATAACGCTGAAGCACATTATCTGCTCGGACTTTACGACTCCCAAGAATTTTATGAACCGAATACGATGGATTGGGAGGGGGCAGCCGTTACCGAGCGCGGGAAACACATGTTCCTCGCATATCAAGCAGAAAAACGGAAGTATCTCGAAAGACTCGTTTTTGAGACGCTTCGCGATGACGACTTAGATATACAGAACGCAGCTCTTGACGCACTTAAACGGGTCTATACCCAAGGCGACCGAAAACAACTTCTGAGTCAACTTCAAAAGGCGATTAAGTCGAGCGATAATCGAGATAGGCACAATGCCCACTGGGTTCTCGGACACCTCGGTAAGGACGACCCCAACACGATTGTACCGATTTTGGTGAACCTTCTGGAGCATGGGCGGACAGAGACCCGATTGAATGCCGTGAAAGCACTCGGTGAAGCGGGAAGTGAAGCGGCGATTCCGGCACTCGCAACTCTCATCGAATCTGGTGCTGCAAGGTCCGTACGCGACCGAGAAGAACCCGAAGTCCGACAACTCGCTGTAGAGGCTCTCGGAAAAATCGGCGGCAACGCCGTACCCGAATTAGTCAAAATCGTCGAAAATAAGGGGTCCTCGCTCCGAGTAGATGCTATCCGCACATTGGCAGTACTCGGCGACGAAAAGGTTGTTGAACCTCTCTTAGATGCTTTGAAAGAACAGAGTAATCGAGATGTCGTCATTCCACTTAATTGAGCCGTGAGTTAGGCACACTTTTCGGCACACATCACAATCGGTAATCCTAAAGACGCTATAAACCAAAGGGAACCTCCATGATTCAGAAAATAAAAAGGTTCAACGAATCCCAATGTTTGGCACTTAGTTTATCCATTTTCCTACTGATCATTATGATCGGTTGCGACAACCAGTACTACGATGAACGCTTGCAAATGCGGGTACAGAAATTGGACAGCGATCTCATGAACCGTTGGTCTACGAGTGGGGTCGTTGTTACAGAAGTCACACCGAACGGACCCGCGGATAAGGCGCAACTTGAAAGCGGTGAACTCATCTCTTATGTAATCGCTGAGTATCCTATCAAAACTGTTGCCGATTTTAACAACGCAATGAAAACCGGTTTGGACGAAGATAATAACTTAATGCTTTATCTGAAGGATAAACCGCCACTCCGCATCGCACTCCGTAGACAAGGAGATAATGTCGGATTCAGCGTTGAAGGCAGCGGCACCGTACGGGTGAAAACGATAGAATCCGGCACGCCTGCCGCGAACTCGAATATTCAGGTCGGCGACATTGTTGAGAGGGTTGTTGATGAACGCAAAATCTATAGCCTTGATGACTATAAGAAGATCCTCGGGAAACTCTCTAAACAGCAGATTACTTTCCGAACCACTGAGCTGATAGGTGTGAAAATTGCTGCTGTGAGCGCACTCGGCGATTTAGGGGATGTCCGCGCGATTGAACCGTTGATCGATATCTTCGAGAATAGCACAGAACTCTCACTCCGGAAAGCGTCAGTCAGTAGTCTGCAACGTCTCGTCGAATTAAGCGTCTTAAATGATCTCTTCCAACAATTTCAGAGCGCGAATGTAAATCAACTTCCGGCGGATAGCCTTCAACCGCAGCAGCTCGAAGCCGCTGCGATCCTCGAACTGCTTACCGTAGACCGAGCCGAGAATACAGCAACGCTTGAGGCACCCTTCGGAACACAATTCAGACATAGGTCTGAGGCACTCTACCAGAAAATTAACGAAGGGCAGCTGGCAGAACTTGCACAGAAATATATCCAGATTACGGTCGAACCGGAACAGGAAATTCGACGCGCATGCCTCGCAATGCTCGGAATCCTTAAACCCGTTTCGGCGATTGACGCACTGGTCACTGTTCTCGATAATTCGGCAGAAATTCCGGGGATCCGATTCCAAGCAGGATTGGCACTTAGCCAGATTGGTGAACCCGCTGTTGACGCACTCATCTCTGCTTTTGAAAATGGAGATACCAGTACGAAGGATATTGCCGCTTCCGCCCTCGGTGGCATCGGTGGAACTAAGGCTCGCGACCGTCTAATTCAGGCACTCGAAAACACTTCTGAACCCGCGATTCAACTCACACTTGTGGATGCCATCGCTAAGATCGGAGACACACCGTCAAGACAAGCCCTCGAACGCCAACGCGCACAGTACCCCGCAGATGATGACAGTGGTATCCGAATCTTCTTGGACGAGGTCTTCAGAAATTTAGAACAGAAGTCGATGTAATCAACCGGAAAAACTCGCGCAACGGATTGTGGCTTTTGATGAAAATCGGACTCGTTTCAGACTTGCACACAGACGTTACGCCGCACAATAAAGCACTCGTCCCACATCTTATTGAGGCGGTGAAGACGGCAGAACTTGACGTTTTTGTACTGGCTGGCGATCTCGCAAGACATCTCGTACAACTTTCTGAAACGCTCAACGCCTTTCATCTCGCTGAGTTAGCCTGCGACAAATTATTCGTTCCGGGCAACCACGACATCTGGGCAACGGAAACGACAGATGTCACGAGCGAGCAGAAGTGTGAAATCATCTCGAAGCTCTGTCGTGAATGCGGATTCCATCCGTTGATGGATGAGCCGTTCATTAAGGAGCAGATCGGTTTCTGTGGGACTATCGGTTGGTACGATTATAGTTTCGCACCGGATGGCTACGATTTCTCTGATGCCCAATATGCCGAAAAAACGTTGATGGGTGCCGTCTGGAACGATAAACGGTACGCCAAATGGTCGGATACCGATTCTGCTATTGCCCGACGGTTTGAGATGGACCTGAAAACACAAATCGCCACCGTCCGAAACGATGTATCCCGTATCATTGTTGTTACGCATCACGTTCCGTTCCGGGAGTGTATCCGATACCGTCGTGAGTTGCCGTGGGATTTCTTTCGAGCATTCATGGGCAGTAAACGCCTCGGTGAATGCTGTTTAGAAGAACCACTCGTTACACACGTCCTCTTCGGACATACACACCGAACTGTTGATATGCAAATTCACGATATCCGTGCGATTTGCGCACCTGTCGGCTATCTACGTGAGGAACCGAAAGATGGGTTGCAAACTTATGCCCGACAATGTTTAACCTGTTTTGAAGCCCTTTGACGAATAACGGATAAAGGAAACAATTATGGAGATAACTTTAACCAATAGTAACGATGCCGGTGCCCTCGAATTTCCGTGGGGTGCGATTAAATGGCTCTGCAACGATCAGATTGACCCGGATGCCGAGATGACTTTCGGGGTCGTCTACATCAACGCTGGCGAAGGGAATCCGACCCACTACCACCCGAACTGTGAGGAACTCATCTATGTACTCTCAGGTGAATGCGACCACAAACTCGGCGATGAGGTCATCCCACTGAAACCCGGAATGATGTTGCGTATTCCGAGGAACGTCAAACACAATGCTGTCAACACCGGTTGGCAACCTGTAACGATGATTATCTGTTATTCGGACGCTGACCGACGAACCGTCTTTGAAGAGTAGGAGGGATTTGTAATCCCGATCCTATCTTATGCAAGGAATCATTAAAAAATGTCCAAAACGCGTAGCTCGTAATGAAATGGAGAGCGGATTTGAGAAAAGAACCTCAAAGTTCCAGTCCACTCCGTTTAACCGCAAGGTAAATTAAAAAATGTCCAAAGAATGCAGTGTCAAAATCTGCGGCATTACCTCTAACCACGACGCTCAACTTGCAGCTGACGCAGGCGCAGACTACATCGGTGTGTTGGTTGATGTCGCTGTGTCCGAACGGACGCGCTCCGCTGCCGAAGCCTCCGAAATCGCAAGATCGAGTCCAATCCCTCCCGTAATTCTACTCTACAACCGAACAACATCCGATATCCAAGAGATCGTATCACAGGTTCAACCGTTTGCTGTGCAGCTTCTCGGACAGGAACCGCCGCAACAGGTTGAAGCACTTAAACGCACCGTAACGTGTCAACTCTGGAAGTCGGTCTATCTGCCGGCAGGTAGACCGGAGAACGTTGATATGCCTGCCATCCGAACAGAGATGAGAGCCTATCGGGATGCCGGTGCCGATTTTCTATTGTTCGATAGCGTTGATATGAGTCTTGAGAAGCCAAGATACGGCGGCACAGGCAAAACCTGCGATTGGAATATCGCCGCTGAACTTATTTCGGAAAGTCCGTTACCGGTATTTTTCGCCGGTGGCATCCGTCCAGAGAACGTCAAAGCCGCAATCGAGACAATCCGTCCACACGGTATAGACCTCTGCTCCGGTGTTGAAGCCTCTAAAGGTGTTAAAGACCCACAAAAATTGGTACAACTCATGGAGCAGGTCGAGCAAGCCGGTTAATCACCTTTACTTGTAGATCATGCGTTAAGAAAAAATCGTTCCAGTCCTATTCAGATACATCAATACTTACAGGACAAGACGCTTCTCGCTTGTCCAAACAAAGGAGATTTAGTTCTTATGAATACTTACCTCGTTTGCTCTGCACAGCCCCTTAACAATCTTCTCAAAGGTGCAGCTATTGTCTTTCTCGTCTGTGTGATGTCTATTGGCAGTTTCTCTACCGTCTACGCTGATGCCCACGAGATGGAAGGCGAAGCGGCAGAAGAAATGCCGATGGAAGAAAAACCGAATATTACAGGATGGTTCCAGATTGATGTCGATAGTCTCGGTACCTATTTCCTGATTGGTGCAAGTCATCCGATCAGCGATGGCATTTCATTTGATTCTAATATCTATGTGAACGGTAGTCCGGCGATCGATGGTTCGCGCCAGTTTTTGGGTGAGTTTGATATGGGCATTTCATTCCCTGTTATCGCGAATGACAGCATGGCGCTGCTGCTAACACCGATGCTCGGTGTCGGGTTCAATTATACCAGTCCAGACGGTCCTTATGCCTTATACCCGCAAATCTTTGCTATCCTACCTGCCGGTAAAATCTTCGGTTTCCATTGGACAATCGGCACAGTCAAATCCATATTTGATGACGAAAGTCTGAATGAACTCTACAACCGGACTTACATTACTTATGCTATTAACGACATTATTGCTATCGGTCCGCAGTTTGAATCTGTGCTTGGACTCGGTGAGGATGGCGGACTTTGGGCTTTAAATTTCGGTGCACGTTTGAACATCGGTTATGGTAAGGCGAATACCCTCGGTCTATATGTCGGGTATGAAACCGAAAAAGGCGAAGATGAAACCGGACTTACCGGTAGAATGAATTTCACGCGTAGATGGTAGGTTAGCCATGGAAGCGCAGCCTGAACAACAGTAAAGTTTATCCCTGAGTTATCCGTAAGGCGAGGTTTTCTGACCTCGCCTTATTTTTATTTAACAGAAAAATTATCTGCTTGAGTAGATTAGAGGTTTGCCTAATGGGCATTTATAGTGAAGTCGATAATAGAATTTTTGTAGGGAATAGTGGGGTAGAATCGGAATCGGAGATCCTTCTACGGTTGTAAATCGTTGCCTGACAAAATATTTTTTTCTATGATGTAACGTTTTGACAAAAAAAAGTGTCTTTAGTATAATATTAAGACGATATAATTATATGGAATTAATTTAAAAATTATTAGACTAAATACTTAATTAGATATTTCAGTGGATGTCAAGGCAGCTGAATCTGTTCATGAGGAGGGAACGCCATGGAAAGAGACGACGATGTTCAATTGATTCATGCCGTTTTATCAGGCGACGACTCAGCATCTGGTCCACACAAACCCTTGAAAATCCAGATTTTCCGCATCACAGAACCGTGAATCGTAGCACAAACTGTTAGTTTGTGGCGTATACAGCGCAAATTAACACTGAACGCTACATAAGTCCAACTTTTATCAAACTCACGTTTTTTATCAAGCTCAGGTTAACAATATGAAAAAATTATTCTTTCTACTTTTGGTTTCAATAGGGGTCTGTGTTTTTTCTGTAACACAGAGTCCCGCACAGCAGAATACAAACCCATTAGACGATCTACTCGATAACCGATGGCGCGGCATATTCTTAGGGGGAACAGCCGAATACGGAATAACGCAATCAGGGTTGTCTATTTTGGCAGACCGGTTTAATGAAGATGATAAGTTTGACAATTCAAACAGCAGATATGTGTCCGGAGGCGTACAGTGGCGGCTCGGATACGCGGTTTCAGAAGATATGAGATTCTATATCACATCACCGTTCCTATCAATACAACCAGCGTTCGGTGTACTATTCTCTAGCCAACAATATTCGGACATTTATTACATTGTGCAGTTCGGATACACAAGAATGGCTGCTTCTTCAAGAATTACAGCCGCAAATTTCGGCAAATATATTCTCGCAGGGGGTAACACGCCAGCTGACGCTTGGACCTTTAACTTAGGGATCGGTAACGAATTTCGACGACACTACGCGTTTGAACTCACAGCCGGGTTCAGTCGAATAACGATTCCTAATGCATATTGGGATTCGAGTTTTCGCAATGTGCATCTAAACGGAATATCTCTCTTTGCTTCGTTTAATTATTGGCTCTACTAAAAACATTTGATTTATACATACGGAGGTATAAAAAAAGATGAAACTGATGTTAAAAAACTTTGCACTATCGCTTACGCTAATCTATGTATTGTGCTTTTGTTTCTTCGGATGCTCTACTGATGAAGAAGCAAACCCAGCGGACACTTTGCTCCCTACCGAAGCGGATCTGGAGCAATTGATTGCCCAAGCATTAGACGCGGATAAGTTGCAGATTCGTGGGGCAGAAGGTGAAGAACTTTTTTACCAACCGAATCAGGAAACGCCTTATACAGGTTGGGTTAAAGAGTACTATGACGATGAGGAAGAAGATATCAGATCACTTTTCCATGTGCGCAACGGTAAATTTCATGGTCCGGCGACCAATTGGTATGACAACGGACAGAAGTCGGAGGAAGGCACCTTTACAGAAGGTAAACAAGATGGTATGTGGACATTCTGGTATGAAAACGGGCAGAAATCGGACGCAGGCACATACAAAACGGGTAAGAGAAATGGTATGTGGACAGAATGGTATGAAAACGGGCAGAAACGGTTTGAAGGCACATACAAAGACGATGAACCAGATGGTATGTGGACGTTCTGGTATAGAGAAAACGGGCAGAAATCGTCCGCAGGCACATACAAAAACGGTGAACGAGATGGTTGGACGTTCTGGTATGAAAATGGAGACAAAAAAGTAGACGGCACATACAAAGAGGGTGGACGGGATGGTGCCTGGAAATTCTGGTATGAAAATGGGCAACAGGTAGCAGAAGGCACATATAAACAAGACGGTGAGGATGTCTGGAGAGATGGTGCCTGGACATTCTGGCATGAAAATGGAGAGAAATGGGCAGAAGGCACATACAAAGATGGTAGACGGGATGGTGCCTGGACATTCTGGCATCAAAATGGGCAGAAGGCAGCAGAAGGCACATACAAAAACGGCAGAACGGGTGACGGGTGGAAACTCTGGAATGAAAATGGGCAGCTGCAGTGGGGATGGGTAGATGACCGGCTCCCAGAACTTCCACAGGTGCTATGAGGTGGAGCGTCGTCGTCTTGTAATTTCCCTTCTGGTGGTAAGGCAAAAACACCTTCACTCGTGCTTTTGCCCGATAGGTGTTGCTCACGATACTGCTGGAATTGGTTCTGTTCGAGAGACCGAAGACTTCTCGTGAAATATTTCAGCAATCTTCGGTAGGTGTGAAAACTATTTCCGAACCCATGGGTGTTACCCTCACAGGGCATACGGATCCAGTCAGATGCGGGACAGTCCGCTGACACGCTTCTCTGCAACGCGGAGTTGCAGGGGTTCTACTTAAAAAAGGAGATATTTTATGAAAACAAACTTACGTTTTTCAACCTTAGCAATTTTGATAGTGTTACTAACATTTGGCCCATCACTCATTACGCACGCGCAACTGTTTGATGGGGAACGTGAAGGATTACTCTTGGGCGTTGGCGTTGGATACGCAGCGATTGCGAGCGGAGGTGAGATCGAAGGTTCAGCGGCAGGTTTTGCTACGTCTGGCAAACTCGGTTATGGCTTATCTGATCAGCTGACTATATACCTCTCATCGACGGTTCCAAGCATTATACCGAGTCTTGGATTTATGTACTTCACTGACCCAAACTCAAAATATTATCTTCACGGGGCACTCGGGTATACAAGTGCCAATGAGGACAGTCTTGTTTCATTATCAGGTGGAATAGGTTACGAGTTGCGCGATCATGTGTCTCTTGAATTAGGATTGGGGTACGTTAGGTATACTGATACTTATACCAGCGGGTTTAATATTTGGACTGGTGAAACTTTCAATGAGACATCTGAGAGTAATATTATTACCATCGCAGCTACTTTTAATGTTCATTTCTATTAGGTTTCTTGATGGTGTTGTCCAATTAATAGTATATCGTGTCTTTTATGTATTGAACACTCGTGTTTGTGGTGCGTCGAGTTTCATGAGGTTTTGAAAATACTGTTATTTGGGCAATACTCTCTAATTGCAGGCTTGATTTTATCTCAGTAAATAGATATGAATCGTCCTGTCCTTTGCACGTGAGAAGGCAGGCAGCGTTTGGACAATATGTCCGCGGTGGCGAATCCAACTGCGGACATCTCCATCCGCGTCGAAAACGTTGAAACTCGCAACATCAACTACGAACCATAACCGATCTCTCCCTGAATCTTCCCACTGTTTCTCAAAGCCATCTTTATCCTCTAACAATTCACCGATATAAATTGGCGGCAGTTCTGACAGGTAATACTTACCCATTTCAGGCTCCGAAAGCACGATACTATCGCCGGGTTTCTGCTCAGACCTGACAACTTCAAATGCCTCACGCCACCGCGGGCGGCCACCGTTTTCGACTTCAAAGTAAAGATAGGTCTGCGAGAGTAATGTTACCACCAAAATACACGGCACAAGTACCACTCTTTTCTCCTCCGATTGCGGACCTATCACCCTCCAGACGACCCGTTCACACGCAACACCAGCGAAAATAAAATAGGCAGGCGTTGTCCAGAATAGATAGTAGCCAGCGACATTTTGAAACTGGGAGGCTATCAGGAAAAGGAATAACGGGATACCGGCATAACAGAATAGAAAATGCGTTGCCCTATTAGATGTTGTTGCAACGAACCCGAAAAAGGCAGCAATGGCTATCGGAACACTCACGCCTTGCACGAGTGTTAAGATAATATAGAGCGGACTCCGTTGCCATTCGTTGCGTCCCCACCCAGAGAAAAGATAGCCGCGGACCTCTGGAAACGCTAAGGCGAACACCGGCATCGCAAACGGGATAAAAAAGATAAGCAAATTTAGCCACCGTTTCCGATCCGATTTTTCTAAGAGACGAATCACGGCATAAACCGCTAACGCCGGAACGATGACAACCGAAAGCGTATGTGAGAGAATTAGACACAAACAGCAGGCGAGCGCACCTATCGTCAGTCGTGTTGAATCGCGCTCCAGAGATAGATAGAAACACCACGCTGTCAGGACCGCAAACAGGAAGGTAAAGACAGGATAACGAGCGTTCTGCGTCCAAAACAGATGCCAACTGGCGCACGCCACAAACGCGCTACTAAAAAGTCCAACACGCCAATCATAGAGAGTCCGTCCTAACCCGAAAACAGCAGGAATTGAAACGATCCCGACGAGACACGGAATCAGACGACTCCACCATTCGCTACTACCACCGATAAAGATTGATAACTTCACTGCAAGGTACGGAATCGGGTTCGGAATAGACTGAAAACTGTTGAACGAGAGGTCTTGTGCGTCTCTGACGGTGAACACCTCGTCAATCCAAAAACTCCACTGTCCCAAGTTCCAAAAACGTAGGACTGCCCCGAACATCACAATAACGCTCAGAAGGACGATTTGCATCTTTTTTGGGCAATGTTCTGTTGAAAATTTCAGCATTTTTTAAGGAGTTGCCTTGCAGTGAGCGTTGTCCGTTATCCGGTATCTATTATCGGCTAAATGCTTGTAATGCTTACATTACTGACAACTGAAAGTAGGCGAAACGAATGATTTAAGAGTTCTCACTGTGAGGTAAACTGTTAATTGGCACGCGTCTTGCTTTAACGAAAATAGGTGCATAATAGGCACTGGTGAAAAACCTGCTGTTTGTGCAAGCGAGAACCACTATATCACAAGTTGATCCCAGAGTCAAGCGACCTATTTCTGTATTGAAATTTTGGAGTTGCACCGTAAACGTACGTAGTTCACATTTACGCAGTTTGTCCGTGCATTTTGGATGCACATAAAGGAGAATTTACTTTAATGAAAACGTATACTGTTTGGTTAGTTCGTCTGTTAGTCGTTGCGTGTATTTTCGCAATTGGTAGTGTTCCGATGGTTTATGCAGATGCCCATGAAATGGGTGAAGAAGATATGGCGGAAGAAGAAGCATCAGGTGCTTCCGGGTGGTTTCGTACCGATACTGATAGTTTGGGAACACAAATCTGGGTTGGTGCCAGTCATTCGCCAGATTTCCTCGGCAGCCTCTCTTTCGATACTGATATTTATGTCGTCGGAACGTTTGGTGAGTTAGACCTCGGTCTCGGCATCCCTGTTGTTGCCAGTGAATCATTGGAACTTACTTTCCTCCCGATGGTAGGTATCGGTTTTGACTATGCCGCAGCGGATGGCCCCTCTTCTTTGATCGCCCCGCAGTTGTTCACCTATCTCACCGCAGGCTCCATCTATTTTGAATCGTGGATTCAAGGGTTCTTCAACTCGCCTTTTGATTACGGCGATGATTCGCTCTATACACGCGACTTCATTCTCTATTCGGTCAACGATACGATTGCTATCGGTCCACAAGTAGAAGCAACGATCGGCTTAGGCGATGAAGGTGGACTTAGCAGCCTGGTTGTCGGTGCTCGAGCGAATGTCGGTTATGGCGAAAATAATACGCTCGGGATTTTTGTCGGATTTGAAACCCAACCGCAGGAAGATGATGAGGGCAACGAGATAGAGCAAACAGGAATTACGGGCAGAATGACGCTCTTCCGCGAGTGGTAGGAAAATAAACATTGGTCGATATTATCGCGAGCCGAGGACAACACAACAGTCTTACGGTTCGCGATGAGCATCCCCAGTTTTTTTAATGGATTGACGCAAAGGAGAGATTCTGAAAAATGAAGAAAAAGGTTATCATATCCGTTTTTATTCTTGTATGCCTCCTGAGCCTAAACGCTTTCGCCCTAAATGGGTTGATAGATGATGAAGGCACGCTCAAAAAGGTTGAGGATGCCAAGTATATGGGTGACACACTATGGGTACTTGTCGCTGCATTTTTGGTTTTCTTTATGCAGGCAGGGTTCGCTATGGTGGAGTCTGGATTCACACGCGCCAAGAATGCTGTCAACATTCTCATGAAAAACCTGATGGACTTTTCAATGGGTTCCATCGCTTACTGGGCAATCGGTTTTGCTATTATGTTTGGTGCCGGTAATGCGTTCATGGGAACAAGTGGTTGGTTTGTGCCTTCTCAAACCCTTACAGAAGGCGCAGCAGCCAGTACAAGTATATTTAGTTCATTAGAGTGGAGCTCGGTCCCGACTTATGCGGCGTGGCTCTTCCAACTCGTATTCGCCGCTACTGCCGCAACTATCGTCTCAGGCGCAATGGCAGAACGCACACAGTTTAAAAGCTACCTCATCTATAGTGTCTTCATTACTGGGATCATCTATCCGATCGTGGGACACTGGGTTTGGGGTGGTGGCTGGTTGTCAAGTTTGGGTATGTCGGATTTTGCCGGTTCAACGGTCGTCCATTCAACAGGCGGCTGGCTCGCCTTAACAGGTGCTATCGTCTTGGGACCTCGCCTTGGGAAATACGATGCTGAGGGGAATCCGAGACCGATTGCCGGACACAATCTCCCGCTCGCTGCACTCGGTGTCTTTATCTTGTGGCTCGGTTGGTTCGGATTTAATCCCGGTAGCCAAATGGGGGCAGACGCAGCTGCGATTTCCAGTATTGCCATAACGACGAACCTCGCAGCCGCTGCAGGTGCTATCCTCGCAATGATTACCGCATGGCTCATCCTCGGTAAACCCGATGCCGGTATGGCACTCAACGGCGCACTCGGTGGATTGGTGGCAATTACTGCCGGTTGTGCATCCGTAAGTCCAAGAGATGCCGCAATTATCGGTGCCCTCGGTGGTATTGTTGTTGTTCTGAGTGTACTGATGTTTGAGAAACTTCGGATTGATGATCCGGTCGGTGCCATCTCTGTACACGGTACGTGTGGCGCATTAGGCACGATTCTTCTCGGGTTCTTCGACAGCTCAAGTGGCGTTTTCGCCGGTGGAGGATTCGGGCTTCTCTGGGCACAGATCGTCGGTGTTTTCGCCGTTCTCGTATGGTGTCTCGTCACTGGCTTTATTCTCTTCTACGGAATCAAAGCGATTACAGGCTTGCGGGTCACAGAAGAAGAAGAACAGACAGGACTCGATTACGAGGAACACGGTGCGAGTGCCTATCCCGACTTTAACGTCTCGGCAATGCGTTAACGTATTTGTCCGGTAGCCTTTGGCTACAAATCTAATAGGGACCACCCACAGGAAGTTTCACTTATATCCCTGAGTTTTACTTCTCACCTTGTGGGTGCTTCCCTTTTTGCTACGTGAAATTAGCGTATGATACAATATAATTGAAGGGCAGACAAAGTTGTCTATCCTTACAAAAATAACAAAGCAAGCAATACCTGCTTGTCAATATTATGGAGGATTCCGATGCAACAACGATGTGCATCACTATTAGCAGGAAAGCGAACTGCTTACACACGAATTGGAGCGTTGATTGTTATTTTATTAATGTGTGGCGTGCCGAGTTTGATTATGGCACAAGAAGCATCACCTGATTCAGAGGACACTGCTTCGGTGCTGACGTTAGAGGAATTAGGGGAACGTGTGGAAAAATTGGAGAAACCGCATGATTCCGGTAATACCGCCTGGATGCTCACTTCAACTGCTCTCGTGCTCTTTATGACGATCCCCGGACTCGCGCTCTTCTACGGCGGACTCGTGCGCGTCCAAAATGTACTCTCTGTCCTCATGCAATGTTTCGCATTGACAGGGTTGATTACCATTATATGGATTATCTGTGGTTATAGCCTTGCATTTAATACCGCAGGTATGGAGGCAGGAAAACTCACGCTCGGCTCCTTTGTCGGTGGGCTCGGTGCCATGTTCCTAAGTGGTGTTGGTGTGGATTCGCTGTCTGGGAGCATCCCCGAAACGGTCTTTATTACCTTCCAACTAACATTTGCGATTATTACACCCGCATTGATCGCTGGTGCGTTCGCTGAACGGATGAAATTCTCGGCGATGTTAATCTTTTCCGTCCTATGGTCGATAATTGTGTACGCACCTCTCTGCCACATGGCATGGGGTGGAGACGGTTCGCTGTTTGGCGATATTCTCGGTGCACTCGACTTCGCAGGTGGAACGGTTGTTCATATTAACGCTGGAATTGCCGCACTCCTTGCTGCTATCATGGTCGGAAAACGGATCGGATACGGTACCTCCGCGATGCCGCCGCATAGCTTGACCCTCACCGTCGTCGGTGCTTCAATGCTCTGGGTCGGTTGGTTCGGTTTCAATGCTGGAAGTGCTGCTGCCGCTGATGGTGCCGCAGGTATGGCGATGCTCGTTACGCAAATTTCTACCGCAGCCGCCGCGATTACCTGGATGTTTGTTGAATGGGCAGTACACCGTAAACCGAGTGCTTTGGGTATTGTGACAGGTGCTGTCGGCGGTTTGGTCGCTATCACACCAGCTTCCGGATACGTCGGACCTATGGGCGCACTTGTTATCGGTATCGTCTCCGGTATCGTCTGCTATTGGGGCGCGACCAGTCTGAAATCAAAACTCGGTTACGACGATTCGCTTGACGCATTCGGCGTTCACGGGATCGGTGGAATTGTCGGCGCACTGCTGACTGGAGTTTTTGCTGCTAAAGGTTTAGGTGGGGTCGGATTGGATAACGGCATAGGCGCGCAACTCTGGGCACAGTTCCTCAGTGTCGTCATTACACTCGTCTGGAGCGGTGTGCTTTCGTTTATTATCCTTAAAATCATTGATGCCACAGTCGGCTTACGCGTTGAAGAGGATGAGGAACGGATGGGACTCGACCTCTCACAACACAACGAGCGTGGATACAACCTCTCATAGGCAATCTATCCTTCTCTTACAGGCAGGGTTTGGAAGATTGGAAGCATAGATGGATCCTTCCATCCTTCCATCCTTCCATCCTTTGCTTACGCTTCCGTTACCCGACCGACAATCTCTTCATCAGATAACCGAGCTTCCGCAACCAACAACTCGTCGCTCGCACCGATATTTCTATACACCTCGCGAATCCATGCCGTTTCAAACACATTACCCGTATTGTGGAGGATTAAGTTTCGTGGGGTAACGAGTGTTCCGGCTGTCCGAAAATCGCCAACCCGACGAATACTCGGTATCGGCAACGTCTTTAAAAAGGCATCGTCGCTGCTGTTATCAAATCCATCTGTATCTATAACAACGTTCTTGACATCGGTGAATCCAGCCGCAAGTAGGCTCCACAATCCCGCTTCTCCGATCCCGATTAGGTTCACCTCCGAGACATCGCCTCTACCTGTGAAGCAACGCAGTGCCGTTACAATGTCTTGCACGCGGAGTGCTGCAGCGGTACGGTTGTAGGTCGTGAAAAAGGAGGTATCTTCCGGTCTATCATAATCTTCATGCTCACCGACACCGAAGACATCAATGAGCAGCACCTTTCGGTCGGCAGCGAGTAAGTCGGTGATAAGGCTCGACGGTTCACCCGTCTCCATATCAATCAACTTCTCCTTACCTTCTGCATGAACGATCAATACGATCGGATCGTGTCCGACTTGTGGCTCTGGACTAAACAAGATGGCAGGGATCGTATCGCCGACACCTTTTCTCCCGATAACGAGATGTCTTGCAGAGAGGCTGGTTTGGTAGGTCGTCGGAAACGCGCCCTCCGGTTCGACAAGCGTGACATCTGTAATCTTTGGAACCTGCAATCCGAGGGCGTGTTGCAATCCGCTTTCCATCTCTTCACGGAACGTCTGAAGTTCTGTGTCGTTCGTCGGCTTCCGATTTTCGAGTGCTTGTTCGGAACGCGCGACCCAAGCCGGTAAAAAATCTTCCTGCTTCAGCGCATGCGATGGTATCTCACGTTCCGAGAAGACCAATAGCGCGTCATCCAGCTCAACCTGAAATTCTATCTCCTTGAACGCCGAAGCGTCCTCTGCTCCTAAAAACCATTTCGCGAACCACGCATATACCGCTTCACGACTCTCTCGGTTATAGTTATGCTCCGCGTCTACCTGAACCTGATGGACCTTATCCGCTGCGTTGAAGTGTTCATAAATGCTTCGGATCGCCGGATATTCAACCGTCGGCGTTTTCACCGTCCAATCCCCAGTCGCCGATACGAGCAAAAGCGGACGCGGTGCCATCAACGCACCGATTTCGAGGTTGCTGACATCCAAACGGAGGTTCGGCGCGTTTTCACAGAGACACCCACCTTGCATCGTCGCAGAAATCATATTGACAGGGGCAGAGACTTTGATGCGTTCATCTACTGCTGTCAAGATAAAGGTCTGCGTTCCACCACCAGACGCACCCGTACAACCGATACGTTCCGCATCTACATCTACCAAGCTTTGTAAAAAGTCGATGGCGCGGATACCGCTCTGGAGTTGAAGACCCATCGCACTTAGACCCCAGAGACCTTCACGCGCACCGCCATAACGGTGCTCAATCTGTTTGCCGCTGTCGTTATAGCCGAGCATATCGTAGGCAAAGATAACGTAACCCTGTTTCGCAAAGTTGATGCAGCGACCGGGGATTGAACCGCGTTCGATGTTTTCAAGTCTACCACGTCCCCAATGTCCGTGCGGACTCACAATCCCCGGAAACGGACCGGATTTCCCAAGTGGACGATAGAGGTTTCCGGTTGTGAAGAACCCCGGAAAGGGTTCAAAATAGACCTTTTCGATGCTATAGTCTTCGCGTTCAATCTTTCCGAATATCTCAGCATTCAGTGGTGTCGGTTCGTGTGCCGGTATCAAGCCGTTAGCGACGCGAATCTGCTGGCGCAAAGCATCGGCTTTTTCGAGCCATTCTGCCTCGGTATAACCCGGAAAGGTATAGGGAGTGTTGACATCGCGGAGACCACCAGCGCGCGCGTCGTTCACCCTTCCAGAGGGTTCACTAAAAACGTGAGCAAGTTCGTGATGTTGTTCAGCCATAAGTAATTCCTTTGTTATTGAGATGCCTCTGATTTAGCCAATTGAGACGCTTTCCAGTTGAGGCCCTTAATTTTACGATACTCTAATGATTTCTGATCGGTGGCGATAGACGGGCATGCGAAGACAACATAATTCACCTCGCGGCGTTCAATCAGTGATATATCTGCAGTACTCTTAAGTATATTGAGATGTGTAACTAAATAGATTCGCTTGCAAGAGAAACTTTACATAAACTTAACGTGGGTTCAGTGTAAGAAATAGTGGGTGTTTCAATATAGATGCGGGGTGTTTTACCTCCTAAATCCCGCAGACAGACGGAACCAGTGGAAAATACTTAAGAATATATGAAAGTAGGCTTATACCGAACTCACATTAAACTTAAACCTCACAGAAAAATTCTATTATACCTCATGGATATACACTAATCCTAAGTACTTATTGTTAATCATGTTCTACCAATTCCGCGTTGTGTGCTACTACTCAAGATGTTGAGAATAAGTCTCATATCTCATATCCACAAAGGGACCCTGGTATTCTCCGTTCCAGTCGAGTAGCATTTTATTTTCAACTCTGTACCCCTTAGTGATAGTTAGGGAAAACCACACTGATAACTTCTCCTCGGAGACGGGCATATAGTTATGCCAGAAGGTCCATTTTCCATAAGCAGCTCCACCAACGGTAAGTAAAGTTCTTTTCCAATTGTCAGAGAAAGCTCCGTAGTAGTACGACAGACCAAACTCAGTAACATAGAGGTCAGAATTAACGTCTACAAAACTTCCTTCGGCTGCCTTATTTCCGGAAGGCCACCACCAAGCCCACGAACCAGTTCCATTGCCATCCTTGTAACTTCCTTCCGCCCACTTCTGGCCATTGGTGTGCCAAAAGGTCCATTTTCCATCAGCAATGCCTTTAATCCAAATGCCAGGAAAATAATACTCAAAATTAGAATAGCGACTCCCAGATAGATTTATTTGGCTTCCTTTACCCGCACCCTGCTTCGGATCACGATCAAAATAAACGTAACTTCGCCCTTTTCCAGCCTTAAATGTTCCCTCTGCTTCCTGTTTCCCATTATCGTACCACCAAGTCCATGCTCCGAAATGGAAGTCATTTTTGTAATTTCCTTTCGACTTTTGCGTCCCATTATCATACCATTCGGTCCATAAACCGTCTTTAGAGCCGTTTATATAAGCACCTTCACTGCTTTTCTGACCATTGTCGTACCAGAGAGTCCACATCCCATCTTTTACGTCTGTTTTGTAGTTCCCTTTTAACTTTTCTTTTCCATCGGTATACCATTCGGTCCACAGGCCATCTTTAGAATCACCGATATAAGCACCTTCACTGCTTTTCTGACCATTGTCATAGAAAAAAAACCACGCACCATCTTTTATGCTGGACTTATAGGTTCCCTTGGATTTTTCGGTTCCATCGGTATACCATTCGGTCCACAAGCCATCTTTAGAGCCACTGATATAAGCACCTTCACTGCTTTTCTGCTCATTTTCATGGAAAAAAACCCACATCCCCTCTCTTATGTCAGACTTGTAAGTTCCTTTAGACTCCTCTTTTCCGTTGGTGTACCATTCGGTCCATAAACCGTCTTTAGAATTGTCTTTGTAAATGCCTTCGCTGCTTTTCTGTCCATTTTTATCCGAAAAGACCCACACACCATCTTTTGTGCCGGACTTATAGGTTCCTTTAGACTTTTCAGTTCCATTAGGATACCATTCGGTCCACAAGCCATCTTCCATGCTTAACTTATGAGTGACTGTAGGCACCTCTTGCCCATCACTCTCCAGAGGGGTAAGTACAACAGTATCAATAAGTTTGTATGTGCCTTCACTCATCTTTTGCCCATTCTCATACCACTGAGTCCACAAACTATCTTCTTCACCGTTCCTAAAGGTTCCCTTCTTCCTATTTTGCCCGTTGCTGTACCAACTGATATAGATTCCGTTCGGTTTACCATTCTGAAATTCGTAGAGTGCATTCCTGATTTTTACCCACCCTGCATAAGGTCTTTCTTGGTTAGGCGCATAATATAGTTCTTCTCCAGATGGTGCACGGCGGGTCTGCAAGCTATCTTGGTCTATTGCTTTTGCGATAACTTCCTCGCGAACTTTCGGATCATCCAAGTTTGGCTCTCCACAACCTATGAGCGACGCGACCACTAAACAAAGAATGGATGCTAATGTCATTATTTTCCATATACCGCTGCTACTTCCCACAAATCTGGTAAATTTTCCTTTTTCCAACAATATAGGTTTATTAGTCATCGTTTCCTCACTGAATGAGGGTATTGCCTGACGCAGCAATACTCTCTGATGTGTTTATGAATCTGAAACGGTGTCCTGAGTGGTTTCCTCAGTTGACAATGCAGCCGCAATCTTCTTAAGGTTCGTTGCCATATCCGTAAACACGCTAATCTGTTCGGATATGAAGTAGGTGAAAATCAATACCATTGCTCCAGCGAGAACGGAGCTCACGAACGAAATCACACCGAAAATAAAGCTGATATTTCTTGCCAAGCCGCTCAGAAGAATACTCATTAAATTCGGAAACACGAATCCGAAAATTGAAGCTATCAGAGCTTGAATGCCTGTCCCCACAAGTGAAAGGAAACTGAATTCACCCAATAGTCGGATCAAGATAATTGTAATAGGTAGCAAAGTAAAATGTGTTTGACTGCCAAGTGCGCTAATTTTATTGGATCTGTTCCAAAACAGCATCGCGAGTACCAATCCAACGATAATATTGATGCAAAGAGACAAAATGGTTCCAATGTAAACAAGTGTCCGTGAACCAGTCCCCAAATATTCACTTGCAGCTATTGCACCAACACAAATAGTAATGCCCCAGACAGTGGCACTAATCAAAACAAGTACGCCAAAGATTTTGACGAGAATTGAAACCCATTTTCGGAATTGTCCACCAGATTCCAATGAATCAATCCACGTAACAATGCCTCGTAGATAGCGCATAAAATATTTCCTCCTAACACGACATGTTGCATTACAACTCGGTTACCCTCTCTGTAAAATATATCAAATGATTATAACAAATCCGACGCTATTGTCAAGTTAAGCTGCTCTCATTCACCTATTTTTGTTTGGTGTGTCGTGGGTGAGTGCTCAGGTATTTTATTTTAACCCTATTTGTTATCCGTAGCCTGCTCCAAAGTGGACACGGAGTTCAAAAACACCGTTCCCCACAGATTGGCAGTCGCCGAAATTGCCATCTCCAAGTCATTCAAGTCGTTTTCGTATTCTATCTCGCGTCCTTTGATCACGAAGTGATCTCAACCATTCAGTGAAAGGCTCCCTGCCATTTTGAGTCCGATAGGCTTGTATTTCTCGTGGATGTGTGTTACGCATTAACGATTTCTCCGATTTCTATGATTATTAGCATAACTTATACGATCCACTTTGTCAAATAAAAATGCTTGATTTTCCGAACTTTTTGTGATACAATAGAATCAAAAAGGATGTGTAACATGAAAATTCTGGTCGTCGGGCAAGGCGGACGTGAGCATACACTCGTCTGGAAACTTGCACAGAGCCGACGCGTTGAGAAAATCTATTGCGCACCCGGTAATGCCGGCATCGCGCAAATCGCTGAAACGCTCCCAATGCCGGATCGGTTTACCGACTTGGCAGATTGGGCGGAATCCGAGAACATCGCACTGACCGTTGTCGGTCCCGAAGCACCATTAGCGGAGGGTATCGTTGATGTGTTCAGTGAGCGCGGGTTGAAAGCGTTTGGACCCGATAAACGCGCAGCACGCTTGGAAGCAAGCAAAGATTTCGCCAAACAGTTGATGCTCGAAAACGGAATCTCGACAGCAGAACATCAGACGTTTACCGATGTCGAAGCAGCGATGGCTTATATTGAAGATCAGAATAGACCTGTTTTCGTTAAGGCAAACGGACTCGCCGCGGGAAAAGGCGTTATCCCCGGACGTACCTTCAAAGAGGCGTTGCAGGCTGTCAAAACTATTTTGGTGGATAAGGCGTTTGGAGACGCAGGTGATAGCGTGGTAATTGAAGAAGAATTGATCGGCGAGGAAGCCTCCTTTACCGTTCTTACCGATGGCAGCCACTGTCTACCGTTCGTCTCTTCACAGGACCATAAGATGTCGCATGACGGGGATACGGGAAAAAATACAGGCGGAATGGGCGCATATTCCCCCGCACCTGTTATCACACCAGAATTACACGACTATGTTATGCAGCACGTCGTTTACCCAACGATCAACGGGATGGCGGACATCGGCAGCCCTTTTAAAGGTGTGCTATACGTAGGATTGATGATTACTGATACCGGACCGAAAGTGCTCGAATTCAACTGCCGATTCGGGGATCCAGAGGCGCAGGTCCTCTTACCGCGTCTTAAAAGCGATCTTGTGCCGCTCCTTATCGCATGTATTGACGGAACACTTGCCGACCACGCCGATGTTCAGTGGCATGATGAAGCAGCAGCATGTGTCGTCATGGCTTCAGGCGGTTATCCGGATCCATATCAAACAGGTGAGATTATCACCGGTCTTGAGGATGCCGATGCCATTGAAGGCGTTAGTGTCTTTCATGCAGGTACAACACACGATGGCGAAAACATCGTCACAGCTGGCGGTAGAGTCTTAGGTGTCACGGCTATCGCTGACGGATTACACAACGCAATTCAACAGGCATACAAAGGTGTCTCGGCAATCCACTTTAACAAAACACATTTTCGGAATGACATCGGACACAGAGCATTAAAAAAATCATAACGACAATTCTAAATTAGCAAACAGATGACTCCTGAGCTCACCTACAAAATCGCCAAGTGTTGTTCCCCGCAAGAAGATGACCCTATTACCGGTTATTTCAAGGCGGACAGCACTATAACTGTCCATCACACCACATGCAACGCAGTTCAAGGTTTACGACCAGAACGGTTATTGGCGGTTGCATGGGACGAGGTTCGGACGACTCAGATGGCGGCAGTACCTGCTACACCTGCCCCTGAATTCGCCGAACTTGATGAGACCGACTATTTTATTCTCAAGCACCATCAAGAGTTCGGAATGGATTACTCTATGGTGGTTGCTGAGGCGTTAAGGCTTCCGCTTGAGGAGATGCACGAGCGACACCGAAAATTAAAGGAACTCGGTGGACTCAAAAGGGTGCAAGGTCGTATAATACAGTATCGGAAAAATATCGTCAAAGGTAAATGGATCAAACACCGGAATCATACCTATTATGAACTGACACCGGAAGGCGAAACGTGGATTCAGGCTTTTGAGGACCAACAAACCTCGCTCGAAAAAATTAAAGAAAAATAAATGTGGAGGACCTAACCCGTGTTAAATCAACTCACTAATTGGCGGATTGACGCGCAACGGCGTAGGAATCGGATGCGATCTGTCATTTTACTGTCCCTTATCTTACACATGATTATCATTATCGTCTATCTGTTCTTCCCACTGAGTCGAATCGCCGATGAAAATACGGATGTCTTTGCGGTTGACCTGCTTAACGATGCAGATGCGCCTAGGAAGCGGAAACAGAGACCGAAACCGCCGCTCGCCCAAAAGATGTATAATCCGAACGAAGAACTCGCCAGGGATGCAATTGATAGGAAAATTGAAACCGCTCGGAACAAGATGGATGAAGTCGTCAAACTCAGTCCGCGTGTCGTTCTTGAAGATGTAGAAGCCAACAAGGCACCCTTGGATGAGGTTATCCCTGATGTTATGACGGATGCCCAATTGCGCGATGCGGAAGCCTCGAATCTCAGCAGATTAATCGCACAACCCGGACGTACCGATGGACGCGGAGTCGTTACCGGTAGAGTCCGAGCGCGCGGCGACGGAAGTGGTCGGTTCCGCGGCGACGGACAGGGCGGTGGTGATGGACTCCTCGGCGGCGGCGGAAAAGACGGTATCTCTGACCGACTCGGCATCATCGACTTCCTCAATGAATTCGGCGGACCCAAAGATATCGTTTACTGCCTTGACATTTCAGCGAGTATGCAGGCAGCAGGACTTAATAAACTGGAATTAGCCGTTGACTCGCTCAAGGATTCTGTACTTATGCTTGGCGACGAGGATACCTTGAATGTGGTGGCTTTTTCCACAGAATCGAACGCTATGCATAAGGAAATGCTACCCGCAAATGCTCCCAATATAGAACGGACCTTAAGATATTTGGACAGATTTACACCTGAACGTATTCAGTCTAATGTTGGGACGAACATCCTTGCGGCACTTGAAAGTGCGCTAACATTGGATCCATCTGTTATTGTTTTGGTGACAGACGGTCTTCCGACTACAGTTACGGGGCATTCTATTGAGACAGACACAAAGAAAATACTTGAGGCTGTCCGTGAAGGTAACAAAAATAATGCCGCTATCTATGTCGTTGCACTCGAAATTGACTTGAAACGTTCCGCCGGTGCGAGACTGCTTGTCTCTCTTGCTGAAGAACATAATGGGGCAGTAAAAGTGATAGGGACCCAGAAGTTAGCTGAATTGACAGAATCGGACGGGCCCATCGAATAGTTAAACCTGAGATTGGAGTCGAAATATGAACCAGAAATCTGCCGTAGGCATGCTCCAGCAATTTCAGCTGGAGGGTAAAGTAAGCATCGTCACTGGTGCGAGTCGCGGTATTGGTCTCGCAATGGCAGAAGGTCTTGCCGGGGCTGGCGCGGACCTCGCTATTGTCGGTAGGAAAATTGAGACGTTAACACCCATCGCTGAACGAGTCGCCGACGAAACCGGTAGAAAAATCTTGCCAATTCAGGCGGATGTCGGGGACCTCTCAGAAATCGACGCACTCGTCGCAGAGACCGTAGAAACCTTCGGTAGAATTGACATACTCGTTAACAACGCCGGTGTCAACATCCGCAACCCCGCAATGGAATTCACCGAAGCGGATTGGGATTTCGTTACAGATGTCAATCTCAAAGGCGCGTTTTTCCTCGCGAAAGCCTGCGGCAATGTTATGAAAGAACAGAAGTCCGGCAAGGTCATCAACACCTTATCGCTCACTTCAGCCATTGGGCTGCCGACGAGTGTCGCCTACACAGCAGCGAAGGGTGGACTTCTCCAACTCACAAAACTCCTCGCCGTAGAGTGGGCGGAATACAACATTCAGGTGAACGGTATCGCACCCGGCTTCATCAGGACAGAGATGACGGCTCCTGCACGTGAAGACAGTCGGAACGAGTGGATCCTCAATCGGACACCCGCCTATCGCTGGGGTGAACCTGAGGACTTGGCAGGTCTAACGATCTTCTTCGCATCTAACGCTTCTGATTTCGTCACGGGGCAGATGGTTTTCGTTGATGGTGGGTTCATGGCAGGTAGTGATTGGAGGCGACGCTCCTAAATGGGAAAAGAGAACAGTCCGGAGAGAGGCGAGAAACTGACAGTATTGGCACAAATCGAGCAGCTCCTCCACGAATTCCAACTCGAAGATGTTTTACTCTTTGACCACGATCCGGTTTTACGGATACAGGTCTCGGATGCACAGTTCGCACTGGCACTCCAATTGCGAGAGACTTTGGTTGAACGCATAAAACCCTTCGGATACCGATTCATCGCGATTGATTTGGACGAATTTTAGGAATAACGCTCGGCAGCTAACGGTTGTACTGAAACCGATATCTTACGCAGCGAAAAATTTGATTTTCATCATACCGTGTGGTATAATTTTAAAGCGTGGTCCAATAAAGCATAAAGCAACGCTTGATAAGGCTTGACGTTCCTGATCAAGGACCCGAGGAGACATGGGAGGGCTGAGTGAAAAAGAAAAACGGCGCAAAACATAAGGAAAACAATGCAGAAAACCGGACAAGAGACCTCACCAACAAAGCACCTTGTCACTACATACCTCAGCGAAATTAAAAGTAAGGTCGATGCCTGTATCTTCGATTTTCTCCCGACTGCACACGAGCACCCTGACGTACATCAGTTGTACCAGATGATGTTAGACTATCCACGTCGCGCCGCAAAAGGGCTGCGTCCTGCTCTCTGTATGCTGATGTGTGAGGCGTTCGGTGGAAACCCAGAACGCGCTGTCAATACGGCTGCCTCGCTCGAACTCCTCCAGAACTGGCTACTCATACACGACGATATTGAAGACGGATCCGAACTCCGACGCGGGGAGCCCTGCCTTCATCAAAAACACGGAATTCCCATGGCGATTAACGTCGGAGACGCACTCCACTGCAAGATGTGGGAGATGCTACACCGAAACACCGAGATCCTCGGGCACGAACTCGCCTTCCGTATCTTATCTGAATTTATACAACTCAGCAACCAAGTCGTTGAAGGACAACACATCGAACTGAGTTGGGTCAGCGATAATCGGTGGGACCTCGACGAAGACGACTACTTGACAATGTGCGTCCAGAAAACCGCTTGGTACACCTGTATCACGCCGTGTCGTGTCGGCGCAATCATCGGCGGCGCAAGTGAAGCAGAAATGGACGGGCTCGTCGAACTCGGTAAAGAACTCGGCATCGCATTCCAGATTCAGGACGATGTCCTTAACCTCATCGGCGATGTCGGTAGATACGGAAAAGAGATCGCTGGCGATATTAGTGAAGGCAAACGCACCCTTGTCCTCATTCACCTTATCAATGCTTGCACCGATGCAGAAGCACGGCAGGTAATTGACATTATGGCACGTCCACGCGACGAAAAGACTGAAGCAGAGGTCGAGCGTGTACTCCAGTTGATGCGTAAATATGAATCCATCACCTACGCACAGCGGCGGTCTCAAGCATTGTTGCACGAAGCCGCTGGAGAATTTAAAAATAATTATGCCCATCTACCAGACGGACGGGCAAAGCAGCTGTTTTTAGCACTTATTAATTTTTTCGTTGAACGTGAATACTAAATGGTTGTCAGTTATCGGTTATCAGTTTTCAGTTAAGATGCCTCGCAGTGAGAGCTTGTGGCAGTACCGTTGCTGTATCCGCCACAAACAGTTGTCAGTTAACAGGACGGCGACTGCGTCGCCTTTCAGTACGCAGTTATCAGATAAAGAGGCATCTGATTGACCACAACATCTCTTAACTGATAACTGAAAGATTTTTTTTCGGAGAAAAAAATCGTACTGAAAACTGGAAACTACTGAAAACTGAAAGGTTTTTCGCAGAAAAACCGAACTGACAACTGATAACTATTGAAAAAGGAGAACCCATGAACGATATTTCCTCTGGTAAATTGCGGGGTATCATGAAACTCGCAGATACGAACGGTCGCTTTAAAATGATGGCGATTGACCAGCGAGGCTCCATGGTACAAGCACTCGCAGATGCACTCAACAAGGACAAAGCAGATGTCCAATATGAAGATGTCGCAGCGATCAAAACGCTGATTACTCGCATCCTGACACCGAATGCGACCGCTGTCCTCACCGACCCGATTTACGGACACCCGTATTCCATCACTGAGATTCCACGCGATGTCGCCTTACTGTTGGCGTATGAAGAATCGGGATATGTCAGCGAAGGTGTCGCCGAGAACGAACGCCTCTCGAACCCGATCACAAACTGGACTATTGAGAAGGCGCAACGTGCTGGCGCAGATGCTATTAAACTCCTCGCCTACTATCATCCAGATGCCTCCCCTGAAACGCTCGAACATCAACAGGCTTTTGTTCGCCACGTCGGTGACGAATGCGAAAAGCACGATCTGCCGTTCCTATTGGAATTGGTGAGTTATGCACTTGAAGGCACGACGAAGAGTGCCGCCTTCGCAAAACAGAAGCCGGACCTCGTTATCAGGAGTGTCGCGGAGTTCATAGATCCGAGTTACAAGGTTGACATCCTTAAATTAGAGTTCCCCGCCGACCTGAAGTATACTGCGGAGTATCAAAACGCCAGTTTTTATGCAGGAGAATCGGCGTACGAACTCGCCGAAGTGAAGGAAGCCTGTCAGAAATTAGATGAAACGTCAACGCTACCGTGGGTCATTCTCAGTGCGGGTGTGGATATTGAGGAATTTATTGAGAATGTTAACCTCGCAACCGATGCTGGCGCAAGCGGGTTCCTCTGTGGACGCGCTATCTGGAAAGAAGCCGTCAACTATTATCCTGATACGGATGCGGTTAAAAAATTCCTCGAAAGTGAGGCGACGACCAACTTCAAGAACGCCAACGCAGCAGCCGAAAACGCGCTGCCGTGGTTTGAACACCGTCAGTTCGGTGGTCCTGGAAACGTTAAGATCGCTAAACAGTCCGCAACTTGGTATCAAGACTATTAGGTCTATATAACAGCGCAGCTACTATTCTGATAGTAGCGCGCTGTTAATTTTTTCACGGATTTTTTGAGCGATACGGAGGGTCGTTTCTTCGGAAACTTTCTTCCCGATTTCGGCGACCAATACGACGACACTCTCGTGGACGAAGAGAAAGTTCGCACCAACCTGCCATACGATGTCCCCTAACGCATGTTCATCTGTCGCGGGGGGTTGATAGACGGAAGCACGGCCGCCAAATTTTGGCACGGTCAATGCTGAAAGCCGTAACCTGCCTTCATCTGCTGCTGTGCAGGCTTCATCGTGCGACGCGAAGAACCAATAATTTATAGCGACCTGCTGTGCCGCGGAGTTGTTCAGCCACCATCTATCGCGCCAACCAAATTGCGCAATCGGAGGCTTCGGCGCAGTCGGTGAGTAAATCTCTTGCGCAGAGGCGTGACGTGCCGCTTCGTCTTTAAGATCGTCTGCTGTGAGTTGAATAGATTCAAGCGTAAGTTTCATAAAAGTATAATAACATCTTTACGGCGAAATTTCAAATAAAATACAGCACTGTTTCTACTAACTTAAAGTATCACGTTTTCATTCGTGGACGGTGTGTAAACGCTATCCGTTGCCATCCGTATTCTGAGCAGTAAGAAAAAACGAAGGTTTACGGGTATCAAGCAACTAAAAGATAACAAGATTTTTTCGCACGGATCCATCCATAGAAATTGCGATATTCCGAGTTCGTTGTAAAACCTATAATTGTTGAGGCACGTTGACCCTGCGCGTCTATCGTGCCACCCGAAAATATGAGAATATTAGCACGGTATATACTCAAAGAATTTTTTCCGCCTTTCATTATAGCACTGATCTGTTTCACCCTCATGCTTATCTTCAACGACCTGTTCCGTTTGACGAAACTGTTTGTGCAGAAAGGGGTCAGTCCGTTATATCTTATAGAGTTGCTCATTTATGTAATGCCGGCGACGTTGGTTCTATCGCTGCCGATGGCAGTTTTAGTCGCCATTCTGCTTGCGCTCGGAAGACTCTCTACCGATAACGAGATCACCGCAATGAGATCACACGGCATCGCTTTTCACCAACTCATGCTGCCCCTCTTAGCAGTTGCGACTGTCCTGAGTCTCGTTGACCTTGTCCTGATAGACTACGCACTGCCGAGAGCAAATCTCGCTTACGCGTCCCTCCAACGCGATATCCGCAGACACAAACCGGCATTCGTTTTAGAGGATGCCACCGTCATGAAAGAGTTGGAAAGTGAAGGTAAACTCTGGATGTACGAATCTATGGACGAAAAGAGCGGACGCATGCAGAACGTCAAAATTTGGGATAATATCTGGAGTGGACACCCGCGGTTCAGCTACGCACAAGAAGCCAGTCTCGGTTTTCAAAACGGTAGAGCCATGCTCACACTCTACGATGGACGTACTTATGAACCGACAGCAGGCAATTTAGACGAATTTCGTGTAACACAATTTCAACAGCAGCGGCTCGCACTTCAGTTGACTGAAGACCTTGAACGCAGCGAATTTCGGAACCAAAATCCGCGTTCAATGCGAATCGCGGAACTCAAGACCTTCATCGGGACATTGAAGTCGTCTTTACAAGCCAGTACAAACAGAGATTACACCGTACGGAGAATACTGTCTGCTGAGGTTGAGTACCATAAAAAGTTTTCTATTCCTTTCGCTTGCTTCGCACTCGGATTGGTAGGTGTCCCCTTGGGACTCATGGTGAAAAAGGGCGGTAGAATGTTCGGTTTCGGGATCGGGTTAGCCGTTATTGTGGTGTACTATCTGCTACTCCAAGTTGGACAGAACGCAGGTATGAACGGAGTGATGCCACCGATGCTCGCTATGTGGCTCCCCAATATCGTGATTGGTATATTCGGCGTTGCTTTTAACTTTTGGATGATCGCTGAAGGAAAAGTTCAGTCTTGGCGCGACCACGACACGAAACTACCGCTTGTCGTCGGAAGAAAGGCTGAATCCTGATTGAGACAGCACACCGTCCGCCCAAAATTTTCAAGCACACAAGATTTTTAGAAATAATTGACGTGGGACTTACGCCTTGAACATTCTTGACCGATACCTGCTTCGCGAATATCTCAGAGCCTTTGTTGTCGGCCTCATATTCTTTATCGTTCTTATTGTCGTTGTCCGACTCTTAGACTACGATCTCAAGAAGTTCGACGACGATATCTCCTACCTTACTGCTGTCAAGATCGTCCTGTTCCAAGCACCGCGTCGGATTATGGAGATGGTCCCGATTGCCGGTTTTGTGGCTGTCTTTTTTACGCTCGGACGGATGGTGAGGAACAGCGAATTCACTGCCATGAAAGCAAGTGGCATAAGCGTCTACCGACTCCTTGCACCCATCCTAATTGTTACCCTCATTATCTGCTGTCTCTTCGCTGTTTTCTATGACCGTATCGCGTCGCCAGCATATCACCAAGCACATCTCTTACAAAATAAAGTGACACCGAGACGCGGCAGGAACGTCGTCTTTAAAGGTAAAAACAACCGAGTCTTTTACTCGCAGCGGATCATCTTGGATGATAAGAAAATTAACCAACTGACGATTTACGAGTATGATGCCGAAAATAGACTTGACCGCATAACATTCGCGAATTCTGCGACTTGGACACCCAACGAATGGGAACTCACTGATGGATACATCCGCCATTTCAAGAAAGGCGTTGAAGTCAATTACGAAACTTTCGATACGCATGTTATCGAACGTCACGAAGACCCGGAGCGTTTTATCGGCAGTGAAAAAGATCCGAGGGCAATGACGATCAAGGAACTCCGGGAGCAGATCGCTTATAAACAAGAAGCTGGGCAGATTTCACGAAAAGAACAGGTGAAGTTTTTTCATAAAACAGCGTACCCTTTCGCGACGGTTGTCGTCGTGATGCTCGGTGCACCGATTGCGATCCGTTTCGGTAGAGCAGGATTTTTTGCAGGGTTGGTCATCGCATTTTTTCTCTCTTTTATCTATTGGGCACTCTCCTTTGCGACGCTTGAGGGTCTCAGCGAAAACGGTAAACTCCACCCGTTTCTTGCCTGTTGGGGCGCGAATATCCTCTACGCCACCGTCGGGAGCCTCATGATCTGGCGGACCCCGAAATAGTTGTCAGTTACAACTTGTAGGGGTTGGGTTACCCAACTCCCACTTTCTTCACCCCGTAGGGGTGCTATTGCTTCGCAGTGAGAATAGAAATAGCGGACCTAAGCGACCCCACTCCGTAGGAGTGCTATGTCTATAAAGACACAGTAAGAGAGAAAATGATCTCCTCGAAAATTGGCAACCTTTTTTTTAAAATCCGCAGTTTCACCCCGATCCCGTTTATTGTTGCGTTGATTTATTTCGCAGAACCGGTACGGTACACAGTTATTGTCGGCGCACTGTTTATTGCTGCAGGTGAGTTTCTCAGGATATGGGCGGTTGGATACGCTGGTGCGTCCACCCGTGCGAGAGCCCTCGGTGCCGCCCGCGATCTCGTCACAACAGGTCCCTATAGTTACGTCCGTAACCCGCTCTATCTCGGTAATTTCCTACTCAGCCTTGGGGTTTGCCTCCTATCGAATGTCTATTGGCTTGTAGCAGTCTTGGTTATCGGCTATTTCTGCCAATACCTGCCGATTGTTGCGTTAGAAGAAGCATATCTGTTAGAATCCTGCGGTTCGGTCTATCAGACATACCGAGAGCAGGTGCCTCGTTTCCTTCCACAGTTCCGTCCTTATCCGAATCCCTCTGACCACGATTTCTCTTTCGCACGCGCCATCAAAAGCGAAAAACGGACGTTGACAGCAATCGTCTGTGTCGTCGGACTAATTTTCGCCAGACAAGCGATCAATCTGCCGTAAATATACGATTCCTGCAGGCGAGGTTTGTAGCCTCTGCTGCTCATTTGATACTATTTCCGTATCAACATTTTACGTGTGGTAGTGAAATCCCCCGCTGTGAGTGTATAAAAGTAGACACCACTCGCAACCGGTTCACCGGCAGCATTCCTACCATTCCAATACGCTGCGCGATCCTTGCTTTGATAAATACCCGCCGACTGATGACCGAGTGGTATCTGCCGAACGATCCGTCCATTCGCTGTATAGATCGTGAATGTGACACCCGCAGGCTTTGATAGTTTGTATGGTATCCATGTCTCTGGATTGAACGGATTCGGGTAGTTCGGCAAGAGAGCGGTTGTTTTAGGAATCAACATTGTCAGGAGTTGCTCTAAGAAGCGAATGCCTCTTTGAGATGTCGAATCTGTCAAGTTTAGATGGTGTGCTTCAAAAAGCCATTTTTGCACGTCTGCTGTGGTGAATATAGAAAATGCTTGTGGATCTAAGGCGGGTGCGGCTGCAGGTGTATTGAGTGCCGCAGCAACTTCAACGAGATCCAGGATATCAACTTTCCCATCACCGTTGACATCTGCGGCGTTTTCTCCTGTCTCACCGAGATTTGAAGCGACGAGCACCAGGTCTTGGATGTTCACTTCACCATCGTTGTTAACATCTGCCGCCAGTATTTCGGAGTCGGCGATATCAATGATCTCAAATCGGACAATTTCTGTGAAATCCACCCGCAGCGTGTTTTCTGCTTTGTCGTATAGCGTCATATCGGAAAGTCCCCACGTCCCTGGAGGGCTGCCGATCGGCAGAACAATGATTTCTTGATAGGTTCGATAGACAGTCGGATCACCGATGAAATAGAGGTTCGATTCGGGTCCCTGTCCGTGGTTGGGAGCGTAGTGACTAAATCCGTGCCGGACACCTTGCGGATCGCGTAGGTGTATACGCGACGAGTCGTAGCCTGCAATATTGTCCCTTGCTTGAAATGTTATTTCAACGCGGGTTTCGCCATTCGGAGCTTCCGGATTCGTCGGCTCCGCTTTGACGGTAATTGTGTTCAAATCTAACTCTGGTGGTGTGGCATCTGGGAATCGTGTCTGTATCTCAATAGTATGAGATTCCTCGCCATTTATGAAGGACGCACCACCGGTGTTACCCGCTAAATCTCTCATACTAACCACTACAACTTTGTATGTTCCACTTTGCTTATAGTCTGCGATAGTTATTGTCGCCTCGACTTCACCTTTCTGAGCAGCAATTTTCGCACCCTCTTCGTCCCAGTAATGACCACCACCGGAGATAGAATAGGTTTCAGAATGTTCATCGTTTATCGTAATACCACAACCTATTACCCCAATCGCTTCAATCACCTGCCAGCGCGCCGTCACAACCTGAAACCGTTCCCCGCGGGCAGTTTCGGATTCTGATAGTGACAACCGCAGTGAGTTCGGGACGTATTCAGGAGGCTCACAATCGGCAAGTGGGTTGTCAATGTAAAGTTTCCATCCAAAATCTGTTTGCGAACTATGACGTTCACTCTCATTCGCATCACCGACTGTAATTTGATCGGGGGTCCAGTATCCACTGGGTGCATACTTTGACAGCGTGAATTCGCTTCGTAAAACGTGGCTTGCAGCGACATACTGACCATTCTCATCTATCGGAAAAAACCCTGCACCTTTAGAAATACCTTTTTCACTGAAGATCCGAGTCCCGCCCCGCGTCGCAGTATCCAAATCGCTTTCACCGTGGAGTTGAAGTGTTATCGTTACCTGCTTATCCTCTTCAGGTGCCCCTGTCACTTGTATATCAACCCCGATAATCCGTCCGGGGTACACATAATCGGGCCACAAGTTATAGACTTCAAACGTTAAATCCTCACGTATCTGAGAGATGTAGCGCGTGCCATGCATGACGCGGTCCCGGATAAACGCATACTTCGCCGGTGATCTCGACCGAAGTTTGTCGGGTCTAACGATGTAGAAACTGATGCTTTCTGCCATATCCTCATTCGGGTTCACACCGTGTGCATAAGCCGACACGAATTCGACCTGTTTCGTGGTTGACCAGCCATCTTTGTCGTCAGGGTTCTCATACCAACCGCCGACTTCTATCCAGTCCTGTTTCAGCTGCTCGTCGAACAGATGTGCCCACAAGAAATGCGCTTTCTCGTGGAGTACCAGCCGGTGAACAAAATCAATATGTGCCTTTTTAAAAGCCTTCTCCATAAATTCTATATAACCCGCATCCGTCCAGGCGACCGCAGCTGCTTCGGGAGCCAACGGATGCGGTAAACCGTCTAACCGCCGAACCAGATATTTTAACCCTGGGGTTTTGAGCATCCCTTCTGGGAATTCTTCAAGCATAGAAAGAATTGCGATGAGTTCTTCATTTTTGAATTCAGAAAAACTTTCAGCACCTTCACGGGTCGTGTGGCGCGTGAGTTCGGTATAGTCCGGGACACGGACACTGACAGCATAGCGTTGCTCAAGGATCCTGTCAATAACGCGTCTATCCGCACCGTCGTCAGTCACAAACCGAACCACCGCGCGGTGCAACCGTTTCGAGAAATATCGCCCTCGTATCCCATCAATCTCAGCGAGCAGCGGCGCGGCATACACAAACGCTTCCTCGGCAACTGTGACAATCCGTTCCTCACCGCGGTACTCAATTTCAATGTCGTTTTGGAGATGACGGTTGGATAAACGCCACACAGAGGCAGGCAATTTCGGGTCTGTTTGCTGCGGGATCGATTCAAACGTCAGAAACAGACGGTAGGCGTGCCCCGCACTCCATTCAGGACCCAGATGCACAGAATACTTCTGCATCAGCCTAAGCGACGCGCTATGTGAAGGGACTGCAAATGCTTCACCGAGGATCATCACTTGCACAGGCTCCACAACAGTCGCGCTTTCGCTGCCTTCCGGTGTTTCATCCGTTTCCCAACTAAATTCAAAAGCAGTCACAGGTTGAAGAAGTCCGTAGAAAAGAATAATTATGACAGCAAATTTCAAAACATCCTCCACGAAAAGAATATATCAGAAATTTTACGTATCCAACCTCCCGATCGCAGGCGGGTTTGTAACACCACCTTTTATATCTGTGCTAATCCTGCTCGTTCGCGAAAACGGTTGAACGTTTTCAGAATCCCCTGCTCCATTGTGTACGCAGGCGTAAATCCCATCTCTTCAGCGATAGGTGTTGCGTCATAATCCCATGAGATTCCAAACACTCCGGGCTCCAATGTAATCTGTGCCTCTGGTACCAACGTTTTCAGGTACGCCACCCCCTCTTTAACGGGACGGATACCGCCTTTAACGTTAAAAACACGCGTCTCTGTCGTCGGACAGGTACACGCCATCACGATTGAACGCGAGACATCTTCCACATACTGCCAATCCACCGCATCATCACCGAAGGGACAGACGTGCGATTCTCCTAAGGCGACCGCCTCGATCATCTGTGTTGTGAACGAACTCATTCCGCGCGTCCTACCGACACCGTAGACAGCCGTAAACCGAAGTCCGATTGAATCAACGCCATAAGCATCGAAATAGTGCGTCGCGTATTTCTCGTTGAGCGATTTACAGGCACCGTAGATAAATTTAGGATAGTGCGGTGCGTCGTTGAGAATTTGTTCGTGATTGTAATCCTCTGGCGAACCGAAGACAGCGACGCTGCTTGCCCAAACAACGCGTTTAAGTTTAAAGATACGCGCCGCCTCCAGTATGTTAATTGTTCCCTCACAGACGATTTTTAGTGCCTGCGGTGGATTCGCATTACACGCCGGAACCTGCCATGAGGCGAGGTGGATAATTCTATCAATATCGTGTTCTTGGATAGTGCGTAAGACGTGCGGTAGGTCCGTGATGTCGCCTTGTACGAAGGTGAACCCTTCAATCTGTTCGTCTGTCAACACCATTTTCGGAATGGTCAGGTCGTAAGCAAAATCGTAAACGACTACCTCTTCACCGGCAGCCAACAGGTCGCGGATGACGTAAGTACCGATGCATCCCATGCCACCGGTGAGCAGATATGCCATAGTCTTTTTTCTCCTTTTTAACCGGCGCGATGACACAACCGCGCCGGACGGCTCTCGAAATAGGTGCTAACTCGTTTGGAGAGGGGTATCAACATTCACGAGAATATCGTTACCCTCCACTTTAACAGGATAGGTGGGTAGGCGTTCCTCCCCTGGCCACACACATTCACCCGTCGTCACATCAAATTCCCACATGTGGAGTGGGCACGTAACACAATTGTTGTCTAAGAAGCCGTAACTGAGAACCCCACCGAGGTGTGGGCAGATATTGTTCATGGCGTAATACTCACCCTTGACGTTGTAAATACCGATGAAAACACCATCAACCTTCACACCGATACATCTGCCTGGCTGAATCTGATCGGTCGTCGCGGCTTTTATAAATTGTGACATAAATTCTCCGTTTTTTCGCACCGTTGCGAATATAAGATTAAAATCGCCTCAAAAAAGTTGCTGCGATTTGCTAATTGAGATCGTTATTTTGAAAAAGTTGGTTTCGGAAAGGATACAAACCCTTACCTTGCCCTTACTTTGCCTTCACCTCGTGGATCCGTGCCACCATCGTGGTAGCTGCCATCCTCTGAAACACGTACACCGTGTCCAGGTCCACCGATACCAGCACTGACCGTGATTTCATGTCCGAGCTCCCGCAACTCTGTGTGAGTCTCTTCACCTGCCCGCGATTCGATTTGGATCGGTTCAGCACCATCGCTATGGAAGCGCGGGGCATCTAACGTCTGCTGCATTGAAGATTGCAAATCCATAAGGCTGACGCTAATATTCAACTGATTATTCGGGATAGTCCTGCCGCCGGGGATACCGTAGGTGGCGAAAGGGTTACCATCGCGCGTCGCGAGGAACGGTGCCATGTTGTGGAGCGGACGCTTACCAGGTCCGACGGAGTTCGCAAGCCCCGGTCGCGGATCAAAACGTCCGACACCGTGTCCAAAGAGCAATCCTGTGCCAGGGACAGTGACCATTGAACCAAAGCCCCCGCCGTGTGTCTGTGTCAGGGATACCATGTTTCCTTCGGCATCCGCAGCCGAGATATGGCTTGTGCAATTCATCGGTTCGTGATAGACGACTTCTCCGGGCTGCGGTGACTTGAGTCCGGCGTTCAGTTTTTCACGCAGTGAAGCCGTAAAGCCATCTGAGAGTTCTGTCTCTATGTCAATATCAACGAAAGTTGGATCACCAAATCGGCGGAGCCTTTCGGGCCAGCAGACCTTCATTGCTTCAGCGAAGAGATGGAACCTTTCAGTAAGGGACATCTCTGCCACGTCAAACGCCTCTACTAACCGGAGCATCTGTAAGGTCGTCAATCCACCGGCACCGAGCGGTGCCGTATAGACCGAATAGCCTCGATACTGAATCTCATAAGGTTCTGTAATAAACGGACGGTAATTTTTCAAGTCGTCAGCGGTTAGGCATCCGCCTAATTCTTGAATGTGGTTTGCGATTGTTTCAGCGATCGGACCTTCATAGAACGCTTCGCGGCCGCCTTCCGCGACCGCTTCTAAGGTTCGAGCAAGGTCGGGGTTCGTCAGGGTCTCACCTTTCTTCGGTGGATCACCGTTTTTGAGGAAAACACGTGCTGTCTCAGGGAATTCCCGTTTCCAACGATCAGCATTCCCTGCTATCCCGCCGCGATTCGCGCTGTTCGGTGCGTAGCCGTAGCGTGCGGAATTAATGGCGGGTCGTAACACATCGCTGAGTGGCAAGGTCCCGAATTCCGCTAACGTCAAGCATAAGCCTGCAACGACCCCCGGCACCCCGATAGATAAGGGTCCATGAACATTCACACGTCCCGGCACGCGGTAACCAGCAGGAACGTCCGGCGCGTTTTCAATCGTGAACATGTCTTCAGAAGCGGCTGCCGGTGCTGCAGAATTGTAGTCTATCGCAATGACATCTCGCGTTTTCTTTCGATAGATGAGCACACAACCGCCATACCCCGCGATACCGTTGTGTGAAGGTTCTACGACCCCTTCCGCAAAAGCAGCGGCAACGGCAGCGTCAACGGCATTCCCACCGGCGAGGAGCATCTCGAATCCCGCTTCCGCAGTCCGAGGATGCGGTCCAGCCACAGTACCATAATCTCTTTTGTGTAAATTCACCCATTTCTCCTTTCACTTAAGACTTATACACAAATTCTAAAGTTTTTTTGCAGAATTGTCAAGTATTTCAAGTATTACTTTCAGCATTTTCGTTTGACATATCGCCTAAAACCGTGTATAATACAAGGTAGCATATTTATTGAATTAACGCCACGTGTGTTAACACGGAAAAAAATTAGAGGATCCAGAACCATGATGTCTTCGCGTAGGCAATCGCGTATTGTTGCGATACAAATATTATATCAAATTCAAGTTACCACCACCCCCGTGTCGGCTGTCATCGAACAGTTTTGGCGGAGCCAAGCGACATCTGTAGAACTCCGTCCGTTCGCAACACAACTCGTTGAGGGAACCGCTGAACACTTAGCCGTGATTGACGATCTACTTCAGAACACCTCTAAAAATTGGAAACTCCACCGGATGCCTGTCGTTGACCTCGCAATCCTGCGGTGCGCAACTTACGAGATCCTCTATGTGGAGGATATAGACCCGGCAACCTCTATCAATGAGGCTGTTGAGATTGCTAAATCTTACAGCACCCCGGATTCCCCCAAATTTATTAACGGCGTTTTGGACAATATCCGAAAGAAGCACGCGGCACCGATACTCGAACACATCACGCTTGAGAAAAATCAATTACCCCTCTAAAAACACAGCAGATGGTTAACGTAAAAAAAATAACACTTTGCCTGATCTTCCTAATTCCGATGCATTTAAACGCGGCACCGGAATTCAAGTTTGTTAACGAATTTGGCGGGAAAGGTGAAGGTGAGGCGCAATTCGCAGAGACCGTCTTTATGGCGTTCGGAGCCGATGGCACCGTCTATATAGCGGATACAGATAACTTCCGAATCCAGAAGTTCAGCGAAAACGGAGGATTCCTATTTGACATCCAGATGCAGGCGGATAGTACTTTCCGGTTTATTAATCCCACCGATATTGTTGTCGGTACAGATAGCAGCATCTATGTTATGGATTGGATGTTCACTGAGGTTTCGGACTTAAACGTTGGCGCGAAAGTCTTTAACTACGGTCCTTGTATCCATAAATTTGATGCACAAGGCGCGTTTGTCGCCAGTTACCCGATCCAAGATTTCAGCAAGCGGATAGCATCCCTTGAAGCCGCTGCACCCGGTTTAGATGCCGAAGGTAATTACGCACTTATTATCCCACAAGGCGACACAAAACGTGAATTTCTCCTAACAGTAGATACAAACGGTAACCTCTACGTCTGCGATGGTGGAACGGTCTACAAACTCGATTCGGAGGGTAAACCTGTTGCACAATATGTGCTTGCGCAACCGGGAACAGGTCGCCTCGTCCATCCGGTAGATATAACTGCTGATAAACGTGGAAATCTTTACGTCGTTGATGAAAAAGGACATCGCGTCCTGAAGTATGGTAACGATGGGGAATTTTTAAAGACTTTCGGCGGATATGGCGACGGAGGCGGACAATTTATCGCACCGTTTCGGATCGCAGCGTTGGCGGATGGAACGCTCATCGTCGCGGACACGGCGAAGTATCTCAAAGATTTCGCGTCCACCCTTCCAAAACGACTCGACGACCCAACACGACGCTACGACGGCGGTACGCAGCTGTTCCGTTACAGACTACGACGCATCCAACGGTTCACCACAGACGGTGCGTATACACAGAAACTGCTCATTCCATTTCGTCGAGAGATAGAAACCGAGGTTGCACTACAACTCAAAGGTATTGACCTGAACGGAAACCTTTACTACCTTAACCCGACAGAACTCGTGTTTAGGAAATATGCGCCGACCACGCCGTTGATTTCCGCTATGTTCCAGACAGAACTCAAACTCCGCTATACGCGCGACCTACACGACATTGAGATAGATAATCAGGACGATTTGGATGCCGACCTCTACACCAAATCCGATTTTGATGAGCAGATTGTTCAGGATACGGCGTACGCGAACCTCATCTTTTCTTACGACCTAAACGAATCGCTACGTCTCGCGCTCTCTAATCGTCTCACGTACATCCATACGACCGATACCAGTTACTATCGGGCAAGAGATTTTGAGGATTTCCGGGGAAGCTTCAACCAAGACGATAAGGCAACGGAAAATTCTTGGGACGATCGGATTCAAATTGACTTCACATGGATACGCGACCATAGCCTCTACAATTATCGCGAGGCACGAGCGTTTGCATACTTTAACGTCATACACCTCGATTTTATCAGCGATGCACTCAATCCCGCCAACGCCCGCTTCTTCGACTTTTACGCGGACCTCTCCGACTGGGGGGCAGGTCTCCATTACGACTTGAGTCGGAACTTCCGATTGAATTTTGAAATCATACACTTTTTCGGCAAGAATACATACACTTACATTGACGAGACAGGTGTCCTCTATGCAACGGGTGCTCAGAAATCGGATTTCACACGTGCTGCGTTGTTTATAAGTGGTATCTTTTAAAAGGGTTGCAATATATTCCAAAATTAGATATTATCGGATTTGAAATCCTTTTGGAGTGGGTTTCAATGGTATTTTGGAAACGGAACGCATTGTACAGCTGCTTAAGTTTATCGTTGCAAAGCGCGGAAACGTTAGCACTTAACAGGAGGCATCAATATGGCAACTTTTGGGACAGGCGATTATCAGTATGAAGTCGTAGAAGGGTGGGGGATGATACCGCAACTCGGTCTCGTTTCCGGTGTGGCGTGCGACTCAAATGACCGCGTTTATGTCTACAACCGCAGCCCACAACCCGCTATGCTCGTTTTCGAGGCGGATGGCACATTCCTCACCGAGTGGGGGCAAGACATCTTCAAGAAACCGCACGGTATCTGGATAAGTCCAGACGATGAAATCTATACCACAGATACGGTCGATCACACCGTACGGAAATTCTCGCTTGATGGTGAACTGTTGCAGACGTTTGGGACTGTTAATCAACCCGGTGCCCCCGGAGGTCCCTTTAATGAACCGACGCGCGCTGTACTGTCTGCCTCTGGAGAGATGTACGTCTCCGATGGCTATGGACAATCACGAGTCCATCGAATGACTGCTGATGGTGAAGTGATCGTTTCTTGGGGTGCACCCGGTAGGGGACCTGGCGAATTTAACCTGCCACACGATGTTACCGTAGACCATAACGATCGCGTCTATATTTTGGATCGTGGGAACCTCCGATGCCAGATTTTTAACAATAACGGTGAATACTTGACGGAGTGGACGGATCTCCGGTCCCCGAACGATCTCTTCATTGATAGCGATAATATCATTCATATTGCTGAGGGTGGACAACGTATCAGCATCATGACGCTCGATGGTGAAGTCATCGGACGATGGGGTGAAAAGGGTGATGCGCCAGGACAGTTCAGCGATTCCCCACACGGCATTTGGATTGATTCAAACGGGAGCATCTATGTCAGCGAAGTCATCGCCGATAGACGTTTCCAAAAATTCGCGAGGGTTTAATCAGTTTTGAAGAAACGTTATTTCTGTATTCTAACAGTCATTTTTATCGGTGTCGTCGTATGTACTTTGGTATTTGCTGACGAAGGGCATGAGCATTCCGGGGATAAAATAAAAGAGTTGATAAACCGACCGTTGACGCTGCCATTGGTGCTCGCTGCGCTCGTCATCTCATTCGTGCTTGGTGGTTTGCACGCATTGACACCGGGACACGGGAAAGCCATTGTCGCTGCCTACCTTGTCGGTTCTAAAGGCAGGGTCATTGACGCAGTTTTCCTTGGGCTTGTCGTTACCTTTACACACACTTTTAGCGTCATCGCACTCGGAGTCGTCATGCTCTTAGCACAGGAGTTTGCACCGGAGGATATCGTCCCGTGGTTAAGTCTGTTCTCTGGTATCTTGATTGTCGGTATTGGCGCGTGGCTGTTCATGAAAAACATGAAGCAGTATTACAGCGGTAGTGTACACAGCCATGCGCATGGGCATCAGCACACGCACCCGCATGATCATTCGCACAGCCACGGACATTCAGACGACCACGACCATTCACACGCAGACGACCACGATCACGGACATGACCATTCTCATGACCATTCCGATGACGACCACGATCACGGACACGACGATGCGCATGGGCATGATGACGACCATTCTCACGACCATCCGCACGCAGACGACCACGATCACGGACACGACCATTCTCATGACCATTCCGATGACGATGACCATAGCCATTCACACAACGATGCCCTGACGCACAGTCACGGTGGGCGGACACATAGCCACGCGCCGCCAGAACGAACCGGTTTTTGGGGGTTGTTATCGCTTGGTATCTCCGGTGGTATCGTGCCGTGTGTCGATGCACTCATCGGACTTCTATTCGCGATTAGCCTTGGCAAACTTGTGTGGGGACTAATTATCCTATCTGCTTTTTCATTGGGACTTGCCGCCGTGTTAGTTGCTATCGGTATTTTGATGGTGCTGGCGAAACCGTTAATTGAACGGTTCACAGGTGAAGGTATCTGGTTGCAACGCCTACCGATGATTAGTGCCGCTGTCGTCATCCTACTCGGTGCACTGTTAGTCTTCAAGGCATTCAACACAGTCGGCATTGCACTATAATCGAAGTTGTTATCCAAGCGTGAGTAGGCGTTTGTAGCACAAACTGTCAGTTTGTGCATCATCGGATACAATCTAACAGATTGTGCTACAAGCAACCACAGCGTTACGGAAATCCTCGCGTCGGTTATCCTAAAACTTTATATTTAAATCACGGGCCCCAAGTCATATTTACCGATTTTCTTTTCCGACTTGGGACTCCTATTCGTTTAGCATTTGCGCAAACGTCTCAATGTTTGGAACCTTCGCAGCTGCGAGATGTAATTGCTTAAGTTTTTGCAAATCGTTTACACGCTGAAGTGCAGGTGTTAAAGCGTTTACAGCCTCTGCCTGGAATTGATCTGCCAACAAAGCCAAAGTGTTTTCGATTGTAGCCTCTTTAAGAATTTTCTCACATAGGTATTGGTAAGTTTTAGATTCACGCATAAGTTCCTCGTCCAGAACGAATCGCGAAAGGTCGTCGGCGTGCTCTGTCCATAAATTTTTTCCCATATTGTCGTAATCTTGTGCCATAAATATAGGATACCTCAAACCGTTGAAAAAGTCAATATCAATTTGCTCTTGACAATTGAACCTTTCTCTCGTATAGTAACCGAAAAGAAAAAAGGAGCCGCACCGTATTATGCTCAACACAGTCGGAATCTTAAGCCCTGGCGATATGGGGCACACTGTCGGGAACGTCCTTCGTGAAAACGGTTTGCGCGTTATTACGTGTCTAAAAGATCGGAGCCAACGTACGCGTGAACTTGCAAAGAAGGCAGGCATTGAAGATGTGCCGACGTATCCGCAATTTGTTACGGAAACCGACCTCATCCTTTCTATTATGGTCCCAGCGCAGGCGAAATCCGCTGCACAACGCATCGCAGAGACACTGGAACAGACGGACACAACCCTTACTTATGCCGACTGCAACGCCATCGCCCCGCAGACGGTTCGCGAATTGGGAGATATTATCACCGCAGCGGGAGGAACGTTCGTTGATGCGTCCATCATCGGACCGCCACCCCGTACACCGGGCGCGACGCGCTTCTACACATCGGGACCGCAGCTTGACACCTTCTCGGAACTCAGCAATTACGGGTTAGAGGTCCGCACGCTTAGTGACGAGATAGGACACGCCTCTGCGATTAAGATGTGCTACGCCTCCCTAACGAAAGGATTGACAGCACTCTGTACTGAATTGCTCACCGCTGCATCAGTTTTAGGCGTTTCGGACGCATTGACGGCAGAGTTTCAATTGAGTCAATCGGCACTCTTTGAGCGGATGGAGAGAGGATTGCCGGGCATGCCACCCAAGGCGAGACGTTGGATAGGTGAGATGGAAGAGATCGCCGCAACTTTTGAACACGTCGGGTTGACACCGAATATCTTAACAGGCGCAGCAGACATGTATCGTTTCGTCGGTGACACACACCTTGCGGACCTCCCGCCTGAAGCGCGCGACAGGTTCCCCGATTTAGCAGAATTAATAGAAATCTTGGCAGAAAACCTAAAATCGAAATAGGGGGTTGCGCCCATTTGAAAAACAGGTCATCAAACATACCATTGCGCTTGTGCCCTAAAGAACTGTGCATAGAGTCTATCATTTGCCAATAACGTTTCATGGTCCCCGTCTTCGACAATTGTGCCGTTATCAAGGACAAGGATACGATTACAGGTGCGGACTGAAGACAAACGATGCGAAATTATAAGTGATGTACGTCCGCTGCTTCGGTGAATAAATCGTTCATAGATTGCCTGTTCGGCTAAAGGGTCAAGTGCTGCAGTCGGTTCGTCAAGGACAACCAACCACGGCGTTTCCCGCATGAAACCCCTTGCTGTCGCGATGCGTTGCCATTCACCACCGGATAAATCGCGTCCGCCAAAAGTGGGACCTAACACAGTTTCGTACCCTGCACTAAGTCCATCAACAACCGAAGCGGCACCACCAGCCGTCGATGCCGCCTCCATACGTTCAGGATGTTCTAAGTCCCCAAAGATAATATTCTCGCGTGCGGTAAGGTGGTAGCACGTGAAATCCTGAAACACCGCACTACAATGTGTTAGCCACTGCTGACGCGCTTCTTCGTTTAAAGGTATATCTCCTATACGAATTACGCCTGTCTGGGGTCGGTAGAGTCCAAGCAGCAGGCGTGCCAATGTAGATTTCCCCGCACCGTTGGGTCCAACGAGTGCCACTCGCTCCCCTTTTTTTAATGTTAGGTTCACCTGACGCAGCACCGGTTCTTGTGCATTTGGATAGAAAAACGAAACATTCTCTATCTGTAGATGTGAAGGTTCCTGTGCGGCTGTCAGGTTTGGTGCTTTCTGAGGTGTTGAAGGGGCTTTACCGACTGTTTTAGTGTCCCGATCCAAAAATGCGTACAAATCTCCTGACAAACGGCGCATATCGTCCGCAATCAAAAGAAAATAACCAGCGACTCCGTTCCAGATGCCATCTAAGTTAACAATGGCGACGGCAGCTGCGATATAAGTGCCGACGGTCAGCCTACCGCGAGAGACCTCCAGCAATAAAAGGATAAGAGAACAAGCGTACAACAAGGCGCGTGAGATACCGATTGCAAGATGCGCTAAAAATTTACGCCGTTCAATTGTCTGTTGTTCTTGTATGAGTTCTTTCCATAACTTTCGCCAGCGTTCTATCCATAAGTCTTGTGCTTGGTATAACCGTACTTCCTTACCTGCTCCCCGATCCGTCAGAATACCTTCTAATGCATCTCGTTCCCGTCGTTGTGGTGTCTGTTGGACATCAAGGCTGTAAACGTCAGTCGCAAAGCGTGAGCCGCTCCACCAAGACGCTATACCGGTCACCGTCGGCAATAGTGCTAACAACGGATGGAGGTTCCACAGCACGATACCGAGCGCGGTGACGCTGATTAATTGTTGAATACTGTCAACGATCCACCAGACAATTTCTTCAAGTTCATCACCGGACATGGTGCGCGCTCGCGCCAAGGCGTTTTGGAATTCTGGTGTCTGAAACTCGACGAGTTCTATTGTATTGGATTTCCGTACGATACCCTCACTAATCCAAATCTCAATATTTTCTCTGACATTGAGGCGTAACGGTTCTCGTAGTTGGTCTGCAAGCGTGCTATAGATTTGTAGACCGAGCAGCCCAAGCAACCACGGGACAACCTGCTGCCACCAATTAGCCTCGCCTATAACAGCGGTGATTGCATTGACTAAACGTTCCGTCACGAAAAATTCGCCTACCGGCAGAACGCCGAGGGAGAGTGTGAAAAACATCATCCCTGAAAGCGAGAGCGCGCCACTCCGCCAAACAATCGCAAAAGTACGGAAGTATGCGATGATGCTTTCTTTTGCAGCCAATCCCCATGTTTTCCATTTTCCATTAGCGTTTTGCATTTTTTAAATTTTCCTTGCGGTTCGGTCAAGTCGGTTTGGTATTTGCTATCCATCTCCGTAGAGCCGTTCTCCATTCCATTCCGAACTCGTTTTTTGGTATTATCGTGATTCATTATTCC